>CANOBT010000042.1 GCA_947564305.1 uncultured Lachnospiraceae bacterium | reverse complement strand
CCCGCATTTCCCTGCAATTACGTTATGTGCAGCTTTTCCCATGCATGTCATCCTAACACATAAAAGAATAACCACTATTTGTAGGTTGACTATATTGTAGCACACTATCACATTATTTGTCAACCACTTTTTGTAGGTTGACTAAAATATTTTTTTGATTTATAATTAGAGAAAAAACAGGGGGAATACTATGGTAAAAGAACATATATATGGATATGCCAGCCTACGGACAGGGCACAAAAAGAATGAACTGACAGAAAATTTCTCAAATACAAAATTGTACAGTGACTATATGGATATTGTAACAACACTTCAAAATTATATGTTTTACGTCCCAGAAGAAGAACAGATTCCTGATAGCAGATTGATAACTGATAATATGGTTTTCAATCCTGACCAGATTCTCCAGGTGGATGTAATAACGAGCAAAAGAGACGGAATGCACTATAAGTTAGACTGTATTATAGAACAGGCGAGAAAAGAAGCAAAGGATAATTCAGCCCCTCCTTACAATACGACTATTACAATAAACTCTATCAACGTGTTTGGGGACTGTGAGAGTATTAAGAACTATTATAGAATATTCAGAAAAGAAAAGATCGGTGTCTTATTTCCCAATTATGCCAGGAACAGCAGTTTGTCAGAGTTTAGTACGATTGGTTTTGATTTTATGCCACGCCCATTAAATGAATACAATAGGGCATTTGACCTTGTGGAACGTCTGGAAGAAAAAGACATTCCAGACAATAGAGGACGCATAGGAAGTGAGTATACAAGGACCTTTCGAGTGGCATTTTGGTTATATGAACTTTTTCAGATTTCAGAGGATGTTGCTGTGTCCATGGCCGGATATAGTAAAAAGGGATTCCACATGAAAGCAACCAGTTATGAGCAGACACTCAATTATAAAAAGGAATTGGAAATTTTTGATAAAAATTTTTCTATTTCAAAAATAGTAAAAAGGAATCGGTCAGTACCAGAGAATTTTGATAAACTGATTCACAGATATGAAAAGAGGGGAGATTTGGAACTTGCCTGTATTCTCTGTAAAGTTCCTATGATATTTCCAGTGGATTTTGAAAGACTGTTGCTTAAATCAAGTGGTGGGAGAAAGGAGATTGTACGCTGTCTAAAGTTATATAATAATGATTTAATGGATAATTTTGATAAATGGGTAAAAGAGGGAAAAGAAGCGACTGAATTTTATAAAATCTGTGATATGGAGCAGTATCTGTATAACACACGAACTATTTCATAATTATTTGAGCATAAAGGACATTCCAGTATAGGGATATGTCCTTTTTTGTTTATTTCAAATCTTTTCCAAAAAATAATTCATATTAATATTGTCTCAACAAAGACAAAGGTTAATCCTATGAAAATAAAGAATTGAAAGAGGTGATAATATGGTTGTAATAACCAGAAAAGAATACGGAGAAATACTTGACGTATTAGAAAAAAACTGCTGTCGATATTGTTCCCCTTATCTCTGTTCTGAATCATATTGTGACATACAGGACATAATAGCTTTGCTAAATAAGCACATAGACGATAATTGTACATATAATGAAGAAATGCCATTTTAATAAACCAAAAGGCATAATTTCCATTTGCAGGACAGACAATCTAAATTATTAAAACAGTCTCTATATGAGGCTGTTTTTTAATTATGATTCCTTGATAAAAAGGAAGATACAATTCGGTATGATTGCATGAATTAAAATGTTCACAAAAAATTCTCATTTTTTCTTGATTTTTTTTGTTTTTTTCGTTCCCTAAGAATAAAAAAATTCATATTAAAATCAGAAAATAAAATAAATACAAAATATCCCTCAAACATAAACAGACTGGTAAATTTGAATAAGCGTTGAAATAACTGGTACAGTTTTTGGTTTTAAATGAATATTAAAAATGTTGGTAAAAATTTTAATGATAAATATACATAAAGAATAGTTGGTAAAAAGTATGATGAATAACTATGTAAGATGAAATTTTGTAGCGATTTACGATAATATGAAAACCTTTTTTCGTAAGTAAACAAAAGGGTAAAGGTCTTAGTGGCGGACCGATCTAAAAACATAGTCTCGATCCCGTGAGAACTACGGTAAAAGGTTTGGTGGAACTTCTGGGCTTAATCGCCGGTGGTTCGTGGTTACTTTTAAGCAAGGGCAGATGAGCGCGAATAAGTTTAAGTAATCCAAGTGTATGAAAGCGACGTGAGCGACAGCGACGGACTAATACATTACATCCCATCCCATCAAGCCAAAAAATTTTTTTGTTTGCTTTTTTAAGGGGCATACTAAAATTTTTTGGCTTGATGGGGTGGGGTACTCTGCTCAATTCGCTCTTGCTCTGGACTAATTTGGGAAAAACATTTAAAAAAATTAACAAATTAAAATATTACTATTGCTTTTTCCTTTAAATAACTTTTTCACGAAAACTTGTTTTCGTGAAAGCTCGGCTCCCAGCATAGGGAGCAAATAAAAGATTAAAAAATATATAAAAGAAGAGAATAAAAAAGACCTACACTTTTAATGTAAGTCTTTTCTGTATTTGCTACATTGTAGCACCACAAGTAGAGCATTCATAACCAACGACAATAGTTTCAGTCCATGCGGGAGAAGTCTCAACCCATTCATATTCATAATAATAATCAGGTTCGCCGTTATAGGTCAGAGTGCTACTCCTGGCATGGTCATTATCAATGCCGATAAAAGTTTTCTGATGATCAACGACATCTGCCGCAGTGGCAAATTGTTCTTTGCAATAGTTGCAGTTATAATATAATGGTTCAGCAACTTTATCAATATCAGGCAAAATCTTTATCTCTTTCATTTCTCCTTGAGCCTCATGTTCAATCGTGCCATACCTTTCTACCCAAGTGTGTTCGTGAACAGGTTCACTTGTAGGAGCAGATACAATCGGATAAGAAACAGCAGACGCATTCGTCTCTTTTGTTTCGTCTGCCTTTGCAATGCTTACAGTTTCAGTAGATGTTTTACTCTCTTGTGCAGTATTAGCAGATGTTTCACTATTCTGTGTAGTTTCAGATGTTTCATTGTCTGCATTGTCAAGATCCATACTGATACTAACCACTTTTTCATCCTTAATTACAATAGTCCATACTGCATTCTTTTTACAGAAATCTTCACCAGAAGTATAATAATCACCATACTGCCCATTGTTGAAGCGGTCGGTACTCATTGTAATGCCCTCAAAGTAGAAAGAAAACCACTCAAACCAGTCTGTGCCATCTTCTGTCATCTGTGCCGTGCTGTCACTCCACTCAAAGTCATCAGCAAGAGGATATGAGAAATTGATTGCCATTTCTTCAGGAATAGCATAATCTTCAAACACATCTGCATTGGTCTCAATGGTGAGTACGTTATCTTCGAGAGTAAAGGTTGTTACGAAAGCAGGGTAAATCTTATATTCACCGTCTCCAATTTCCTTTTTGTTTTCTGTAGATTCCTCTTCTTTTTCTTCTTCTGAAGGTTCAGTTTCAGTCTCTTCTTCACTCTCTTTTATAGGTTCTTCCGTAGTCTCTGCTTCTGTTGGAAATGTTTCTGATTCATCATTCTTTCCACAAGCACTCACACCAAATAAAACAACTGTCATTGAAAGAGCAATTAAAGCTCTGCATAGTTTTCTTTTCATAGCGTATTCCTTTCTTTCATACTGTAAGAGCAGAACAGACGTCCTGCTCTTATATGTACATTCATTGTCGATTTATAAATCCTTTTTAGCAGACACAACTTTGTAAATACTATATCCCATATCAGCAAGAGGGATTATAATACAGAAAATACACATCCATGTCCCCAGTTTATCCATCAGAAAAACAATGAGAAGATTATACGCTATTGTAATGCCGATTGCAGCAAGCCATCCTACATTGAGTATGCCTTTCAACCGTCCAGGCACATAGCAGAATAAACCTATGATTAATCCAAACACAAGATTATAGAAAAATCCATTGTCATCAAATGCCATTGTTGCAATCACTGTAAATACTACTGTAAGACCAATAAACATAATCAGTTTTTTGTCAGGTTTCTTTTTTCCTCTTCGTAATTCATCTTTTTTGTCCTCCTCTTTTTTCCTTGTGTCCTTTTTTAACAGATTTTTCAGAATCCTGTGCGTACAGCATGGCTTGTTCAATCGCAAGGATGTATTTCTGATTCTGTTCGCTTAATTTTTGGAACTTCAATGAAAACTCATTGACTGCCATGGTATTTTCCATCTTTGTCCTCTCTTTCTTGATTTTTCTATATGAGTATATTATCACTGTTATATGAGTGTGTCAAGCACAGCTTTGACATTATGATTGTAATATGAGCAAAACTGTGGTATGATAGACACACATAGAAAGGAGGCACTGCATGTCAATCAATCAGCGTGTAAAGGAAGTGCGGCTTGCATTAAATATGTCACAGGCGAAGTTTGCAAAGGAATTATCCATGTCAAACGGTTATATTGCAGGCATTGAGCTGGAGCACAACAAAGTCAATGACAGGATTGTTAAACTAATGTATTATATTTTTAATGTAAGTGAAGAATGGTTGAGAACAGGTAAAGGTTCCATGTTCGAGGAAAAACCAGATCCTACAATCGAACTTGCTGCCTCCACTTTTAAGAAACTAAAACCAGTGTATCAGGAATACATTTTAAAACAGATAGACCAACTTCTTGAAATACAGAAAAAAGAGCAGGGAGAATAAGCCTCCTTGCTCTATCTTTTTATCAATTAATATACGTGTCTGTAATCCCACGGATAATATAAGGGTAATCAAGAGGGTATGAAATAAAGTGCTATTCCATACCCTCTTTTTGCTATTGTTTTATTGGCCGCTTCCAGGTAGTCAAGGGGAGAGTATTTTTGCTGAAATGCACAGCAAAAATCTTCCTCCTTTTCCTTGACAACCTTACGTTACCATTCTAAGTCATCATATTCTATTTCTTGAACTGATTGCATAAAATCGTCATAAAACCCTTGCATACATTCCCAAATTTCGCTTGCCTCTTCTGAATCAATTACTCTTTGTTTAAATTCTTCCATATTGTCATAGTCATTTTCAAAGATTGATCTTTTCAGAAGTTCCCTATACATTTCACTGTCATTTGACATTTCTAAAAGTTGGTCTTGTAATTGTAAATACACCTCTTCTAAACTCTCTATTTGCCCCTCCAATCTCTTTTTTTGCTCTTTGTGATGATTTATGCAGTTTAACGTCTCTTCGTAAGATTCTAAGACTTTAGACGATTCTGAAAGCAATTCCTTTTGTCTTTCTTCGTCTCTCTTTATTTGACTTTCAAGTTCTGCCTGTTGTATAATCAACTCTTGATTCACTCCTTTCTGCTCATTTGTCTTTTTGGCATTTTTTAAATATTCCTCTTTTGCTTTTTGTGCTTTGTAACGATTATGCTCAATGTGTTCTCTTGAAGTTTCTTTCACAGATTGACCTCTCTCCAAACCATAATTTTTAAAAAATTCTTCATAAAACCTATCTTGTTTTGCAACATATTCTTGTCTGTTTCCCATTTTTTCTTTGGCACATAATTTATAAGTTCCATCTTGATTTTTAACAAGAGGAAGACAAGAGAAATGTAAATGCGGTGAAAGCTCGCTCTGCCAGTGAATGCTCCCTGAAATTATCACTCCATACTCACGCTCAATAATTGGCAATGCTTTTTTGAAAAAATCAATAGCATCTTCTTTGCTCATGTTATCAAAAAAAGCAGGACTTGCAGTTAATACACCATCAATCAGACCAACAGCATTTTTCTTTGGTTCTTTTGTAATATTATGCTTTTTTAATTCTTCAAAAATGCTCTTCTTAAAATCTTCTGAATATACAAGTATTACATCTTCATTTTGTTTATCAACATTTATATCAGGATTTGAATGGTAGTAATTCGATTCTCTTTGAATATGCTTCTGATATCTTTTTGTAATGCTGTTCAATTTAATTTTATTTGTTCGCAATATGCCATACATAAAATTATCACTCCTTTCGTTCGCTCTAATTTTAATATGGTATATTCCAATTTCATAAGCACTTTGCAGTTTTTCATTTATCGCCAACCCAGCAGCATTTACCAACTACGTTGGTTTAACTTACTAGACTAACCTGTTAGTCGTAAGCCAGGGAGATTCCCTGGACCCTTTTTAAAGGCGAAAAAGCACTTGAAAAAACACAAGCTCTTTTTCTGAAAAATATCACCTGAACAAAATATGTATAATGTTCAGGTGATTCTTTTTAAATATTCTCTTCAATTTGTGTGACAACCATAACAGAATTTTTACCAGACAGAGAACCACAGTTCAGCAAAAGACAAGGTGCAATATCATCATAAGCAATCTTATTGTATGCGTTGAATACCGTTGGTACATATCCATTCTCTTCTACAAATTCCATGAGACGGTTCACATATTTTGGTGTTTCACTATTTTGTTTTCCCATATCAGATTTCTCCTTTCGTGTCTTGTTTGTTCCATTATAACATCATGGATAATATGATTACTTCTAGCAAAAATACAATCGGATTGCTTGTCCTGTCTAACTACAAATCTGATATGAGTTTTTCCCAGTTATTTTAATATTCAAATCATTGAACATAATGCTCTTTGAACATTGAATCAGCGGTGATTTCTGTACCATTCCGTGAATACCCTGTTCAGGGCGAACGTAATGATGGCATATATATTTGCTCTCAGCGCCGCATCCGGCCAAGTCGGATAAATTTCACTGCTGGCCACATTTTTTACGTAATCAGGAAATGAAACCTGCACATTTGACGCAGAAGAAGAGGGGCTGCCCAAATGTACCGTAATCGGATTGGGAATCACAACCTGCCGCAGTATTCGGGGCTCTGCACTCGGTCCCTCCTGAGAACGTTCCTCATCCATAACAACCGCAGGTTTTCCAATTACAATCTCTGTTACCACCGGACTGCGCTGCATCTCCTCCATCGGTACAAGCATAACCGGTTGGATAGCTGTTTCGCCTTCATATATTGGAACCCCCGAAATAAAGAGTGTGTCAAAGCCTGACGCCTGCGCCAGTATATCATAAGCTGTATAGGGTGTTCCGGTATAGTCAGGTTCCAGAGAAAGACTCTTATCCACTGTTTCCAGAGAAACCACTTCTGTTTCCCCGCTTTCATCTGTTGTCAGTTCCTGGACGCTGCCGCCCTGTTCATCTAAAATGCTGATTTGCACACCACTCAGCGGGATGGCTCCGTTTGCAGTCCGTGCCTGAATGATCAAATAACCAATCGCCATAAAATTGAATCTCTCCTGTTTTTCCTCTATTCTAATATATGGCGGTTATGGAAAATGGTTCTTCTAATTAAAGTATACCAATTCTTCAATCGGCTCTGCCAGTTCTATATGTTCTGCCTCCAGCACTGGTCCTGTTCCACGGTATAAGGCAAGTCTTGAATACCCAATTTTTGCCCGTACCTTTACCCACTGCCCTGCTTTCAGCTTGGAGGCATAAGGACTCTTGCATACATAGCCAAGAAATGATGTATCATCCGCACAGCAGGTCATAGCCATCCGGCCTGGCAGAAACATTTTTCCCGAAAATGCCCGCGGCTTCAATACCCGTGCCGTATATTCCACAGTCTTTCCCTTATATTTCTCCGGATGCTCCATCACATCCACATACCAGATACCATAATCCTCCGGACGAATCTCTATGACAGGTGCATCCATATCATAGGGAACATCATTTTCAAAAATATTTTCCAGCTCGCCGTTTTCGTCTTCAAAAATGACTTCGGCCTGCGGGCTTACCACTTTCACACTTCTGCGGTAGCCTGCCAGCGGCTTTATATCATTACAGCGATTGAACAGCACCAGTTCCGAACCCCTGACCATTTCCACAAACAACGGTTTTAAATTCGTCAGATACATCTGAAACGTGCTGGCGTCTACCGTAGTCAGCTTCTGTTCAATTCCCCATCCATCCGGCAGCGTCAGACTCTCAAAATCACTGACTTTCCACATTCCGTTGTATTCAACAACCACCCTCTGAGGATGATATTTTTCATCCAGAGATTTTAAGTAGTCTTCTGTCAATTCTTCCTGATTTTCTACCCGCTCCAGCACAATATTATATTTTTCCAATCCTTGCTGACCGTACTCCTCTTCCCCTTCCTCGCAGAGTATCAGAAGTGTAGTCCCTGGAATCTGAAAATAATCCTGCTCCAGTGTGAATTTCAAAAACTGAGTCTTTCCGCTGTCCAGAAAGCCCGTCATCAGATATACCAATACATCTGGTTCATTCATACCTTATCTTTCCTTTCTACTTAAAAACTGCCCATAAGCTCAAAAAAGTTACAGGCAGCTTCTTACTGTGTTTTTCAATTCCAGACGTTATACACCGAAAAGTTCGGCAATCTTCTCTTCATTCAGCTTTGAGCCAATGACACAGAGACGTCCGGTATATTCTGCGGTTCCGGTTCTAACCTCTTGCTCTTCCGGCACCATATCGAAGTAAATCCATTCCGCGTCCGCTCCTGCAACCATACCTTTTGCACGGAGAATCGTACCGTAAATCTCTTCTGTCTCCAAAGATTTTAAAATGCTGCCAATCTCATCCTTTGTGTAAGTCCTGACTGTCTCGCAGCCCCAGCTTGTGAATACCTCATCCGCATGATGGTGGCCGTGATGATGGTGATGGTCGTGGTGATGGTCTCCGTGTTCTCCCTCATGATGATGCCCGTGGTGACCATGTTCTCCATCGTGATGATGTCCATGTTCGTCATGGTCCTCCCCGTGATGATGGCCGTGCCCTTCATGATGGTGATGATGTTCGTCATGCTCGTCCCCATGATGATGGCCGTGCCTTTCATGATGGTGATGATGTTCGTCATGCTCGTCCCCATGATGATGGTCATGGCCGCAGCAGCAGCCCTCATCATGTTCATGGATTTCCCCACATTCCGGACAACGTAATTCCGACAGCAATTCCTCCTCCAAAGACAGACTTCCTTCCATAATCTCCAACAGCTTTTCGCCGGAAAGCTGCGCAATAGGTGTGGTGATGATTGGAGACTTGGCATTCAGGCCGCGCAGGATTTTTACACTCTCTTCTATCTTCTCCTGATTCGCCTTATCCGTCCTGCTCAAAATAACCGCGCCTGCGTATTCTATCTGATTGCTGAAAAATTCGCCGAAATTCTTGCTGTAAATCCTGCATTTCGTCACATCCACCATGGTCGTAAAGCTGTTCAGTTTCGCTTCAATCTGATCCTCTACATCCCGCACTGCCTTGATTACATCCGACAGCTTTCCGACTCCGGACGGCTCAATGAGAATCCGTTCCGGATGGTAAGTATCCACCACTTCTTTTAACGACTTTCCAAAATCTCCTACCAGAGAGCAGCAGATACATCCCGAATTCATCTCCCGAATCTCGATGCCGGAATCCTTTAAAAATCCGCCGTCAATCCCAATCTCACCAAATTCATTCTCAATCAGAACAACCTGCTCTCCCGAAAATGCTTCCTGAAGCATTTTTTTAATAAATGTTGTTTTCCCGGCTCCTAAGAAGCCAGAAATAATATCAATCTTCGTCACAATGACCGCCTCCTGTTTTTTCACTTCTATTTTACTCTTTTCTTTCCGTTGTGCAAGTATTGATTTTCGACAAATGCAATCAGCCTTCTATATCCAGCTCAATCGGGCAATGGTCGGACCCATATACATCTGTCAAAATCTTGGCATCCACCAGAACATCTTTCAGACTTTCCGAAACACAGAAATAGTCAATGCGCCATCCTGCATTTTTTTCACGTGCTTTAAAACGATAAGACCACCAGGAGTAAATGCCTTCCTGCTCCGGATAAAAATACCGGAATGTATCGATAAAACCAGCCTCTAAAAGTTCTGTAAATTTCTGACGTTCTTCGTTCGTAAATCCGGCATTCTTCCGATTTGTTTTGGGGTTTTTCAAATCTATTTCTTCGTGTGCCACATTCATATCTCCGGTCACAATCACAGGTTTCTTTTCTTCCAAATGCTTTAAATAGCTCCGAAAATCGTCTTCCCATTTCATACGGTAATCCAAACGCTTTAATCCATCCTGGGAATTTGGCGTATAAACTGTCACAAAATAGAATTTTTCAAACTCACAGGTAATCACACGTCCTTCCTGGTCGTGTTCCTCTATCCCGATTCCATAAGAAACGCTCAAAGGTTCCTGCTTGGTAAACACGGCTGTTCCCGAATAACCTTTTTTTACTGCATAATTCCAATATTGATGATATCCCTCAAGTTCCAATTCAATCTGTCCAGCCTGCAGCTTTGTCTCCTGCAGACATAAAATATCCGCATCTACCTCTTGAAAGAAATCCATAAATCCTTTCTGAATGCAGGCGCGGATTCCATTTACATTCCATGATATCAGTTTCATATATTTCTGCTGCCATCCTTTCAAAAAAATATATTTCTAATCTGTACAGCAGACAGGTCTGTGGTCCGCTGTTGTGAATCATTACTATATCTCTATCTTTCACCTTCAGAACAATAGTATACCTCTTTCAGCGTCAATCCGCAAGCGGGTGCCAGAAAACCTGCCTGCCATCTCTCGCCGCCTTCTAAAAGTGCAGCCGTTTCTTCTATCGTTCTTTTCCCGGTTCCCACTTCCAGAAGGGTTCCTGTGAGAATCCGTACCATATGATACATAAATCCATTTCCCTCATAAAAAATCTTAACCTTACTCCCTAGCTCTTCTATACGGATATCATAGATTGTCCGAATCGTAGACTGGTCTTCATTACGGTCTGTGAATGCCGCAAAATCATGCTTTCCAATCAGGCATCCCGCCGCCGTCCTCATGGCCTTAATGTCCAGATGTTCCGGAAAATGAAAACAATATTTCCGAGTAAACACATCTGCCTTTTCCCTCCTGTCAATCGTATACTCATACTGCTTTCCACTGGCACTGTAACGGGCATGGAATCCATTTTTTACAAGCTCTACGTCCATCACCCGTATATCCTCCGGCAGCATCCGGTTCAGTTCTTTTTGGAATACCTCTTCCTCCACTTTTCCTGACAAACGGATACTGGCCGTCTGGGCTTTGGCATGTACTCCTCCATCCGTCCGGCCAGATCCATTTACTTCCACAGAATATCCCTTCAAGGCACAGATGGCCCGTTCCAGGGTTCCTTGAATCGTCAGCTCGGTATCCGGCTGTCTCTGCCATCCCTGATAACGGGTTCCATCATAAGCAATCGTCAATTTATAAGTTCTCATAAGCAGCGCACCTTCCCATCTTGCAAGAACAACACTCTGCTGCAAAGCATACTGACCACATCCAGGTCATGGGACACAAACAGATAACAGATTTTTTCCTTCTCCTGCAATTCCTTCAGCAGTGAAATAATCTGAGCCTGTACCGTCACATCCAAGGCAGAGAGAGGTTCGTCCGCCAGAATAAATTTCGTTCCGGTAATCAAAGCCAACGCAATGCTCACCCGCTGCCTCTGCCCGCCGCTCAGCTCTCGCGGGTATCTCTCATAAAAATCTTCCGGCAAATGCACTCTTTTCAGCATTTCCTCTGCCTTTTCCCTTCTGTCCTGTCTGGAAAATCCACCTCTGACCTTCAGCGGCTCCTCCAAAATCCAGCCAATGGTTTTCCTTGGATTCAGGGCACTAAACGGGTCCTGAAATACCATCTGAGGCCGCTCTGTAAAATGGCGGATTTCTCCGTCATAATCCTTCAGAAGCCCAAGTACGCATTTACACAGTGTAGATTTTCCGCTCCCGCTTTCTCCTACCAAACCAACAATTTCTCCCTCATATAATGTAAACGAAACATCCTCCAGAATTTGTCTCTTGATTTTTCCTTCTTTATAATACGCATTTACATGACTGACTTCCAAAATCTTTTTCGGCAAATTCTCCACCCACTTTCTCCCTTCGCCGCAGCAAATCGTAGTATCGATTTGACCTGGTCCTTGCCGGGATTGCCGCAATCAGTTCTCTCGTATACTCTGACTGAGGATTTTTAAATATCTCTTTGCATTCTCCTTCTTCCACCACCTGTCCGTCTTTCATGACCAACACATGAGTGCAGAGCGTATTGACTACCCGCAGGTTATGGGAAATAAACAGGATACTCATTCCATATTTCCGGTTCAGCTTTTTCAAAAGCTCTAAAATACTTTCCTGCGTCGCCACATCCAGTGCTGTAGTGGGCTCATCCGCGATCAGCAACTTAGGACGGCACACCATGGCCGCTGCAATCATCACTCTCTGGCGCATTCCCCCGGAAAGTTCATAAGGATATTTATAATACAACTGCTCCGGATTTTCCAGTTCTACTTCCTCCAACGCTTTCAGAACAAGTTCCCGGCGTTCCTGTTTCGTCATTTTCTTTCCTAAAATTTTCCGTCCGGACTCTGAATGAGTATCTTTGCTTTTTCCTTGCTCCGAAAAAATGCTTCTACCATTTTGGCAGACACGGTACGGGTGTAGAATCAACGCTTCTTCCACCTGTTTCCCAATCCTCATGGTGGGATTCAATGCAGTCATAGGTTCCTGAAAAATCATGCCCACATCACTGCCCTGAACTTTGCGCATCTCTTTTGGGGAAAGCCGAAGCAACTCCATTTCATCCAGCCAGATGTTTCCTCCATCCAGAACCGCATGTTTCTTCAAAAGTCCGGCAATAGTCAATGCAGTCATCGTCTTTCCCGAACCTGATTCCCCTACAATTCCGAGAATACCTCCGGTTTCAATCGTAAAAGAGACATCTTTTACTACTTCTTCTTTTTCACTTCGGTCTTCAAAGTGAATCGACAGATGTTCCACTCTCAGCATTACCTTCCACCTCCAGACTGATCCAATATCCCTTCTCCCAAAAGTCCTACTCCCAGAATCAACAGCACCAGAAAGATTCCTGGAAAGATTGCGCACCACGGTCCCCCGGCCAGATACGTCTGGGCCTCCGACAGCATCCTTCCCAGACTGGCATCCGGCGGCTGTACTCCAATCCCCAGATAGCTCATACTTGCCTCCGCAAGCACAGCGTTATTGAATCCGATTGCCAGTGCTGACAAAAGTGCAGGCAGAATATTAGGTAAAATGTGTACAAATAAAATTCTCGGTGTCGATACGCCGATCAACTTGGCACTGGTCACATAGTCTGCTTCCCGGTGTTTTAGAAATTCTCCCCGCACAATCCGCGCAAAGCTGGGGATAAATGCAATTCCAAGGGCCAGCATGACTTTATACGTACCTGACCCTAACAGACTGATGATTACCAGTGCCAACAGCACACTTGGAAATGCGGCTACCGCGTCATTTACCCGCATCAGCCCCTCATCCAGCCATCCGCCAAAATATCCGGTCACTGCACCCACTAAAATGCCAATGACTCCGCCGATGAAAATCGTTCCCAGTGCAATCAGCAGAGTACTTCCGGCACCAGACAACACACGGCTTAAAATATCCCGGCCGAACTGGTCCGTCCCAAAAGGATGCATCACACTGGGAGGATTCAGCTTTAGTGAACCCTGCATAGCCTCCGGGTCATAAGGTGTCCAGACAAAACCAATCAGAATCAATGCCAGCATGATAATCGTAATTGACATACCTAGTATATAATTGTGGGAAGTTATTTTTCGTCTCATACTTCAATCCTTTTATCCAATTTATGATATAGCAGATCCACCAGGGTATTCATCACCAGAGTTACCACTGCAATTAGTATAATAATCGCCTCCACTACCGGATAATCTCTCTTAGAAATCGAACTGATCAATGTCCTTCCGATTCCCGGAATGCCAAAGACATGCTCCACAACAATACTGTTTGCAATCATGTCTGCCACAGCCAGTCCCAGAAATGTAATCACCGGGACAATCCCATTACGAAATGCGTGGAAGAACAGTACCCGCCAGGGGCTGTTTCCACGGCTGTATGCTGTCCGCACATAATCCTGATGCATCTCCGAAATTAAAGAATTCCGAAGCAGCTTTGTCGTCATGGCCGCTTTTGGCAGTGCAATCGCCAGAGAGGGTAAAATCAGATATCCCAGAAATCCTGCCATACTCTCCGTATAGGATACGTATCCTCCCGGTGTAAACAAACGGAAAACCAGTCCAAAGAGCACGGTAAATATAATCCCGATAAAAAACGGCGGAATGGACATTGTCACCTGATTGAGAATCAAAAACAGGCGGTCAAAGAGATGATTTTCATAGCGGACACTCAAAATACTGACTGGAATAGACAGCAATAAGGTAAAGAAAAACGCAAGCGTTGTCATTGCAATCGTAATTGGCAGTTTGTCTCCAATCATTTCCCTCACCGAAATCTGATAAAAGTAGGAGTTTCCCATATCTCCCGTTACAAAATCCTTCACCCACTCCGTATAACGCTCCGGCAAAGGACGGTTTAATCCCATTTCTTCCCGCAATGCCTGAATCTTGCTTTCGGTGGCCTCTGTACCAAGGATGGTCCTGGCCGGGTCACCGGGAATCACTTCAAATGCAAGGAAGGCAAGTATGCTGACAATTAATAATGTGATTATTAGACCTGTAATTTTTTTGATAAAATATTTCATACCTGCCTCCTTTTTTCTTTGAATTTTATGTTACAGTCGAATATACTCTCAGGCATTTCAAAAGATTTGTGCCGTCAAACGCCCTTTGGGTATCTTATTCCACTTTATAGATTGTAGACATATCCTGTACATACAGCGGATAAAATTCATATCCGTCAAATTGGTCGCTGATTGCCACCATATTGACCAAGTCCTGGATATAAACATTTGCCGCACGTTCTGCAAGGATTCCTTCTGCTTCTTTATACAGTTTTACTTGTTCCTCTTCATCTGTCGTGGAAATTGCTTCTGCAAATACCTTGTCATATTCCTCATCACTGAACTTGATAAAGTTTCCATGTCCGTCCGTAGTAAATCGCTCCAACATTGCCCGTGCGGATAAGTTGGATGCGTCCACCCCGACTACCGTGGATTCAAACTCACTGTTGGCATATACATCCTCCAGCCATGCTTCCCACTCCACCGGCTTGATGGTCGCATTGACTCCAATATTTTTTAATTCCTCCACAATAACCTGTGCGGTATCCACATGAGGCTGATCGGCTGCGCTGACCGTAATCTCCAAATCAAATCCATCTGCATATCCGGCTTCCGCCAACAGCTCTTTCGCCTTATCATAGTCTTGTTCATAGTATGTGGAATATTCCTCGTTAAAATACTTTTTCAGCCCCGGATACATACTGGTTCCAATCCGAACACCCTTTCCATCCGCCATCATATCCATGATTTCATCCGGATTGATTGCATAGCAGAGCGCCTGCCTGACCTTCTCATTATTCAATGGTTCAACAGAGTTGTTCAGATACAATGCCTGTACCAGATTCATGGTCCCCTCTTCGATATGAAAACCATCCGTCAATTCTGCTGCCTGGCTAGTTGTAAGCCGCATTGCCATATCAATTGAGCCGCCCTTGAGATTTGTTACTAACATATCGGCATCCGCCACAATTCGGAATTCCACCTCATCCAAGTGTGCCTTTTCCCCCCAGTAATCCTCATTTTTTACTAAAATCACATTTTCCTGAGGATTCCGTGAATCATACTTAAACGGACCCGTTCCAATCGGAGCTGTTTCCAGCTCTTCATAATCCTTTGGCACGATTGCGGTAGTCATGTATGCCAGAAATTCCGTATTCGGTTCTGACAGATGGATTTCTACCGTCTTATCGTCCACAATATCCACACTCTTTACAATAGAATACGCCGATACCAATGGTTCCCCATTCGACGTATCGGCGCATTTGTCAATTGAATATTTAACATCTTCCGCAGTCACAGTGTTCCCATTATGAAACTTCACACCATCACGCAGTGTAAATGTATACACCGTCGCATCCTCTGAAATCTCATATTTCTCTGCGATTGCATCCACTAAATTACCATCACTGTCCGGCTTTACCAGACCTTCATAAATGTTAAATAAAACCTCTTTTGTTCCTGCCGATACTGCTTTGTGTGGGTCAAGACTGTCAAGGTCCTGGGAAATACCGACTTTGATACTCCCTCCCTCGACCGGTTTTTTACTCTCCGGAAGCTCATTCTCCGTTGTAGACTCAGGCTCTTTCTTGTCACCTGAGCAGCCGCCCAGTGCAACAGATACCGCCATCGTAAGCATTAAAAGAATACTCAAAATTCTTCTTTTCATGTTCTGTCTCCTTCTTCAAATAACCTCCATTATTAAATTGTCTTTTCTATTGTAAGGGAACAGTTTGTGTTTGGCAAGTTTTTATTTTCGTACATAAGCAAAAATTCATACTCACGCGGTCAAATTTTGATATCTTCCTACACAACTGCCTCTTATCTTTTAAGGTAATCTAGATTATACAGCACTGTCTCAAAAATCCGATTGAAAATGACAGCCGTTCCATGGTTATTTCTTATGAAGCCAAACATCGCTGCTGCTTCAATGTATTCATTTTGCGGCACATATGGTATTGATTTTCCATTAAAAAGAAGTTCATACAATACCGTGTGAAGTTCTGGATAATCTACCAGTTTTCCAATCAGGGACTGAAAAAGAGGATTATTTTCACTCACTAAAATTTTCTCCGCCTCAAGGAATCCCTCTCTGGTCCATGCACTGCTTTTATCCGGAAAGTTTTTTGCACCGGAAATCTCCTCGTCTATATTCTTACATAAACAAGAAACAAGATATGGATAACCGAACGTGTCATCGTAAATCAGCCTGGCCATTTCTTCCACATTCATTCCTGTATGAGAGTCCGCTTCATACTCATGAAGCATACCTGCGATTTCTTCAACAGAAAAACTCATGTCTATGCGGAACTTTGCCGCAATATTCCATGGGCTGTTAGCCCTGTGCTCTTCCTCTGGGCGAAGCTTTCTTTTGATGTTGCGTACATCATAGACACCTGCAAGAATCACGGACTGGAACGCCGGGGTAACGTCACTGTCAAGATATGCTGCCCTCAACTGGGAAAGAAAGTCAATAAATACCTGATTGTTCGTCGCCGTATCCACTTCATCTATGATTAAAACAACCGGTTTTTCCGATTGGCCGCACCAGTCACTAAAACAATCAAATATTTCTGCCATTCTTACATGGGCAAGGCTTTCGTCTTCCAATCTCAACAATCTATCTTTCGCTGTAGCAGGAACATCATCTATGTTCCGAATTCGCTTATTGATTTCTCTCGCCAATCCCCTGACAAAAGCAGATTCCTTTTCAAAATCCATAAAACTCATTTTCTGAAAGTCAAGACTTATAACCATATAATCATTTTTCAAAAAATGCGATAACGCCCGCAGCGTTGTAGTTTTTCCAAATTGCCTTGCTTTATTAATGGTAAAGTACTGCCCGCCATCTATCATTTCCTTTATTTTTTCGAGTTTTGGCGTAAGATTAACCATATAATGCCTGTCTGATCTGCAGGCGCCATTTACATTAAAAAATTTTGACATTTTCAGCCTCACCCTTCCAAGCCTTTTCTTAATTCCACGATTCCTTTAGAAAATCCACGATTTCCCGTGCCTTCGGCGGACATCCCGGTAAATGTTTCTGACAGCCGCCCGCACAGTTTCCAACACCGATTTTTCCAGTCTGCCCTTTCCATCCTTGTCCAATACAGATTTTTTCCTTTTTCCGGCGGCACACTCCCTGAGCCTCCAGGCGTTCCAGTGCATAAACCAAGGAACCATAACAAGCGCTGCAGGCATCTCTGGCATCCGTATATCTTTCCAGATTCTGAATCCTGCCTGAAGTACGCATATCCGGAAGCGCCTCAGTTGGCTGATTCAGAAGAACTAATTCCGCACCGGAAGTATCCGGATTACCCACACCGAGCCGTGCCGCAATGCCGATATATGGAACTTCTTCTATCGAATACCCTATAGATTCACAGACATAAGCATCACACAGCACCGGGTCCAGACACGCAAAAATACGGTTCATCACAACCGGATTACCGCCTTCTTCAAAATTCAAGTCTCCGCAGATATTATCCACCAACACAAGCTGCAAAGGCAACACTGTGTTTAAATGTGCAATCGGCTTATGCAGCCCCAATGTATGGTAGCGCCGTTTCTCACTGTTGGGGATAACTCCCTTTGCATTTTTCATGGCGCAGGTAATCCGAGTCTGACAATGTCCTTTCAAGACAGGCATATTAATCATAAAATCCGTTTTTGCAACCTCGCTGCAAAGCTTCAATTCCATTCCGCGGGCATCACAGCGATAGGAAGAATCCTTTTGCAAATCGAGAAAAGGCACTTCATACCTCCGGCATACCTCTGCAATTCCTGATGCTTCCACTGCCTGGCTTGTACGAGCGCCTACCCATGCGCCTTCCATGACACATACATTGGAAAAATGATACTGTTTCAAATAGTGCAGCACACCTTCCACTAATTCCGGATGGGTGATTGCCCCGTTTTCCGCCCTGTCTACATGAAGCAGATTAGGCTTCAAGGCAATCCGTTTCCCGCGTTCTCCAATCATATCTGCCAAATGGATGGCTTCCAAAAGTTCTATTGTCATCCGGATATAATCCGTTCCGTGAATCATGACAATCTGATTTTTATTCATAAAAGGATACCTCCTCTGCTTCATTTTAATATATCTCAAAAACCTTTATTTTTCAATACTTTATACGTTTATCCGTCTGCCTTGGCTGTTTCGTATCGAAGGAAAAATTTAAGCAGGGGAATTATCATTTCTTCGAATCCATAATTCCCCTGCTTAAAACCTGACTCTTCTTTTTTATCTGCCCTGCACAATCACCCTTTTTGACTTTCCTGCCTGAAGAAAAACAGATATTGTTCCAATTGGGAACGCCCCAAATCCGCAGTCGGATTTTTCGCCAATTTTTGCATGACATTCCATTCCTCCATATATTGGACAAAATCTATCTTTTGGTTGGCATCATAGCCCGTCATAGAGACGTCTACCGGAATCGAATCACTTTTTACGCCGCCGCCCTGTTTTGCCAGATGTGCATGCAGCGCTTTCATCTCCGTCGGGCTTGCATGATAAGGGTTGATATCATTTACATGAATCTTCGTTTCAAATTCTTTTCCTGACGAATCTTTCCCCCATGCATAAATGACCGGATTTTCTTCTGTCGAGCTTTCGTCATATTTCATGTGCAGCTCCTGACCGTTCCCTGATGCTTGACTCACGAGACAATTCATATATAAGTTCACATGCTTTCCGTTCAAATTTTGATCTGAATTTATGACTGAGTCTATCAAGCGGTTCCGGAAATTAAGATTATTTTTTTGTAATGACGATACATTTTCTTTGTATGAAAATGCGTTAGGCGTCCATCCTTTCATTCCGTCTATCATCTGTTTTCTCCCTCTATCGTTTAAGCTGCTCAAAAACATCCGACAGTCTCATACTATGCTCTTTCTGTTCTTCATAATATTTACGCATTTTTTCTATATTCGATTCCTGAACGCTGGATCTGCGGCTCTCAAGTGCGCGCAAATAATAATCGATCAATTCACGGTCTTTGAGGAATTTCTCCAAATAATTTTTATATTCATCTTCCGAGTCATCGGGAGATGCAGCCATCAGCATTCCCCCACATTCAGCCACTTCCGGCGGAACCTTTTTGACAAACTCTTTTTCAAAATCATCGCCGGATATCACATTCAAATTCACCAATTCTGTTAATAGATTATAGTATTCTTCCTGACTCAGATTTTCTACATCGTATCTTTCTTTCAAGTCCTTAATCTGCTCATCAGTCAATTTTCCTGAACCATCTGAATTCCAATTTATACTATCCTTTAGCTCCACTCCCATAGCATTCAAAATATTTGAAACCGCTTCCTGATTTTTCGTTAATGCTGTCTCTTGAGTTTTTTCATTTTTAGATTCGCGGCTCATACGTCTGGTATACATTGCAGTTTCTATTTCCCTTTGTTCAAATAACTGCTTTTTATCAATTTCCTTTGCAGAAAAATCCACAAGCGGTGAATTCTTTTCTTTTTTTGCAGAATCTTTTTCTAGAACATTCTTATCTTGTGCCATAAATGCTCCATATTCTGCGCCAACAGATGGTGAATTAGAATATGTAACATCTTTTTGTAAATCATAATTGTAACTTCTTTGAAAACCAACTGCATTCATAATTCCTGCTCCTTCTCTCAATCTGCAGCCACTTGCAGTGCAAGTGATTGTCTAGTTGTAACCATTTGCAGTGTAAGTCATTACCCGCATCAAATTTTATTCTGGTTTTTCAAAGCTCAATTACTCTATCGTTCATAATTGATATTATTCCTAATAAGGTCCATAATATAATACTTATTGAACTGCTCATGTTCAATAAAGATACATTGAAAATCAGAATAAAAATCATTGATAATTGTTACCCTGCCTGCATTTTCTCAATCTTTTCTCGTCATAATAATCCCTCACTTTCCCAAACGCTTTTTGTAAAACAGCTTACATCCTCACATTATACCGGTAAATATTTATAAATCTACCTTTTGACCGCGAAACATGATATTTTGACCATCAAAATTTCATTATACAGAAAGCTTGCCACTGGCAACCTTTCTACATACTATGGTATTTAAAACCATCCATATCAAAGACACAAACCAAGGTGCGGACTTTCTGTCCCTAAACCGAGAGATTTACCTGAAAAATATTTTCTTTTATCTGATACGTAATAATCCCTTTATGCTTATCTACAATCCGTTCAACACTTTTCAATCCGTATCCGTGCCTCTTCTTATCCGACTTTACAGAAACCGGTCTTCCTCCCTTCATAATTGGTGTTTCACCAATAGAATTCCTGATTTTTATAAATAAAAATTCTTTCTGGCTCTCAATGATAATTGATATCCATCTATTCTTTTCATTGTCCATCTTCTTACATGCATCAATCGCATTATCCAAAAGATTACCCAACAGCGAGCAAGTCTCGTTGTCATGAAACGGCCACTCCAAAATCGGCACTGCCTGGACTATAAATGATGAAATGCCTTCCCGTTCTGCTAATGCCCGTTTCTGCTCTATAATCATATCTGCAATCGGATTTCCGGTCCATATCCGCACTTTTACTTCAAAATACTCTTGCTCTATTTCTTCCAGATAATGATGTATGCCATCATAATTCCCTTCTTTTTCATAATTTTTTAGCGCAATCAGATGATTCTTTAAATCATGTGATAACTGACGGTTCTTTTCCATAACACTTTCTAATTCCACAAATTTCTGCGTCACCATCTCGTCGCGCATCGAAAGAAATTCCTTTTCCCTTTCTATCGTCTTATTTTTTACATATAACATTCCTATCAGTAAAATCGTCAGTAAAACAACAGCAAGGGACATTCCAGTTACGCCTGCCTCCCCCTCTCTGCTTTCATAAATCATCCTTACGATTGCTACCTGATAAGCCCTTAGAATCAGACACATCATTATCGTGGTGATTAGCAAGATACCCTGAAATTCACATAGATACGATTCCTGATACTTCTTATATAGCAGACCTATAACTCCTGCTATAACCATCCTCGTACAGATGAAAATGATGCATTCCGTCAGTGAATTTGCGTACCAATAAACTTTTGCGTCAAACTCCTGTTTTAAAAACATCATACTCGCAAAAGCAAAGAGAAAGTCCAATAAAGCTACTGACGTATAGTACAAAATCACCAAAATAATTTTCAATGATTTATTTTGTCCATTGATTAATAATACACATAAACATGTAATTACAATGCCTATAATAAACATACCATCTGAAAAAAAACCTATACTACGATTGATGCCTAAAAGAATCCCCCATACAACAATATTTCCACACAGTATGCTCCATTCTTTCTTTCGAAAATACTTTTTCTCCAATACAGTACCGCATAACAACCAATACAGCATTCCGATTTCCCAAAAAGTAATCCCTATCAGCAGCGCTCTTACAGCCATCACAGACTCCCCCTGTACAGATTAATCTGCTCTTTTACTTTTTTGAAGTTTGCCCTGTTGACAATAATCTCTGTGTCATTATCCATCCTGATTATATTATCCTTCATACTGGCAATGTGATTGACATTGATGATGTATCCGCGTTCTACCATAATAAACTCATCACTTTTCAGTTCCTCATTTACTTTCGAAAGCGCGATTCTTTCTGTGTATGTACTAAATATTGTTGTATACTGGATATACTTTGAACCTTTCTTCTTTTCTATGTAAATAATATCCCTGTAATATATCTTCTCCTTGCTTGTAGGCGTACCAATCATCCGAAACTGCTTCTTTTCCCTCTTCACACGCTCAATCAACTGCCGCAAAATCATCGGCAGTCTTTTTTCCATATCTTCTTTGAGAATATACTGGTATGCCTCCAATGTATAACTCTCCGCAGCATACTCTGAATGTGCTGTCAGGTATACCAGATAAATCGGAAGCTTCTGCTTCTGTATCCACCTTCCCAGCTCCATTCCGCTCATTCCGGCAAGCTCGATATCTGAAACCAATATATCAAATTCCTGTCCTTCCTCCAACACTTGAAGAAACTCTTCTGCCCCTGTATAAGTGAATAGCTCTGCCTCATCCTTTTCTGTAATCTCGTTTTCAACACATCTCCTGACGTTGTCTAAAATCGCGGCTTCATCATCTATAATCGCAATATTCATTACTTATTCTCCTTGGTTGTGCTGCGCCCCTCGCACAATTATAACATATATTCTGCTTTTTTCATCTGTTTGGCCGCGAAACGCTTATTTTGACCATAAGTTTTGAAAAGGCTGTGCTCTTTAAATTTAATAAGCACGCGAAAACCGCTGTACAGAAGATTTTCCCATACAGCGGATCAGGTATGTCATTTCCCCAACAATTCGCTGTGCGTTCCGGTACGTACCAGTGTCAGCACCAGAACATCAGCGTCAATACGATAAACCAACAGCCAATCTGGCAGGATATGACACTCACGGTGTCCCACCCAGTTACCAGACAGGGGATGGTCTTTATTTTTTTCTGGCAGATGTTTGCCCATTGCAAGGGTAGTGATAACATCGTCCAACTGGTCAATATCCAGACCACGCCTGATTGCCAACTTGTAATCTTTCTTAAACTGCGTAGTAGGCTTGACGGTATACTTTGCCTTTTTCATGCTTTTAAGTCTGCAAACAGTTCATCCAGGTCGGTATAACCTTTCACAGACGGGTCTGCTGCAATCCTTTCCGCTTCCATCATGGCAGCGACTGTCTCTCTATTGGGCTGATTCAAAGAAACCTCAAAAGGAATCCTGCCTTCACGGAGCGACTGGCGGACAAAAATATTGAACGCTGTAGACAGATTCATGCCAAGTTCCCCGAAAAAGGTATCGGCCTGTGCTTTCAAATCCGAATCCATACGGATGCTGATATTCGTAGTAGAGCTAGCCATATAATCATCTCCTTCCTGTTGCTTCTTAATAGAATATAATATTTGCACGAAAAATGCAATATTTTGCACAAAAATATTCTGCTTTTTTCATCTGTTTGTCCACGAAACGCTTATTTTGACCATGAATTTTTCATTTTCTCATGTAATACACTATCAGAGTTTGTTTTGATTTGCGGATAAGAAATAATTGTATGCTTCGAACTGGATATGATATAATGAAGTAACGTCTAAAAAAAGAATAACTATTTCGGAACATCAGACAGACATGCTTTACAGGCGAGCATAAATCAGTAGAAAGGAAGAATACGACTCTGCGCGCTTTAGAGTCCTTTTTGCAAAAGGAGTATCTGGTTATAAATCTGGACTTTCAAAAGTTGGGAGAATCAATACCCAAAAGCCTCCTTTACATCCTCAAACACAAGCTTGAGATACTGCTCACATCCCTTTCTACTCCTCAACCTCCACCTCGTTAAACGCCTTCAAAAACTGTTTCCTTCCATACCCTTCAAATTCCACTTCCACCATCATCTCATCCTCCGACACAAGCACGCCTTTCCCATACTTGGGATGCCTTGCATACTGCACCGCCGATTTTCCCTGCTCCTGTTTTTCTTCTTCAAGCTGTTCTTCCACGCATCCTTCTTCGCCAGGTTCTTCTTTTTCAACTCCTTCTCTTTTCTCCCGAATCTGTTCCTTTACCTCCCTGCGAAGCTGCTGCAGATTGCTTCGCTTCTGTTCCTCACTGCGCAGTTCATCCCATTCCAAGAGATGAGTCGGGAGCATTCGCAGATACCGGCTATACTCCCCGGACACTCTTGCGTCTCCTGGATTGGTATAATAGGACAGCTCCAGTTCATCCTTTGCACGGGTCATTCCAACGAAAAAAAGCCTCCGTTCCTCCTCTTCCTGCTCAAAATCCTGAACATACAGAGGAATCAGCCCCTGGTTCATTCCGATTAGAAATACCGTTTTGAATTCCAATCCCTTAGAGGCATGGAGCGTCATCAGTTTCACAGTATCCTTGGGACTGCGGCCGTCCGTGCTTTCTTTGCCATCCATATCCGGCTCTGTGTCTCCACTTAACACATTGACTCCATACAAAGCCGACTGGTTTACGAATTCTTGAATTCCCTCAATCAAACCATATCCCTTTTCCGTACAATATTTACAGATTCTTTCCAGAAACCGGAATACAAGTTTTTCTTCTTCTGCATAGGAAGACGACGTCGGATGGAGCGCCTCTTTTAGTCCAAAATATGTAAAAATCTCTGCTGCCTCCGGTACACCCGCTTTTATCCATTGCTCCTGCTCTGCAAACCCGCACATCTTATCATAGAGTGAAATACAATCTTTCTTCTGCTCCAAAATCACCTGTTTTGCTTTCGCTTTCGTACACTTCTCCCCATATTGAGAGTTCACAAGCGCTTCCACTCCAATCTGTGCGTCTGCCGGATTCACAGAAAAACGCAGCACCCTGATCAGCCAGTCCAACACTGGAATGTCTTTTATCGTTTTCCGTATGGAAACTTCGTAAGGAATCTGCTGCCTGTCAAACACATTTTCTAAAATCTCCGACTGTTTCTGAAGACGGTAAAATACCGCAATCTCACCGTAGGGTCTGCCCTTGGCATGCAATGTCCGAATCCTTTCTGCCAGATATTCGGCCTCCTGAAACGAATCGTAATGATTCTTTATGACAATCTTCTTTCCTTCCTCCCGGCTGCTCTGAATTCCTGTACCTGTCTGTAAAAATCGATTCGCCGCCTCCAGGATGGATGCACTGGAACGGTAGTTGATTGGCAGAGACAATTCTTTTGCCTCAAAGCGGTGCTTTAAAAGGTAAAACATATTTTCTTTCGTCCCCCGCCAACTGTAGATGACCTGGTTTGGATCACCGACCGCAAATAACTTTGTCTCTTTTCCTTTCAAGGCTTCCAGAAATTCTAATTGCAGAGAGTCACTGTCCTGCACCTCATCTACGATAATCCACTTGGGATGCCATGTTTCATTTGACTCATCATTAGCCAACAGCAATTTTGTACTCACCCGAAGTAAATCGGAAAACGACATCTTATTCTGATGCTTCTTTTCCATTTCCAGTAATGGAAACAGGCGAAATAAATCATCCTTGTATCGGCTGCACTCTTTTCCCTGTAAATACCCTTGATACTCCTGTTCCAAACGCTTTTTCAGGCGGTTCTTGTATTTCACCTTCAACGTTTGTGCGGCAATCACTTCCAGTGCCAGATCCGCTTCTTCATCCGGGCTGATTACGGTAAATGCCTGACTCCATCCCATCTGCTCCACTGGCAGCCGCTTCTTCAACAAATGAAGAGCCACACTGTGAAATGTGCCGAATCCTTGTACTTGTTCTCCGGACAAATCCGGCTCCTTTTCTCTCAATCTGCCGACAATCTCATCTGCCGCTTTATTCGTGAAGGTTAAGACTGCCATTTCCTCTAGCGGAACTGCCTTTTCATAATGCTGATATAAGATTTTTGCTATCAACACTGTCGTTTTTCCACTGCCCACATTGGCGTTCACCACACAGGCTGGAGACTCATCTAGCACGGCCTCCATCTGATATTGATTTAAATGCTTCCACTCTTCCTTAAAGTCTGTTTTCATACCTTCTTTTGCAGCTTCCTTTTCAGCTTCTTTGCTTTGTCTCCATTTTGGGCTGTACCTTCGCAAATCCGCGCCCACTGTTCCTGTAAATCTGAGGACGCCCCTTCTTCCCTGATTACAGTGCGTTCTTTCTCTATATATTTTCCGCCGTACTGCGGCGGTTCCGTTTCTTCTTTTAGATTTTTCAATCCCCAGAGCACCATATTTTTATCCAGACTGTAATCACCCACACAGGCCGGACAGCCATCTTCACAAGTACACCCGCCGACCAGGCGGATGGCGTTGTCTATAATCTGCGGCATCAAGTCATAAATTTTCTCCGAATATCCTAACCCGCCCTCATATCTGTCATAGATATAAAGCGATGTCTGCTGAGCAGGTGCGAGAAGCGTATTACCTCGTAAATCTCCCTGCCCGTCAGACGATGCATGCTCCACAAACGTCGTATCCTGGGAGACCACTGCGTCAATATCATCCCTTGCCGTCATGGTAACCATCATGGCCGCATTTTTTATAGCATGACAAATCCCTTCAAAATGGTTGTTCAACACCAACTCACCAGATGCATTCGGAAGCAGCAGACTATGATAAACTTCCCTTACATTATCCGGTATCCCAATCCAAGTACTCTCCGTATCATAATCTTTTTGGAGCGGCTCGGAAAGTTGTACATACCCTAGATTCTGATGATTATGGAACTGCAGCTTCTTGAACATATAAATCACTTCATTGATGTTGATATCCCCAAAATGTACCTGTGTCCGTCCACATGTTGTTTCTTCAAATGTCTGCAGGATTTTTGTCTCCATGCTCCCTGCAGGAACCGTATAATAGTTGCCGGAAAACGGCACTCCATAGGCGGTTCGGCTGACCAGATCCAGCTTCAACACCTCATACAATACGCCGCTATGCATATAGACAGCGCCTGGGTGTAGTTCGTGATACGCCTGGGACTCATCCATTTCCGTGATTGACGGACACATAGCCTCTCTGCCGCCTGTCCCTTCAATTGATTCAGTATCTTCACAAAGAATCAGCTTGTATCGCGTCTTGTCCATATTGCGCAGACTGTAATCCCCTGCCGGAAACGCCGGGCCTGACCATGCAAAACGCCCGGAGAGACTTTTCACCTCTTCTGCTTTTAATAAAACAGGAATAATCTCTCCCAAATCCGGAAACAGGGTAATATCGTTCATATTCAAAGGCATTTCTGCCGCCGCTGCCCGAACATGGGACAGCTCAATCAATAAATTGTCGGGATCAACAATGGCATTTTCACTTTGCTGCGAAAACAACCACTCCGGGTCTATGGCGATATACTGGTCAAAGGGCTGATTATCTAAAATCAGATAATTGACACATTTCTCCCCGCTTCTACCTGCCCGCCCGGTCTGCTGCCAGAAAGATGCCCTGGTTCCCGGATAGCCTGCAAGCACGGTAGAATCCAATTTTCCGATGTCTATTCCCAACTCTAATGCATTGGTAGAAACCAAGCCCAGCAGTTCCCCGCTGAGCATCTTCTGTTCAATCTCTTTTCGCTCCAACGGAGTATAGCCGCCCCGGTATCCGGCAATTTTTTCATAATTTCCTTTATCTAAAAAAGCGGCTTGTTCCAGTTTGTCCCTGGATTCTTTCAGAATGACTTCCACATTTCTCCTAGACTTTCCAAATGCAATGAAATGCCGGTTCTTTTCTGTCAACTGGCAGATCACTTCCGATGCAATCGCAGCCGCAGCCTTTCTTCCGTATATCTTATCGTTGGCACCTTTGATCTGCGGCGGTTGGATAATACGATATTCCTTCTCCGGCGCCGGTGAGCCGTCCCTCTCAACTAAAACAAAGTGATTTCCACAAATCTGCTCCGCTAGCTCCACAGGATTGGCAATGGTAGCTGAACTGCACAAAAACTGCGGTTTAGACTGATAATAACTGCAGATTCTCTTCATCCGGCGAAAGATGTTGGTCAGATGGGCACCAAAAGCTCCACGATAACTGTGCAGTTCATCGATGACTATGTATTTTAGATTGGAAAAAATGAAATCAAAGCCAAACTTACTATGGTTTGGAAGAAATGCCGAATTCAGCATTTCCGGATTTGTCAAAATAATATTTGCACTTTTGCGGATTCTGCTTCGCTCCGCAGGCATTGTATCGCCATCGTATACTCCGGCCGAAATCCGGCCGGGTCCAAAATAGTCCAAAATTGGTGCCAGCGCACGATACTGGTCGCTGGCAAGTGCCTTGGTCGGATAGAGAAAGATTGCCCTGGTCAGAGGATTCTCCAAAATCTGCTGCAGAACCGGAAGTAAAAAACTTAACGTCTTACCGCTGGCAGTGGAAGTCGTAATGATTACATTGGCCCCCTGTATTGCCGCCTCATACATTTCTGCCTGATGGGTGTAAATCTTGGGAATACCGCGGGCGTTCAGATATTCTCTGATTTCCTGCCTCAAAGAAGAGGGGAAATCTGCATAAGATGCAGATTTTGCCGGGATTATTTTTTTGTAGATTGTCTGTTCTTCCATCACTTTTCTCTTCTCCGTCCTCCATCTTGTCAATTAAAAATCTAAAAGCCTATTCATAAACATTTCAAGTATATCATCCACGTTCCTATAATTCAAGCAATGCAAATTTAAAACATAGCAGCCAACTGTACATAAACCTGATTTATCAATTGCCTCGCTGAAACAGTTACAAATACAATAAATTTTCTGTTTCATCTATTTACATTTTTCTTGCCCGGCAAACATTGCTATGATAGACTAAACACAGGAAACATCGGAAAGGAGGGTGCACGCAATGAAACCTGTTATTTCTATGGAAATAAAGAAAAAACTTCCAATCGGTGTTGAATTTTTCAATCGCTTTAAAAAAGACAATTACTACTATATCGACAAAACAAAATTTATCTCTGACCTGATTAATCTGGGGGGAAGTGTAAATCTGTTTACAAGGCCCAGGCGTTTTGGAAAGAGCCTGACAATGGACATGGTGAAGAGCTTTTTCGAAATTGGTACAGATCCTGCTTTGTTTGACGGGTTGTATATCTCAAAGGAGACCGCAATCTGCGAACAGTATATGGGAAAATATCCGGTCATCTCAATCAGCTTGAAAGATGCGGAAGGGATGGACTTTCAGACAGCATATGATATGTTAGGAAGCGCGGTCAGCGAAGAGGCAAGACGGTTTGACTTCCTTATGAACAGCAATAAGCTGACGCCATTTGATAAACAACGACTGACGCGATTACTGGCAGGAGATTTTGAGAAGGCCGTTTATCTCCATAGTAGTTTGAGGCTTCTGACAGAATTGCTTTCCAAGCATTATGGAACTCAGGTAATTGTGCTAATTGATGAATATGATGTTCCATTGGACAAAGCTTGGCAGAAAGGCTATTATATGGAAATAGTAAATCTAATCCGCTCCCTATTCAGCCAGGTGCTTAAGACGAATAAAAATCTATATTTCGCTGTAATTACGGGATGTCTGAGGATTGCCAGGGAGAGCATTTTTACCGGTTTAAATAATTTTAAAGTAAAAACTATTTCTGATGTGGATTTTTCAGAATACTTTGGCTTTACAGACAGTGAAGTAAGAGAATTGCTTTCCTACTACGGGCTGGAAGCATCTTATGGGCAAATCAGAGAATGGTATGACGGGTATCATTTTGGAGACACGGATTTATACTGTCCATGGGATGTACTAAATCAATGTGATAAACTTCGGGCATGGCCGGAAGCTCCCATGGAATCCCATTGGGAAAACAGCAGCAGCAACGCAATCGTGCAGGACATCCTTGCCGTAGCAACAGAAACTACAAAAAGTGAGATAGAGGCCCTGATTTCCGGAGAAGCTGTGGAGAAAACCTTGATTCCGGAGTTAACCTATACAGACCTTGACAGCAAAGATGAAAATACACGCCAAACATATTTATGGAGCGTACTCTTCACAACCGGATATCTGACTGATGCCGGAAGACCAATAAACGGAGTTCACAGGCTTGTCATTCCGAACCGGGAAGTATTGGGGATTTACGAAAAGCGGATCCTCTCCTGGTTCCGGGTAAAAATTACAGGTAATACTACCCGATGGCAGAGGTTCTGCGAAGCTGTAAAAAACGGCAACGCCCAGGAAATGCAACAATTATTCAATGAATTTCTGTCTGTTTCAATCAGCATCAGAGATACTTCTGTGAGAAAAGAGATAAAAGAAAATTATTATCATGGAATATTATTAGGATTGCTCGGCGCTGAAGGCAGCTGGGGAGTAAAGTCAAATGTAGAATCCGGAATTGGATATACCGATATCCGGCTGATGGTTCCCTCTGAAAAGGTAGGGTGCGTAATAGAAGTCAAGTATGCCGAGAACGGAAGATATGATGAAGCCTGCGCCAAAGCGCTGAAACAAATTGACAGGAACGGCTATGCTGAAGTCCTCAAACAAGATGGGATGCAGACAATCCACAAATATGCAGTTGCATGCTATAAGAAGACCTGCAGGATTGCATATGACCGGGAAAATTAAAATGAATCCCCCGTACAGGCAGTCTGCTGCTGCCTGTACCCCTGCCTTTCAACCTCTACCTCTGCAGACACTTGAAGAATTTTATTTTTCTTGTTTCCTGCCGTCCGGTTTACGCCAAAAAATATCTATACCGCCGTCTGTGCCGGCCCATCCATCAATCTCCCCCGGTAATCGAACCGTGAACCATGGCATGGACAGTCCCAGCTCTTCTCGTCCGGATTCCAGACAAGCTGGCAGCCCATATGAGGGCATTTCACTGAAACCGCAAAAACCTGGCCATCCTCTGCCTTATAGATTCCTGTTTTCTCTCCCTGATATTTCACCACGCCTCCATGCCCCGGCCGAATCTGCTCCAGCTTTTCCATCGGCGGAACCAGTTTTTCCTTCAGCAGATTCAAGGCGGAATACATTCCGTCCGTAAGAAACACTTTCGCAGATGCCGCTGCATGGAGTCTTTGCGGTGAAAATACCTCCGCACAGGCATTTTCACGCCCGCAAATCTGATCCGTCAATAGGATTGCCGCAGCCATGGAGGAAGTCATCCCCCATTTTCCAAATCCAGTCGCCACAAACCAGTCTTCTGTCTTCCTTCCAAACTGCCCAATATAAGGAATCCCATCCAGGGTCATACAGTCCTGTGCCGACCATGGAATTACATTTTCATCCTTTTTCCAACACTTCTTGGGCCAGCATATTTCTGCCTGATGCATCAGATATTCGTACTGTCCTCCCATAGGATTTTCTCCTGTTCTGTGGTTTCCTCCTCCCAACAGAAGCATCTCACCGGCAGGCCGAAAGGATAACCCGTCAGAATCGATTCCGAGATACATTCCGTGGAGTGATTGTGCGTTTTTTAACCCCAGCACATAGCTTCGCTCTTGATGCATCCGCAGAAAATAGTACCCCGGCTGATTGATAAATGGATAATGACATGCAAATACAATTTTCTCTGCTTCTACTGTTCCCCGGTTAGTTACCAGAAGATGCGGCTCCACCCTCAGCACTTTTGTTTTTTCAAATATCTGGAGATTTTCTGCCATAGCCTGCAGAAATCTTAACGGGTGGAAACAAGCCTGCTCATGGCAATACAATGCCTCCTCCACTGCAAACGGAAGCTCTGTATCCTTTTTCAATTCCACAGGAAGCTCTAATTCCTTTGCCGCATAATATTCGTCCCGCAAGGCTCTTCCATTTTCCTTTGTATACAGACAGGCCGGGCATTCCTCCCAGTCACAGTCAATCTGATACTGTTCTATCAGAGTCTTATAGCGCCGAATTGCTTCCTGGTTAATATCCGCATATTGCCTGGCCTTTTTTTTGCCTGCACATTTGATTAGTTTCTGGTAAATCAAACCATGCTGTGACGTAACCTTCGCTGTGGTATGTCCTGTCTGACCGCTTCCAATCCGATTTGCTTCTAAAATTACGCACTGCCGCCCACTCTGCTCCAGAAAATGAGCCGTCAAAATTCCTGCCAATCCACCGCCTACAATTACGATATCCGCACTCATATTTCCCGGCAACTCCGGCCTTGCCGGAATCACTGTGGACTGCTGCCAGAAAGATTCTCTTTTCATTTTGCTCCACCTCTTTTATAAACTGATTGCCGCCGTTTTTATTCAAGACTGTCATTTCAACACCGTCATATACTCTGGTAACTATAGAACAGCCTCCTGACTTTATCATGCGCGAATTTCAATAGAATATGTCCGTCTTAGGAAATTAAAATATTTAAGCAAAATCACTGACAAAATTAGCGGCAGTTTCAGTTGAAATTACACCGCAAAATATACTATACTTATGGAGCCGCTAATGTTCAATAAGGTATATTTATTGAAGTTAGTATTGTTCAATAAGGTATATTTAAAAAGACATTTCACCCTAAGGAGAAAAGCATCATGAACTACACTCGTGCCAGAGAAATCTTTGAATCTTATCTAAACGATTATGACCGTACAGACGACAAAGTCCGTCTCAAGATTGTCCACACCTATGGCGTCGTCGGTCAGGCAGCCGCTGTCGCCCGCCGGATGCAGCTTTCCGAGGAAGATACAGAACTGGCGAAACTAATCGCACTTCTGCATGACCTTGGCCGGTTTGAACAGCTTCGGCGTTTCGACAGCTTTGAGCCAGACACGATGGACCATGCTGCCTATGGGGTACAAGTTCTCTTTGAGGAGGGCATGATTCGAGAATTTTTGCCTGAAAAAACCTGGGATTCCATCATCCGTACAGCCATCGCAAAACACAGTGATTACAGGCTGTCCGATATTTCCGATGCCCGGACACTGCTTCATGCCAGACTCATCCGAGACACGGACAAACTGGATAACTGCCGTGTGAAACTAACCGATGCCACGGAAACATTTCTTGGAGCATCTGAAGAAGAGATTGGAGCACAGGAAATTACTCCTGCCATCTATGATACCATATTCCAAAACCGGTGCATCCGCTCCGCAGACCGCATTACTATCATGGATTATTGGGTATCTTATGTTGCTTATTTTTTTGATATTAATTTCCGGGAAAGTATGGATATTATTTTAGAAAATGATTATATCTCCAGAACCATCCGAAGGATTCCCTATTCGAATCCGAGAACAGCAGAACAGATGGACAAAATTGAGGCATATGTAAAACATTATGCAGAAAATATGGGGAATTAAATTTACATGGAGCGTATCTGTTTCACTCCACATAAAAGGCCGCAGGGGCATCCGCCAGCTAAATTGGCCAACGCCCCTGCGGCAATAGATAAGTCTCCCATATACTTTTTATCTTTGGATTATGCCGCCTCAATCTGTTTAGCCGTGATAACATTATCACTTACATCGGTCGACGACGCATCCGCTGTAACACGAATTCTCATCCCATTTTCAAGACCGTCTGTCTTATCGTCCGCATCGGATGTGAAAAATGTCATCATTGCTCCGTCATCCGTTTCAATCGTAACCGTATTCATCGTTCCATCTATAAAAGTCCCCTCATAAACGGCATTTTGAGCGGCAGTATTCGGGTCTTCATCTTGTACCTTCACCACAATTACATTTTCCATATCAGAAAGATCACCTTCATAGGTAATTGTCACAATATTTCCGGTCTGTATCCCGTTGGCATATTCATGCTGTGCATCCATAATATTCAATGTATACTTCTGTCCATTGTCAGCAGTAATTGTCAGGGTATTCATAGAGGCATCAACCACCGTACCGATTATTTTCTGCTGCACGGATGTATCCGGCTGAATTTCTGCTGTCTGTACCTCCGAAGTCTGCACCGCCGCGGTTGGTGTCTCTGCTGGCTGAGTTGTCGGCTGCTTTACTGGCATCGGTTCATTACCGGTCTGTGGAGTCTTTGGTTCCTGTCCATCCGTTTTTGCGGGCTTCGCATCAGCCTTCGGCGCTTCCTTCGTCAGATAATCGCCGTATATATAAGCATCCTTGTTATCAAAAACCACCCTCGACCACCCATTCTCACATACACCGGTCCTCTGGATAGAATCCCCCATTTTCAGACTTCCGACTATCGCGGAATCAATAGAGTATGAAGCACGGACATGGACCCCGGCAGTTGTGTACACAGTCTCCTCCACTGCTTTGATATTCATCTCCTGCTTTGCCTCTTCACTCTTATTCTCGTCATTATCTGTGATACTGATTACGGATACATTTTGCGTATTAGTTCCATTGATTTCACCAATATAAGTAATAACAATCCAATTTCCTTCACGGATTCCATTTCTAAACTCATGCCTGCAGTTATTTGAAGAGAACGTAAGTTCTGTTCCATCATTCTGCTTAATCGTAACTGTATTCATTGACATATCCGTCAACACGCCTACTGCCTGCTTTTCTTCCCTGTCTTCATTACTGTTTCCCAAATCCTCTACAGAAATCACTTTTACTTTAGAAGTATCTATTCCTTGAATCTCTCCCTCATAATGTACTATAACCTCATCACCTGAACGCAATTTAGCCGTTTTGATTGACGCCTGAGTTATATCAAATGTATACTCCCCTTCCACATTCTCAATGTCAATTTCACCGCCGCCAAATCTGGCTAATGTTCCTTCCATCTGCTCTTGATTATGAACTTCCGTTTTTTTCGTGTCAATCTCTTCTTTTACGTCCGTCTCTTCTTTCTTCTGTCCGCAGCCGCCCAGCATAGCCGCTGCAAGCATCATGCCTATCAAGATACCTGTGATTCTTTTTCGTTTCCTCTTCATAAATACCCTCCTGATAAAATATCGTTTGATTTTCCTTACGAAAATCTGTTTATATCCTATCATACCTTTTGCAGGGTATTATGGAAGCATACCAAAGTCGCTTATTTTTTACCGATATACTAAGGATCTGTCAATAATAGTTTCTTCTTAATTAGAACTTAAAAACCAGACGGCACCTTTATCTGTCCGTCTGGTTCTCTTCATCTGTTTATGCTCTTACTGCAAACCTCTTTTCATTTCACTCCGCCAATGTCCGAAACAGCCCTTTCACAGTCGGATAAATCTGACGGAATTTCTGATACCGCTCTTCATACTTCTCCACAAGCTCAGCCTCCGGCTCCACCGTATCTACCACCTTCACAAGCTTCCTCGCCGCTTCCTCGACACTGGCATATTCGCCGCATCCCACAGCCGCCAGGATTGCGCCGCCATATCCCGGGCCTTCCTCACTCTCAATCACATCCACTTTCAGATTCATGACATTTGCGATAATCTTCTTCCAAAGAGGACTTTTTGCGCCGCCTCCGCAAATTTTCGTACGCTCAATCCGGATTCCTAAGCTTCGTGCCACTTCTAAGGAATCGCGCAGACCAAATGCCACGCCTTCCAGAACTGCCTGTGTCATTTCCTCTCTTGTCGTATCCATGGTCATTCCGATAAATGTAGCCCTTGCCTGCGGGTCATTATGCGGGGAACGCTCTCCCATCAGATAAGGCAGATAAAACACCTGATTCTCGCCTAACTTCTGAATTGACTCCTGCTCCTTTGCATACTCGGTCGTTTTCAAAATCTCATCCATCCACCACTTGTTACAGGATGCCGCACTCAGCATACATCCCATCAGATGATAATATCCGTCTGCATGGTCAAAGGAATGCAGGGCGTTGTTCTCATCCACACCAAAGGATTTGCTGGAAATGAAAATCGTCCCTGATGTTCCCAGAGAAATATTGCACATTCCATCGCCCACAGTTCCGGTTCCCACGGCTGCCGCTGCGTTATCTCCTGCCCCGGCAATCACCTTCACTTGTTCTGGCAGCCCCATTTCTTTTGCAAGCTCTTCCTTCACGGTTCCAACCACTTCATAGCTCTCAAACAGCTTTGGAAGCTGTTCTACTGAAATGCCGCAGATATCCACCATCTCTTTGGACCAGCAGCGATTCTTAACATCCAGAAGCAGCATACCGGAAGCATCTGAGTAATCTGTACAATGTACGCCGCTCAAACGATAGGCAAGATAATCCTTCGGAAGCATGATTTTTGCAATCTTTGCAAAATTCTCCGGCTCCTGTTCCTTCATCCAGAGAATCTTCGGAGCTGTAAATCCGGCAAATGCTATGTTTGCCGTATATTCCGAAAGTTTATCCTTCCCAATTACTTCATTCAGATAATCGGTCTCTTTTCCTGTTCTTCCGTCATTCCAGAGAATCGCCGGGCGAATCACCTGATCCTGCTCATCCAAAACTACCAGCCCATGCATCTGTCCGCCAAAGCTGATACCTGCAATCTGACTTTTATCACAATCCTGAATCAATTCTTTGATTCCGGCTATTGACTGTGTATACCAATCCTCCGGATTTTGCTCTGACCAGCCTGGATGCGGAAAGAACAAAGGATATTCCTTTGATACGATATTATGGATTTTTCCATTCTCATCCATCAGAAGAAGCTTCACTGCTGAGGTACCAAGATCTACTCCAATATATAACATTTGTTTTTCCTCTCTTCCTTCTGTCTGAAATGTGCCCGGAAATATCATACTTTCCAGGCACACTCCAAAACAGCATCCATCATTTTTTATTTCCACGGATTCTCTGTCGGATAGCGGACTCCTGCCGGCTGGTTGTAGCCGATTTCTTCCACCGGAACCCCGATATATTTAAATACTTCAAATAATGCCTTTCCATAATTTCCAAATGCCACTGCTCCATGATGCGGATAATTGCCTTCAATCAGGACATGACGATAGAATCTGCCCATCTCCGGAATCGCAAATACACCGATGGCGCCGAAGGAACGGCTGGCTACCGGAAGCACCTCGCCCTGTG
>CANOBT010000041.1 GCA_947564305.1 uncultured Lachnospiraceae bacterium | reverse complement strand
ACGCTTTTTCATCGCCCGCGACGACATCCAGACCGCCACGCAAGTCTTCCTTTGATCAGGAGTGTACAGATTGCTGTCAGTATCATAGACTCAGGATACATTTTATAACATAATACAAGCGTGTTATACAAATGTTTGTCAAATGTCTTCAACTGACTCGCAAGATTCGCCGTGTACAGCGCAAGTTCCTTAGTCATCAGCTTATACTTTGCTGCAAAAAACAGCACCCGCACCTCAAACATCCCCAGTTTTTTCAGGGAAGTGCTTTTCTCTCTGAAGCATCGGAATACAAGCAGATAAAAAATCAGGCTGTGAGGCTTTTCCTCGTAAAACAAGTTCTCCATAACCCGCAGGCGTTCACTCAAAATCTTGTATTCAGAGTCTACCTGTACAAGCATACACAAAATTTTCCAACTCTCCGGATGCTTCATATAATACTTGGAAAGCTCCTCTGCCACACGTCTCTGCCCAATAGAATCGTTACTCAAAAGCGTAGTCAAATAAAGGTAATAGGAACTCAGCTCCACATTCCTTCCGATTGCAAATCGGTTATAGTTATACGATTCCAAAAGTGTCTTTGCCTCATCCACCTGATTTCCAATCAAATGGATATGAGCATTCACCAGGAGATATACATCATTCCTGTCATTCTTTTTCCGGAGATGCCCTACCCTTCGCAGCGCTTCCTCCGTCCATGTACTCAATTCCTTCTTGCCTGCTTCATACTGCAAAAATCCTTTTAAAATCCCTGCAAATTCCTGCTCTTGCGCATGATGTTCTTCATCCCGGTCCACATTCTTTTCTACTACAATTTCATATGTAAGTGTCTCATACGGCGACTCTAATATAATCTGTCCAAAGTTGCTTCCTTTATGCAGCCGTTCTTCATGGATAACATATTCCATCCTATAAGAATTACCAATAAACTCATCCGTGGAAATCCTTGTACGCTCTATGGACAGGAAATCACTTTCTGTATGTACATGTATCAGCAGATGTCCCCAGGTATTCTTCTTAATCGTAAAAATCTCTTTCCTCGTCTCAGTCAGAGAAATAAATGCCCGGCTCTCCTCCTCCAGTGTCAAAAAAATCTTCTCTTTCTGCTTACAGCCCACCAGAAATTCTTCTAACGCCTGCTGGTCCAATTCCCACTTGCGCATGTTGTCATAAAGAGCCTGTATCCTTTTATCCTCATATTTTAAAATCTCGTAAAAATCACGAGAACGGAACAGTTTCTCTGCCTCCGCAGGGTCTTGGAAGGAAAGTTTCCTAAAATCCTCCAGGCTCTGCACCTTACCATAGCGTGTCATGACAAATGGCTTCTCAATGATTGCAGTAAATGCAATATCAAACTCTCCACCATTACATACAATGGTAAACCTGCCATGCTCCACGTGCCCAGGCACAAGTCCGGTTCCGTCATACACATAATAAATATTCACTGGATTGCCGTCAAATCCCTGCTCTTCACAGCGCATACGAAAAGAAGAAGGATACACCAAGCCTCTGATGGTTCCCTCACCCTGATTCTGCAGAGAAAAACTGCCTTTATATACCTCTCCTTCCCCCACTCGCATCGTAATATGGGTTTCGGAAAAAATAATATCCGGTTGTGGAATATGAAAATCTCCTTTGGAAAGACGCTTAATCTTATTCTTCAAATTCGTCACCTACTTTAATCTAACATTCCGCCCGCCCCAATGGGACATAATTTGCAGGATGCCCTTTGGGTACACTACTATGGATTATATCATCATTCTACCCTTTCTTGCAATGGTAGAATCAAAGAAAATCCGGCGCTTTTTCTGTTTTTTTCGACAAAAGACAGATGCATTCCGTATGAACTGTCTGACAAAATTGATCTACAGCCACACATTTCACCACTTCGTATCCTTTTCCCTGTATCATCTCAAGATCCCTTGCTAAACTGGTCACCTTGCAGGAAATATAGACAATCTTTTCCACCTGGTAATCCAGTATCTTTGGCAGCGCTTTGGGATGGATTCCGTCACGCGGCGGGTCTAATACTATGACATCCGGCTTCTCTTTCACCTCATCCAATACCCTGAACACATCCCCTGCAATAAATTTACAGTTATCCAGGCCGTTTTTTGCAGCATTCTCCCTGGCTGCCTCCACCGCCTCCCGGACGATTTCAACACCGACAACCTGCTTTGCTGCCGGAGCCAATACCTGGGCAATCGTTCCGGTTCCACTAAACAAATCAAAAACCGTCATATTCTGAATATCGCCGATGTAATCCCTGACTGTGCGGTACAAAAGTTCTGCGCCGCGTGAATTTGGTTGAAAAAAAGAAAATGGTGTAATTTTAAACTCCATTCCCAGAAGCTTCTCATAAAAATAATCCTGTCCATATAAAATCTTCGTAACATCGCTTTGCACCACATCCGACAGAGAATCATTCAAAATATGCAGAATTCCTACAATTCTTCCTTCCACTTTCAATTTCAGAAGCCGTCTCACTAAAGGCTGCAGATCATATTCTGCCTGTGTCGTCGTAACCAGATTTACTAAAATTTCTCCCGTAGAATCCCCACGACGCAGCAATAAATGCCGAAGATATCCTTCCTGCTGCATCTTTTTATAATAAGAAGCACCCACCTCTCGGAAATATTCCAAAACACAGGTTAAGATTACCGTCATATCCCTATGAACTAACCGGCAATCCGAAGCCGTCAAAATATCATAAGTGCTTCCCTTCTTATGTAGTCCCAGTGATAAGGGTCCTCTTTTATACTTATCGCCAAAAGAAAACTCCATTTTATTGCGATATCCAAATTCTTTTGGGCTGCCCTTAATCCCTTCAAACAAGTATGAATTGTATGGTAGTATAGCAGCATCCAGAATCTCCTTCATCTGCCCCGCTTTCATCTCCAACTGTAACTCATACGACATCGTCTGATACATACAGCCGCCACAAGCTGGAAACAGATTGCATACCGGTTCCCTCGTCTCCTTAGGGGACTTTGCCAGTACTTCCAGTAATCTCCCTTCTGCATTTCCATGTTTAAATTTCTGGATTACAAATCGGATTTTCTGGCCCGGAATCCCATTCTTTACAATCACATACTGCTCTTCTTCCGGTATATAGACTTTTCCCTTATTGGGGAACTCTACATTCTCAATAATCCCTTCAAAAATCTGCCCCTTTTTCATCAATCCCTGACTCCCTCGTATTTTCTTTTTATCCAACACAAAAAGAGGCAGAGTGCAAAATTACATTCTGCCTTTTATTATAAGTCCTTAGAAAGTGTAGGAAACATATATTTTTCCCTACACTTCTCTGCCTGACAAGCCCAGCAAAATACAGTCTATTACATCTGCCAGATTCTAAGTAACGACCTTGTGCAAGGCATCATAATGATAATTATACTTCGTCTTCTTCACTGAAGTAATCATCAAAATCATCATCAAAGTCTTCTTCAAAATCTTCCAGATAATCCGGAGTCACAAACTTATACACAACAAATGCGATTGCCGCTACTGCTGCAATGACACCAATAATTGCCAGAATCCAGATAATCTCATTTTTCTGCTGCTCTTTCTCATTCTTATGAAGAAGCTCCTTTAATTTTGTCTCCGCAATCAATTCTTCCACTCTGCTCATAGCATCCATATCCTTTCCGTCCTTTCCCCATCTTGAAAACAGGTTTTATTTTCATTTATTATAACACTATCGTTTTCAGATTACTACTAAATTATATTAAAATTTTTATAAAAGGTTACAGTTTTTGAAGCTTAGCAAATGATGCAAACATTTTTTTTACTCCTGCCGAATCAAAATCTACGGTCACTTCATAATCCCGGCCGCCTTCCGTAACATTTTTTACCAGACCATCACCAAATTTTATATGATGAACCCTGTCCCCAACCGTATAATCGAGTCCTTTTCCTTTTGTTACTGCAAACTGCTTCGGCCCCTTTCCTGACATATGGCTTTGGAACGGCTGCTGCTGAAATGCCTGCTTGGCATGCAGTTTGGCATGATTTGGAACCGGCACCTTTCTTTCCTCCTGAAACAGCCGCTCCTCCGTCTCAATCAATTCCTGCGGAATCTCTCCTAAAAACCGTGAAACCGGATAAAAGCGAACCTCGCCCCGTATCATACGCTGTCTCGCACAACTTACCGTCAGCTTCTGTTCTGCTCTTGTAATTCCCACATAACAGAGCCGTCTCTCCTCCTCCAAATCCTCCGGATCATCAATAGACATTGCACTGGGGAACAGACCGTCCTCCATTCCCGCCAAATATACATGGGGGAATTCCAACCCTTTTGCACTATGCAGTGTCATAAGCACAACATAATCCTGATTCTCATCCAGGCTATCAATATCCGCTACCAATGCTACTTCTTCCAAAAATCCACTCAGCGTCGGCCTCTCTCCGATATCTTCACAGGCTTCCTCATAGGAGACGATTTTACTCAACAGCTCATCAATATTCTGTATTCTGGCTTCAGCATCCTCCTTATCTTCGGCTTCCAATGTTTCTATGTATGCGGTCATTTCGAGAATTTCTTCCATTAATTTTGAAATGCTTTCCTCCTGTACTCTGCCCTTGAAATATTCGATTAATGCAACGAAAGAATCCAATTTCGATACCGCCCGTCCGATATTTGGAATCAAATCCAAACCCTGCAGTGCCTGATAAAATCCTATTTCTCTCGATGCAGCTGATTCCTGCACGCGATTGATTGTTGTCAGGCCAATTCCTCGCTTTGGCACATTGATAATCCTTCTCACAGCCAAATCGTCCTGCCCATTATCAATAGTTTTTAAGTAACAAAGCAAATCCTTTATTTCTCTGCGTGCATAGAAATTAATTCCGCCCACAATCTTATAAGGAATGTTGGAAGCGACAAACTTTTCTTCTAACAGACGTGACTGCGCGTTCGTACGATATAGAACGGCGCAGTCATTATACGACATCCCCTTGCCGACTTCCGCCTTAATATCATCCGCAATAAACTCTGCCTCGTCAAATGCCGTATAAAACTGGCGCATCCGAAGCCTGTCCCCCTCCCCATTATCTGTCCAGAGAGTTTTGTCCTTCCTGCCTGCATTATGACGGATAACTGCGTTCGCTGCATTCAAGATATTGCTGGTCGAACGATAATTCTGCTCCAACTTAATAACTTTTGCATCCTCGTATTCTTTTTCAAAATTCAAAATATTTTTGATATTGGCCCCCCGAAACTTATAGATAGACTGGTCATCATCTCCCACCACACACAGATTCCGGTATTTCGACGCCAGCAAGCTAATAAACTTGAACTGTACCGTGTTCGTATCCTGATATTCATCCACCATAATATAGCGGAACCGCTCCTGATAATATTCCAAAACATCCGGCTGAGTCTGGAACAACTGAACCGTCTTTAGCAGCAAATCATCAAAGTCTAAAGCATTATTTGCCTTCAGCTGTTTTTCATATTCCCAATATACCTTCGCAATTTTCTGCTTACTAAAGTCACCGGCTGCCCTATCCTCATATTCTCCTGGTGTCAAAGTCTCATCTTTTGCCGCGGAGATTGCTGATAAAAAAGAGCGTTCCTTGTAAACCTTTGTGTCAACATTCAAACTTTTGCAGATTTCTTTCATCAGCGTTTTTTGATCATCACTGTCATAAATCGTAAAATGATTATCATATCCAATCCTGTCAATATGTCTTCTCAATATCCGGACACAGGTAGAATGAAAAGTGCTCACCCAGATACTCTCTGAGCCAAAGCCCACTAATTGATCTACACGTTCCCTCATCTCTCCAGCTGCTTTATTTGTAAATGTAATCGCGAGAATATTCCACGGATTCACTCCTTTTTCTTCCATCAGATACGCAATACGGTGGGTCAATACTCTGGTTTTTCCTGAGCCCGCCCCCGCAAGGATAAGAAGCGGTCCATCCGTATGGTACACTGCCTCTCGTTGTTGTTCATTCAGTGAATCGTATATGCTCATAATTTTTCTCCTGTCATAATTTAAGAGTACTTTATCCAAGCACTCTTACTTTTCTTTTTAATCAGACTTTGGATGCTTTTTTAATCTTCCTTCTGGTTTTGCCGAATCTCCCTCGGTGTACATCCATAAACCTCACGGAACATCTTATGAAACATTTTATAATTTGTAAATCCATGCTTCTCTGCCAATTCCATAATGCCTGACTGTGTATTGCATATATCCTGATAAATATGCATCAACCGTATCTGATTGACATACCGCGAAAATGTAACTCCCATATTTTTGCGAAAAAAACGGCTGAAATACTCCCTGCTCAAATAGAAATGAGATGCAATCTCCTCCAAAGAAATCTGTTCCTTATAATGAAGCTCAATATACTCTACAATTTCCTCCAACCGTTCCAGATTCTCCTGCTTCTCTGCCTTTTGCTTGACCTCTCCCTGCACGGAAAACTGGTTCACAAGCTCAAAGAACACCTCCATCGCAATTGCCTGGCTTTTCAGCTTATATCCAACAGGATGCATTACGTACAACGGCGGAAGCATTTTCAAAAGCTCACAAACATCCAGATAGACCGCAAGCTGTTCTTTTTTCAAATCCGCCCTGGTACACCGGAAATGATATTCTTCCAGATTAGGGATAAAGTTTTTCATGCTGTTCCGTGAAAAATGAATCACAACCGCCATACCCTTATATCGTATTTCGTGAAGCTGATTGGAATCAATCACGACAAACTCTCCCGCAACGACCGAATAATACTTTCCTTCTATCATGATCATTCCCTGTCCGTTGAGAATATAAATCAATTCAATCGCTGAATGCCAATGGACCGGATTGTATTTTCTTACACTCGTGTAATAATGAATCTGTACACCAGTCCGCTCTAATTTAAACAATGGTTCATAGATCATAACTTGCGCCTGTCTTCCCTCCACGTATATGAACAGCAGTCATCTATAATATCATACCATACGGCAGCAGAAAATCAAATAAATATTTTTGGTATAAAATATCAGCCAAAAAACAGACGGTAACAAAGATATACCAACAACAATGCTGCAACTGCAGCCGCCTGTTTCAAGAGAATTCTCACCGTACTTGCTTTTTCCATTTTTCGGCGGTCTTTCGGCTCCAACAAAGCTCCCCATGGACTATGCTTCTGCATTTTTAAAGAAATTCCTTTTTTTTCATTTTCTCCGATGGATTTTAAAAATTGCCTCCAGTTTTCCTCCAACAGATGTATCCCTTTTAAAAGGTCCGTCTGCATAGACTGGTTTTTCAGCAGCATTTGAAAAAATCCGGCTTCTTCTGAATAAGCAGCCTGCCGTTTATATGAGACATCCTCTTTTTTCTCCTGAAATAATGCGTATGCATATTCAAGGCCTTCCTCCAATGCCCTTTGGGGATTTTTCGTTCTTTCATATACATTGGTCGTATAGTCATATACCTTATAAATTCCTTTTTGGCTCAAATAATAATCAACAATCTGATTCAATGCATTCCTGATTGGAACATTCATCGCACTTTCTTTTCCGGATACTGCCGCAAACATCTGTCCTTTAATCGAAGTAATTGCTGCCAGATATCCAACCACCTCTTCATTTCGTGCATTGATACCCGGATTTTTGAATAAATTACCACTTCCGTTCATATGAGCGGAAAAATCGTTGGCACGGGCAAGATCGTCCCCTGTAAATGCCGCACCCGTCGAAAATCCCGTCCCCATCCTTCCTTTCCCTCCGGTATTTCCCAACGCCTGATTTCTCTGACTGATCTGCATCTCCCCTGATTTCCTCTGCATATCAAACATCTGATCAATCTTGATATTTCTTCCTTTTGCCAATTGATAAAGAGTGCCCTCATCTGACACGGCGGAAGTTCTGGCATATGAAGCGGACTGTGTACTATTCTTTCCTGCTGCAGAAGTCTCAGGCATAAAAAAACGTGTATTTCCGGCATTCGTTTTTCCTTTTGCATAAAACTGATTTGCCGCCCTGCCAGAGATACTCTGTCCTGTTGTCTGTTTATATATACTTGCTTTTATATTTTGTATTGTTTCTGTCTGATCTGTCTGTTCCAAAAATTCTACCAACTCTTTTAAATCCTCATCAAGGAGTGCCGATAGTTTTTGAGCCAGCAGCTCATCCAGCCTCTCTATCTGTGCTGTCTGCTCATCCCCCATAGTATGCGTCAGTATCGCCTCTAAAAGCGCCAGATACAGCCGGGACAACTCCTCAAGCTGACCGGCAAGATTCCCGCCCTGTACCGGTTTCCAATTCAAAAACGCCTCCCAAAGCTCCTGTTCCATTTCCAAAATCCATTTCACATCCCCCTCTTGCAGAAGCTTCCCTTCTATCCCAAACCATTTGCTTTGTTTCGAGAGTTCTGATGTATCCTTTTTCTCTTCTTCCTTATTAGGTTCCTTCTCCTCCTTCCTCGTTTCCCTCTCCTGTTCCAGTTCTTCCTTCATCTGCGCCATCTGCTTCACAGTCGCTTCCACCATCACCTGGCCTGCCTGCATCTCTGTAGTTTTTTTTACAATCCGCGCGTCTAATGCAGCCGCTGCTGCCGGCGTGGAAGAAGCCGCCTGACTTCCGCCCATTTCTTTTACATTTGCCATACCTTTCCCTCGTTCGTTGTAACCACTTGCAACAAATCTTTCTATAATAAAATATCGGCTCAACTGCAAATGATATAAGAAAAACCGGCTCCATAAAGAGGCCGGTCACTTAAGAACTGCAAGAAAACAACCCATAAATCTTGATTTTCTACAGCTCCTTATTCCATATTTTTGAACAATCTATCTTTCGACTTAGGTTTTTTGCTCCCCTTTATTTTCTGCGGTACAGGCTGATAATCCTTAGAAGCTCTCAACATCGGGATTTTTCTATGATTCTTACGCAAATACAAAAGCAAGCATCCTGTTACAAGCACCATCCCTCCTGCAAGAAGCTGGGACACTGGTAAGGTTGTACCAGGAAGAAAGAGCTGGTCTGTACGAATACCTTCAATCCACACACGGCCAAGTCCATAACCAAACAAATAAAGTAAAAACAGCTCTCCTTCGTACTTTTTGTGCTTCCGATAAAAAAACAAAAAAAGCAAAACTCCACAGCACCAAAGGGATTCGTATAAAAATGTTGGATGTACCTGAATATAGCTGACCCCTTGGATGGTTTCCATATGCTGCCGCATTTCCTCGGTCACATCTCTGCTGCGTACGGCATCTAGGGGTAGACGCATGGCAAGCAAAGAATCTGTATAACGCCCAAATACTTCCCGGTTGAAAAAATTTCCCCAACGGCCAAGCATCTGTCCATTCACCAACGCCATAGCAATCGTATCAAATATCTGAGGAGCCGAGAGTTTCTTTACCTTTGCACAAGCTAGTACCGCAATAATCGCACCGATAATCCCCCCGTAGATGGCCAGGCCGCCCTCCCGTAGATTCAGGATACTCAACAGATTATTTTTATACATATCCCAGGAAAAGATAACATAGTATATTCTGGCTCCTGCAATTCCACAGACCACACCAATCAGCCCCATATCCATATAATCTTCTGGATTCTGCCGGGTTCGTTTTGCCTCCGCAGTGGCAATGGCAAATCCAATCAGAATTGCAGCACCAATAATCATTCCATAATATGCAATCTCAAATCCAAAAACTGAGATTGATTTTCCCACATGTTCCAATTCGATTCCCAAATTCGGAAAACCGATATTTTCATGCATGCCAAAGCACACTCCTTCCAGATATTCTGTATAAGTCACACACCTTCACACAGCTTATACATTGAACCGGAACAAGATGATATCTCCATCTTGAACGACATATTCTTTACCCTCTAGACGCACTAACCCCTTTTCTTTCGCCGCTGCATGCGTCCCGCAGGCCATTAAATCATCATAACTCACAATCTCAGCGCGAATAAAGCCGCGTTCAAAGTCCGAATGAATCTTTCCTGCCGCCTGCGGTGCTTTCGTTCCCTTTCGGATCGTCCACGCACGCACCTCCGGCTCTCCTGCAGTCAAATAGCTAATCAGCCCTAACAAGCTGTAGCTTGCCTTTATTAGTTTCTCCAATCCAGGCTCTTCTAAACCTAAATCTTCTAAAAACATTTTCTTTTCTTCTTCGTCCAGCTCCGCAATCTCCTGCTCGATCTGTGCACAAACTACGAACACCTCGCACTCTTCTTGCTGCGCATATTCACGAACTGCCTGAACGCCTTCGTTAGTTGCCCCATCCTCCAAAAGATCATCTTCTGAAACATTTGCCGCAAAAATCACCGGCTTTGCCGTCAAAAGATTATATTCTGCAAACCAGGCCTCCTCATCTTCGCTTTCTACCTGAAATGTTTTCGCCATCTTGTTATCTTCCAAATGTGCTTTCAGTCGGTTTAAAAGCTCCAGCTCTTTTGCGGCATTTTTGTCATTTCTTGCCATCTTAGCTGTCTTTGCTGCCCGCCGCTCCAAAATCTCCAAATCGGAGAAAATCAATTCCAGATTAATGGTCTCAATGTCTCGTAATGGATTGATGCTCCCATCTACATGAACGATGTTGCTATCCTCAAAGCAGCGTACCACATGTACGATTGCATCCACCTCCCGAATATTTGCGAGAAACTGATTCCCCAGACCTTCCCCTTTGGAAGCGCCTTTAACCAGACCTGCGATATCCACAAATTCAATCACTGCAGGTACAATTTTTTTTGTATGATACATCTCTCCTAAAACATCCAAGCGATGGTCCGGCACTGACACCACTCCGATATTCGGGTCAATGGTACAGAACGGATAATTGGCAGACTCTGCCCCCGCCTTTGTGAGCGAATTAAACAATGTACTCTTTCCTACATTCGGCAATCCAACGATTCCTAATTTCATAACTCTCTCTTCTCCTTATACTCTCTATTCTTTATCTATCGGAATATCCCTCGTCTCCATCAATATAACCACTCCTAATGGAAAGGTGAGCTCCACCTCATCTTCTGCAAATTCATTGCTGACACACAGACTGTCATAAGGCGTAAGTACATGATGGTATAAAGGATATTTTGCCCCTCTGATGTTAAAGTCCATTACGGTTCCTGATAAGGGAAAAACTGAAAAATAAGGGCCATATGCCTCTTCTCTTTTCAGAACTACACCTTGATTCAACAGACGAATCTGATTATAGCGATCTATAATACGGGCATCTGCCCCCGCATCCAACGCAATTTTCAGACATTGGACATTTGCCCATAAATGGTCTGCACGACTCCCGGTGGCACCTAGAAGCAGAATGCGTTTACGTCCCAGCTCCAACCCAAAACGCAAGGCAATCTCTGTATCAGAAGCGTCTTTAACAGGATTAAACCTCCGAATCGGAATATTCGTCTTTTCTCGATAATAAGACAAAATTTCCTGCGACGTGCTATCAAAGTCTCCCACTATATAATTCGGCAAAATTCCATGCTCATATAGAAACACCAGTCCATGATCTGCACCAATGATAAACTCCGTCTCTTGGCTTTTCAATACATCGACAGCAAATTTTTCATCCAGTGTGCCTCCACTGACAATAACAGTTCGTTTATTCATATTCTTTCAAAATCTCCATAAAGGCAGAAACATTTTCTGCAATATTTCCATGGAATACGGAAGAACCCGATACAAGCACATTCGCACCGGCGTCCAGAATATCCCGGGCATTCCCCTGGTACACGCCTCCATCTACTTCCACATCCGCATCCAGCCCGCGTTCTTCTAACAATTCCCTGAGCCTGCGGATTTTATCCAATGATTCCGGGATAAATGCCTGCCCGCCAAGTCCCGGCTCCACAGACATGACCAGGAATAACTCTGCCTTCTCCAAATAAGGGATCAACACATCTACCGGTGTCTGAGGCTTTATCGTAATACCCGCTTTCCTGCCGCATTCATGGATTCGATCGAGTACCGCCTGTAGATTCTCACATGCTTCATAATGAACATTCACGATATCTGCTCCCGAATCACAAAACTTGTCCACATATCGGAGAGGATCTTCTATCATAAGATGCACATCCATAACCAAATCCTCTTTGCCTTGTATGGAAGCCAGTACTGGAAGCCCAAATGAAATGTTTGAAACAAACATTCCATCCATCACATCGAAATGCAGATATTTTGCTCCTTTATCTGCACAAATCTTGATTTCTTCTCCGAGTATATTAAAATCTGCTGACAATATGGACGGCGCCAAAATTCGTTTCATCTTTATCTCCTTTATCTTTTGCAATATACACTAATATCTCTTCTTTTCCTTTAACTCCTGATACATTTGCAAATAATTTTCATACCGTATTCTATGGATTTTACCTGCATCCACAGCCTGCTTTACCGAACATCCGGGTTCATGTATATGGTCACAGCCCTGATATTTACATTTTCCTTCAAAAGCAGCAAACTCCCGGAAATACAATTTCAGCTTCTCTTTCTCGAAGTCATTTACATAAAGAGAGCTGAATCCCGGTGTATCCATAATATAAGCATCTTCTTCAATTTGAATCAGTTCAGAATGCCGGGTCGTATGTTTGCCCCTTGCTATTTTCCTGCTGATACTTCCAGTCTCCATCTGCACCTCTGACTGCAGAAGATTGATAAGCGAAGATTTCCCGACTCCGGAGGGACCGGCAATCGCTGTTGTCTTTCCAGATAAAAGTTCTTTCACAGGCCCAATATTTTCCTGTTTCAATGCACTGGACAACACAAGCGGATATCCACATGCACTATAGATATCCTTCAGCTGTGTCATCTCATCCTCTGCGGCAATATCCTTTTTATTAAAACAAAGTACCACCGGAATCTTTTTTCTTTCCATCATCACAAGAAAGCGATCTAACAAATGAAAATGGGGTTTCGGATCAGTCACAGCAAATACAACCAACGCCTGATCTATATTTGCCACTGCCGGGCGTACCAACTCATTTTTTCTCGGAAATATACGTTCAATATTTCCCGTCTTTTCCGCTTCGTTGAGAATACTGATCTCCACTGCATCTCCGACCAGGGGCTTTATTTTTTCTTTTCGAAATCTGCCCTTCGCCTTACACTCATAAAGACCGGATTCTACTACGTATACGTAGTAGAATCCGGCAATTCCTTTCATAATCTTTCCTTCCATAAAACCTTCCAATAATGAGCTTTAGATAGACCACCCCTATGTCAGTTGGATGGTCCACTGCTGACTATGAGTCCAACCGTTGACCCTTCTGCTGCCTGGCCGGTAACTGTCTGTGAGATTACAAACCCTGATCCCAGTGAAGAACTTGACTGATATCCAACTACACTCCCTGACAGTCCTGCCTCTGCCAACATATTCATCGCCTGATCCAGAGATCTGTTATTTACTGCTGGAACACTGACTATCTGGGCAGGCGGCCTGTTATCGTCAGGATTAGTCACAGGTGGATCTGGTTCCTCCGGTTCCTCCGGCTCTTCTGGCTCTTTGCCCTTACTTACTACATAAGCGACCACAGTACCTTTAGCTACTTTTGTACCTGCGGGAGGATTCTGCTGCATAATCTGCCCCTCAGGATACTCATCACTGTACTCCTCGCCAGACAAGCTTCCTGCTAACTGCAAACTGGCAAGCAATGTCGGTACATCTGCAGCTTTCTGACCAACCAGCCCCGGCACCGTAACTTTGTCAGTTCCCTTACTTACATAGAGAATAATCTTGGTTCCCTCCACCACCTCGGCTCCTGCACTGGGAGCAGAAGTGATCACCTTTCCCTTCTCCACATTATCGTCTTCCTTGTATTCCACTTCCGGCACCAGTCCACTGTTTGTAATCAGTTTCTTTGCTGCCTCCTCGTCCTGCCCGGTCGTATCAGGCACTTTCTTTTTCTGGACAGTCTTTCCGGTACTGACCACTACTTTCACTTCTGTATTAATATCTACTTTTTCGCCTGGTTCCGGACTTTGGCTGATAATCTCACCTCGTTCAAATTCTTCTGAGGCCTCCCTTCCCCCTACTCCATAACCAAGGCCTATTTCTGTGAGCGCTTTTTTCCCTTCTTCTTCCATCTTCCCGGTCACATCCGGAACAGACACCTGCTCTGTCTCCTCTTCCTCCTGAATCGGGTTTTTAACTTCAACTACTCCTTTAAAAAGCCCTCCTGCCTTTGCTGCCATAAAGATTACCACAAGGGCAATGATCACTGCTGCCAAAATCATTAAAACTTTCAGTATTGTTCCGGCACTTGACCCACTGCCGCCCCGTCCGCCTCTGCGGTCGTACTCGTCATAATCCTCATAATCGTCATCTGCATAGTCATCATCCTCATAATCGTCGTCATAATCATCTTCATCCTCATAGTATTCTCGCTGATAAGCAGCACGATTCTGAACCCGCCTCTGATCCTCCTCCGACATCATGACCGTCTCGTCTCCTCCAGGCGTATAATCCGGATTATTTACAAAATCACCGTCCGGGTCCACCATAGAGCGTTTCAAATCCAGAATCAACTCCTGACAGTTCTGATATCGATGCGCTGCATTTTTCTGCGTACATTTCAAAATAATACATTCCAGACTATAAGGTATATCCGGCACTTCTTTCACCGGTGACGGAACTTCTTCCTGCAGATGCTTGATTGCTACAGTAACCGTGGAATCTCCGTCAAAAGGCACATGTCCGGTTACCATCTCATACATGGTAATGCCGGCAGAATAGATATCGCTCTTCTCATCTACAACCCCGCCCTTTGCATGTTCCGGAGATGTATAATGTACAGAGCCCATTACATTCGTACTAATCGTATGGGTTGCAGTAGTAGCCCGTGCAATTCCAAAGTCTGTCACTTTGACCTTACCGTCTTTAGAAATAATGATATTCTGCGGTTTAATATCCCGGTGGATAATATGCTGGTTATGAGCCGCCTGGATTCCGGTTGCCATCTGGATTGAGATACTAATCGTTTCATTGACAGAAAGCTGCCCCTTCTTCTCAATATAATCCTTCAGGGTAATCCCTTCCACTAACTCCATAACCATGTAATACAGGCCCCTGTCCTGCCCCACATCATAGACATTGACCACATTCGGATGCATGAGTCCGGCGGCCGCCTGAGCCTCACTCAAAAACTTCTGGATAAACACTTCATCCGAACGGTAATCACTCTTCAATACTTTGACTGCCACATGACGGTTCAGCTTATGGTCCTTCCCCTTATAAACATCTGCCATTCCACCCGCACCGATGCGTTCTAGAATTTCATAACGTTTTCCTAAAAAAATACCTTCCTTTAACATATACTCACCTCATCTGTAAACGGTTCCGTCAGCACCACTCCGATATTATCTGTGCCACCGTTTTCTTTTGCCGCTTCCACAAGAGATGTTCCTGCTTCCACGATATCCCTTCCCCCTTGCACAATATGGAAAAGTTCCTCATCCTCCACCATATTGCTGAGTCCGTCTGTACACATCAATATGATGTCTCCCTTTTTCAGACGGTGCTCATAAAAATCCACATCAACTGTATCTTTTGCTCCGATTGCACGGGTGATTATATTTTTATCCGGATGATGCTTTGCCTCCTCCGGCTTAATTCCTCCAAGCCGAACCATCTCTTCCACTAAAGAGTGGTCCTTTGTAAGCTGTGTGATTCCTTGATTAATCAAGTACAGACGACTGTCCCCCACATTCGCAAAATACATCATTTGATTTACAATCGTCGCCACAACAACCGTAGTGCCCATCCCTTTCAGATGGGAATCCTGGGATGCTTTTTTTATAATTTCCTCATTGGCTTTTTTGATGGCAGAGACAATCGCTTTCTCTACATTCTCCTCACTGCTTTGGTCTAGTTCTCTTTTCAAGACTTCCACAGTATATTTTGAAGCATAATCTCCAGCCTGATGGCCTCCCATCCCGTCTGCCACTACAAATAGATTTGGAAGAGGCCCCAACGGATTGTCTGTCGTATAGACATAGTCCTGATTCACCTGTCTTACCATCCCTACGTCGGTTATTGAAAATGTCTTCATATCTGCCTCCTCTATCCAGTCCCTGGCATCGAATCCATAACCCTTCTTGTGTCTTAAGCTGTGCCATCCGGAACTGCTTTTCTCTAAAATCCCTGTCAATGCGTCATTACCATTGTCACATTGTTCAGGTTTGTATGTATCGTCTTCTAAGCTGGCCACAGGCTCCATCAATATCTGCGCCCATTTCTCTTCTTATAGTAACATTTATTCCGTTTTTTTCAAGTTTATTTTTGAAATTCTGTGCATTTTTACTGTCTGGCCTTGTAAAATTACGTTCTTTTACCGGATTTACAGGGATTAAATTCAAATGGCAATTTCTGGATTTTAGGATAGAAACTAATTCCTGTACGTCCTGTGAGGTGTCATTGACTCCATGAATCAAACTGTATTCAAAGGTCATCCTCCTCCCGGTCTCCTGAAAATAATAATCACATGCCTTCAACACTTCCTCCAATTCAAATGCATTTGCCACAGGCATCAGCCTGCAGCGTTTCTCCTGAGTGGATCCATGCAGTGAAAGAGCCAACGTAATCTGCAGATGCTCCCTGGCCAATTCATACATTTTAGGCACAATCCCGCAAGTCGATACCGTGATGTTTCGCTGACTTATATGAAGCCCATGCTCCTCAGATAGTATACTCAGAAAAGCCAAAAGATTCTGGTAATTGTCCAAAGGCTCGCCTGTCCCCATCACCACCACATTGGACACACGTTCTCCCACAATCTTCTGAATCTGGTAAACTTGACCAAGCATCTCAGAAGCAGAAAGATTCCGCTCCAGCCCGTCGATTCCAGAAGCGCAGAACTTACACCCCATACGGCATCCTACTTGGGAGGAGATACAGACCGAATTTCCGTGGTGATAACGCATCAGCACGCTCTCCACAAGATTACCGTCATGAAGCTGAAACAGGAATTTATTGGTGCCATCTAAACGAGACTTCTGTCTCTTAAGCATGGTAACAGGCAAAATCTGATATTGCTCCTGCAAAACCCTGCGAAGATTTTTCGGCAGGTTTTGCATTTCCGAAAAGTCCTGCACAAGCTTCACATGCAGCCATTCATAAATCTGATTGGCCCTGAATTTAGGTTCCCCAAGAACTTGCACCTCTGCCTGTAATTGTTCATATGTATATGCACAGATATCTTTTTTCATGTTTTCTTTTCATTTCCTTCTCTTTGCCTGTAACCTTTGTCCTCCGCAGTCCTGTCCTCTTTCCGAAAGCAGGCCAGGAAAAAGCCATCACTTTTATGGATACCCGGAATCAGCTGCAGACATCCTTTTTCCTGCACATCATACTGTAATTCTTTGCAAAGCCTGTCCCGAATATCTTGAAGCGAGAACTCCGGGTAGTGTTCCAAAAACCAGTGTACATTATCCATATTCTCTGCCGGATTCACCGTACAGGTGCTATAAACAAGAGTCCCGCCTGGCTTTACATATGCGTTTACCACCGACAAAATTTCTCTCTGGAGTTTCACAAGACTCTCTATGCCTTCTTCGGTTATCTTATATTTTAAATCTGTCTTTTTTCCGAGCACACCCAGTCCAGAGCAAGGCAGGTCCGCAATGACAATATCTGCTTTTTCCACAGAAGCTGCATCCATGCGCCTGGCATCCATCTGCACAGCTCTCATATTAGTAAGCCTGGCACGGTCCATGCTTTCTTGAATCAATCCGACCTTATACTCGGTCAGATCTCTTGCCTCCACATGCCCTGTTCCCTTCAGCTTTTCTGCCATCTGAAGAGCCTTGCCACCTGGCGCCGCACACACGTCAAACACCACATCCTCTGGTTGTGGCGCTGCCACTTCACAGACCAACATAGAACTCACATCCTGTACAGAAAACCTTCCTTCACGAAAGCTTTCCAAATCTCCCAGATAATCATAATGAGAAATAGAAAACGCATACGGAAGATAGGGATGAGCGGCTATTTGTACCCCTTCTGTCACAAGGTATTTTTGTAAGGATTCTGCCTCCTGCCTAATATTCTCTTTATCCAACCTGCTGCGAATCATCAAGGGCTTCTCCTTCTGAAAATCCGTCAGCATTGCTTCCACAGTCTGTAGCCCATACTCCGAAAGCCATAAATTTAAAATCCAGATCGGCATAGAATACTGCACAGACAACTTTTCTACAGGTTCTTGTGGGTATCGCACTTCATCCAGATTTCTAGCCACATTGCGCAGCACTCCGTTTACAAATCCACGAAGACCCGCAAATCCCTTTTTTACAGCCAGCTTTACAGCTTCATTGCAAACCGCAGAATCTGGCACGGTATCCATATATTTTAATTGATAAACCGCACTCCGTAAAATGTTACGGATGACAGGTTTCATTTTTTGTACTTTTATTTTTGAGAACCAATTCAAGATGTAGTCCAGCTCTATCATATGCTCCAGCGTACCTTCTGCCACACGGGTGATAAATGCCCGTTCCTTTTTGTCCAGATATTGGTATTTGCCCAGAACATCACGCAAAGCATGATGGCTGTACTGACCATGCTCTGTCACCTCCATAAGGATTCCCAGCACCAGTTCTCTCTCTCCGATTGCTTTTCCCATCCCAAACCTCCGACTGGAAAGTCTGTATATTTGTTGGCATCCATTACAGGCTGCTCTTTCCTCCGCACAGCCAATATTCTCAATTATCTCTTCTGCGCCCTCCAATAATGACCAGCCTGAGAAGCTGTAAAATTGCAGATGCTGCACTTGCCACATAGGTAAGCGCTGCTGCACTTAACACAGCCTTTGTCTGCTTTACCTCTTCCGGATATAACATTCCGGTTTTCTCAAGCACTTTTACTGCACGGCCGGAAGCATTAAACTCCACCGGCAGCGTCACGATCTGAAACAGAACTGCTGCAGAAAACAGCAAGATTCCCATATTGATAAACAGGATTGCCGAATTACTGCTAATCACCAAACCAATTAATATCAACGGCCATGCAATTGCAGAGCCGAAATTTGCCACAGGAACCAAGGCACCGCGAATCTGTAATGGCAGATAGCCTGTTGCATGCTGTACCGCATGACCGCATTCATGAGCTGCCACCCCGATTGCTGCAACAGATGTGGAGCTATACGTGGAATCTGACAATCTCAAGGTCTTATTGCGTGGGTCATAATGGTCAGTCAGATTGCCAGGAATATGCTGCACCTGTACATCATAAATCCCATTCGCCCTCAGAATCTTTTCTGCGGCCTCTTTCCCTGTCATTCCAGAATGACTGCGGACACTGGAATATTTGCGGAACACTCGATTCACACGTGAAGACGCCAGCATACAGATTGCCACCCCGATTAAAACTAAAATATATGTTGAATCATATCCAAAGTAGAACATTCTTCCCTCCTGTAAAAAAGCCCGGATTATTGCAGACTATGTTGTAAAACCATTCCCATGCTTAATGCGTTTCCCCTCAAAAACGCATTCACATCCATCCGCTTCTTCCCCTGGAGCTGAACCTCCTTCACCAATAGAATTCCATCTCCGGTCTGAACGGAAAAATAGTCCTTACCCACATCAAGGACCTGTCCTGGCTTTGCTTTCCCATCAGCATTCCCTATTTCCTCAGATTTTACACTGGCTTTCCAAATTTTCATCACTTTTCCGTTCCAGTGAGTGTAAGCGCTAGGCCAGGAATTCAGCCCCCGAATAAGGCGTTCAATCTGAACAGCCGATTCGCTCCAATCAATATTTCCCATCTTTTTATCCAGCATCTTGGCGTAAGGGGTTAGACTTTCTCCCTGTTTTTCCGGGCAAAGTGTCTTCTCTTCCAGCCCTTTCAAGGTCTCTACAGCCAGCTTTGCTCCCGATAAAGCCAATTTATCATGCAAACTCTCGCCAGTCTCGTCTTCTGAAATCGGAACCTCGCTCTTTAAAAGCATATCCCCCGTGTCCAGTCCTTCATCCATCTGCATGGTGGTGACTCCCGTCACCTTCTCCCCTGACAGGATTGCCCACTGAATCGGAGCCGCACCACGGTATTTCGGTAAAAGGGATGCATGAACATTGATACAGCCATAAGGCGTCATCTCCAAAATCTCTTTTGGTAAAATCTGGCCAAATGCCACAACCACACAAACCTCTGCCTGATATCCTTTTAAATACTCTATACACTCTGGCGTGCGCACTTTCTGTGGCTGAAAAACAGGAATCCCATGACGCATCGCTGCCTCTTTCACCGGAGTAAACTGCATCTCTTTTCCACGGCCTTTCGGTTTATCCGGCTGGGTGACTGCCAAACACACCTCATGTCCTGCCTCCACAAGCGCCTCCAGCGTTCCTACAGAAAAATCCGGCGTGCCCATAAATATCACTCTCATGATTACTCATCCTCCTCATTGACAGCATCATGAAGTCCGTCCTCGGTCTTGTACACATACAGTTGTCCTGATAAATGGTCAATTTCATGACATAACGCTCTGGCTAAAAGCTCTTCCCCTTCCACCACAAACTCTTCCATATTCTCATCAAACGCACGTACTTTTACGTAGTTGGGTCTGGTCACAATCCCGTACTTTCCAGGTACACTCAGGCATGCCTCCTCTCCGGTCTGTTCACCGGAAAATTCCAATATCTCCGGATTGATCAATACCAACGGTCCGTCTCCTTCCCCAATATCAATCACCACAATCTGCTTCAGTATCCCAACCTGAGGCGCCGCAAGGCCCACCCCTGTTTTTTCATACATCGTGTCCAACATATCATTAATCAAAATCTTTGTGCGAAGAGTCATCTTCGGAACCAACTTACATGGTTTTGCCAGAATATCATCCCCTATTTCGCGAACCTCTCTTATTGCCATGATTTCCCTGTCCTCCTTAATATTCACCAGTCTCAATACTTTTATCTATTCTAAAACACCTGCATCGGATTAAAATCAAATTGAATCCGCATTGTTTGAAAACCATCGTTTATTTCAATATATTCTTCCAGCCTATTTTTCATCCTTACTAGTGTATCATATCTTTCAGCTTTTAGGTAGAGTACTTTTCGATATATGTCATTTATTTTTCCAATTCCCGGACTGGCTGGTCCAATCACCTCTATCTGCGCATCTTTCTGCACCCGGAACGCATACTCTTTCAAATACTTACATCCGATTTCCAAATGAACCTCATCTTTACAGCTTACCAACACTGCCAGCAAATTTTCTACCGGCGGATATCCCATCAGTTCCCGGTAACGAATTTCCTCCTGATAAAAAGCCTCATAATCCTGCGCTGCCGCTGTTACAATGGCATAATGCTCCGGACTATATGTCTGAATCACTGCTTCTCCTTTTTTCTCACCTCGCCCTGCCCGGCCTGCCGCCTGGGTAAGCAGCTGAAACGTACGCTCTCCAGACCGGTAATCATCAGAATATAACGACATATCAGCCGCCAGAATCCCCACCAAGGTCACATTTGGAAAATCATGCCCCTTCACAATCATTTGCGTTCCCACTAAGACATCTGCCTCCTCATTGGCAAATGCAGCCAGTATTTTTTCATGTCCATCTTTCTCTCTCGTGGTATCCATGTCCATGCGCAATACCCTGGCCTGCGGGAACTGCTTCTTTACAACATCTTCAATCTGCTGTGTCCCGGCCCGGAACTCTCCAATATGCCTGGAACCACACTCTGGACAGACCGTATATTTTTCCTCCTCATATCCACAATAATGGCACACCAGCTTCCCATTTCTATGGGAGGACAAAGATACGTCACAGTGAGGACACTTTGCCACATAGCCGCACTCCCTGCAGGACACGAAACCGGCATAACCCCGTCGATTTAAAAACAGCATAACCTGCTCCTTCTTTTCCAGGCGGTCTGCCATCAATTCCTGCAGCTTTACACTTAAAATGGAGCGGTTCCCGTTTCTCATTTCTGCTCGTAAGTCTACCGTATGTACCTGAGCCATCTCCTGCTGTCCGGAACGGTTCTTTAATTCCAACAGACGGTAAGAGCCTTCCTTTGCCCGGTACATGGCCTCCAAAGAAGGAGTGGCCGAACCAAGCACTACGCTGGCATGCTCCATTTCGGCCCGTGCAATAGCCGTTTCCCTCGCATGATACCGGGGCACCTGCTCACTTTTGTATGTATTTTCATGCTCTTCATCAATGACAATCAGCCCCAAATCAGGAAATGGAGTGAATAATGCGGAACGAGGGCCGATCATCACATCCACCTTCCCCTCTTTGGCCCGCATCATTTGGTCGTACCGTTCCCCGGCAGACAGACGCGAATTCATAATCGACACACGTTCCCCAAAGCTGCGATAGAACCGCATAACTGTCTGAAATGTCAGTGCAATCTCCGGAATCAGAACGATTGCCTGACGTCCGGACTTCACCACCTTACGTATCATCTCGATATAAACTTCCGTCTTACCACTTCCGGTGACTCCATGAATCAGATAGGTGCCGTATTGCTTTTTTTCATAGTCTTTCCAGAACAGCTCCACTGCATACTGTTGTTCCGCTGTAAACGTAATCTGCTTTCTCACCTGTTCCCGCTGCTTCACTGGATTCCGATATACTCTCTCCGATTCCAATGCAGCCACACCTTGTTCTTCCAATGCATGAATCACCGGGAGTGTAATATTCAATTTCTTGTTTACCAACTCATAATCCAACTCTTTTTCATCTAACAGTGCAGCCAAAAGCCTGGCTCTTGCACGCTGATTTTTCGCCAAATAATATTCCAGCTTATTTTTCGCTTCCTCCTCATCCAGAAGAAGACGGACTTTCTTTTTCACCTTTTCATTTTCCTGATGTCGGATTGGCAGAACCATCTTTAATGCCTGAATCATAGTACCGCCATAGTGATTCTTCATCCATGCCGCAAGCACCACAAGCTTTCCCTCAATGGCAATCCCTTTTTTAGAAATCTCCTGAACCTCTTTTATTTTAGATAAATCATAGTCACAGGTGTCAGAAAACCCAATCACATACCCTTTTGTCAGACGGTTTCCCCTTCCAAAAGGAACCACAACTTCCATGCCTGCGGAAAGCTCACCTTTCAGATGTACAGGAATTCTATATTGAAATATTTTATCCAGTTTTTCATGAGTGATATCTACGATAATATTCGCAAACATGAAAATCCCTTTCTCTCTTTCTGACATAGTTTGTGTACATCCGTGACTTTGTGATGGCTTCTTACACTAATTTGCGGCAAGTTCCTTCAGGACCTCCTGAATCAATACTCTCTCGTCCATAGGGTATTTCACCCCTTTGATTTCCTGATAATCCTCATGTCCCTTTCCCGCCAGCACAATGACATCCCCTGGCTGCCCATTCGCAATGGCATAACGAATCGCTTCTTTTCTATCACAGATTTCTACATATTTACCAGAGGTCTTTCCAATCCCAATCTTGATATCGTCTATAATCGCCTGTGGCTCCTCGAACCGCGGATTATCTGATGTAATGATAGACAAATCCGCCAAACGTCCGGAAACCTCACCCATCTCATACCGGCGGTCCTTGGAGCGATTTCCGCCGCATCCAAACAGACAGACCAGACGGGTCGGGTCATATTCCTTCAAGGTCGTCAAAAGGCTCTCAAGGCTCATGGCATTGTGAGCATAATCGATCATCAGAGTAAATTCATCAGAAACTTTCACCATCTCGATACGTCCCTTCACTTTTGCCGCTTTCAATGCCTTTTGAATGACTTCTGCAGGTACTCCAAAATGCCCGCATACTGCAATGGCTGTCAGAGAGTTATATACACTGAATGTTCCTGGAATGTCAATCTCCACATCAAAATCCATCTGGCCGCTGACATGATAAGCCACACCCAGATATCCCGGTTTTGACACCAGATGCATGTTCTCTGCCCGAAGATCTGCCTGCTCTGATAGTCCAAATGTCTCGACTTTACAGGTAGCCTTTTGGAATACATCTTCAAAATAAGGGTCATCTATATTGGCAATTCCAAGCTTACACTGCCTGAACAGCAAGCCCTTGCAGCGCTTATAATCGTCAAAATCCTTATGTTCATTGGGTCCGATATGGTCATGCCCTAAATTCGTAAAAATCCCGATTTCAAATGGAATCCCTGCGGTCCTGTGCAGCATCAGCCCTTGAGAGGATACCTCCATAACCACACTGTCACAGCCTGCCTCTACCATTTCAGCAAAATACTTGTGAATCGTATAGGATTCCGGTGTTGTATTTGCAGCCGGAATCTTCTTCTCTCCAATAATTGCCTCAATGGTTCCGATTAATCCCACCTTATGCCCCACATCCTCTAAAATAGATTTAATCATATAGGTTGTGGTTGTTTTTCCCTTTGTTCCGGTAATTCCAATCACTTTCAGTTTATCCGCAGGATAACCGAAATATGACGCGGACATCAGTGCCAGCGCATAGCGGGTATCTCTCACCCGTATCACACTTACTTCCTCTGAGACTGTTACATCCTTTTCCACAACCAAAGCCGCTGCTCCCTTTTTCGCGACCTCCTCTGCAAACCGATGTCCGTCCGAAACCGCACCGCTGATACAGACAAATACAGAATCCTTCTCTACTTTGCGGGAATCATTAATTAGAGTCGTGATTTCTGTCTGGTCGCTTCCCTGCACCACCTCGTATTCCAAACGTTCTAATAACTGGCTTAACTTCATATGTATGCTCCTCCTGGATTTTAAAGAGAATTTTTTTAATCGATATATTTATTCTATGATTCTGACATCAAAATGACTCACTTTTATCAAAAGATTTTAATGTCCCTGCTGCCTTGTATAGAATAACACAAACCTGAGAATGATGCAAATAACAGTTCACACTTTCAGATACTTTACAAATATAAAAAACCGTGGCATACTAAAAAACGATACGAGTAAAAACCTTTTGAAACAATGTATAGGAGCAATTAGCATTATGAAACAAAATATATCTTTCTTTTTGAAGCCACTTTCCTTACTCCCTGCACTGTTCATGATGTATATAATCTTTGGCTTTTCAGCGCAGGATGCACAAGCCTCCGGAAATCTGAGTATGGATTTTAGTTATAGAGTAATAGAAATTACAAATGATATTTTTGAAAAAGGACTTGATAAACAAGAGATTGAACAGTATGCCTTTCAAATCGAACATCCCATCCGAAAATTGGCACATATAACAGAATATTTTGTACTGGCCTTAGCAGTGTCATTCCCCCTTTATGTATATGGCCTGCGTGGAATGGCACTGCTATGGACCGCCGCATTGATCTGCGTCGCATTTGCAGCCGGAGATGAATACCATCAATCCTTTGTCGCCGGACGTGGTCCTTCTGTAAAGGACGTGGGGATTGACAGCATTGGCGTTTTCTTTGGCGTCCTAATTGTAAAGCTCATCATTTTTTCATTCGGCTTGCTTTCATCACGGCATCCTCACCGTATTTTTTCTTAATCTTCATCATCGCTGCATTCAACCTTTCATGCTTTTCATCAACCGGTTTTTGCAGCACTATGTCAAAAATGGACAACTGCTCTGGCTCCGCAGCGTCCACAAGTTTTGCTGTACGGATTCCCAAAAGGCGCACCGGCTCCTGGTTCCAGACTTCCAAAAACAACCGGCAGGCGCTGTCATACAACACCTGTTCATCATTCGTTGGTTTGGAAAGCTGCATCTGATGGGACATGGTCTGAAAATCGTGATATTTAATTTCCATACTGACCATATAAGCTTTCTGTCCCGCCTTCCTCAAACGCCTGCCTACACTTTCTGCAAGGGTGGCGAATACGTTTTTTACCTCCTCATACGTCGCAGCATCAGAAGCCAGCGTCGTGGAATTTCCGATTCCCTTTGCCTCCGCCTGCTCCCAATGAACAACAGAGTGGTCGATTCCATTGGCAAATTCCCACAGCATTTTTCCATGACTTTTCAAATGCAATTCAATCAGCTCAGGCTTTGCATTTGCCAGTGCACCTATCGTATAAATCTCCAACTTTTTTAAAACATCCACACTGGACTTTCCTGCCATAAATAATTCACCGACAGGCAGCGGCCACATTTTAGCGGGAACTTCTTTTACAAATAAAGTATGCACTTTATCCGGTTTCTCAAAATCTGATGCCATTTTTGCAAGAAGTTTATTCTCTGAGATTCCAATATTGACTGTAAAGCCAAATTTCTCCCGTATTCCGTTTTTCATCAAAAAGGCAGCATCCAACGGAGAGGGATACTGCGCGGCAATCTCAGTAAAATCCATATAACATTCGTCCACACTGACCTGCTCAATCTTTGTGGTGAATCCTCGCAGATATTCCATCAGTTTTTCGCTTTTTTCACGGTACATCTTATGGTTTGGAGGTTCCATCACCAGATTAGGACACTTGTGGAATGCATTCACCACGGGTTCTCCTGTATGAATCCCGTATTTTTTCGCCGGGATAGACTTTGCAAGGACGACGCCGTGCCGAGACTTTTTGTCTCCCCCGATAATGGAGGGAATTTCCCGCAAATCCACATTTGCCCCATTCTTTAACTGCTCTACTGCCGTCCAGCTTAAATATGCGGAATTTACATCAATATGAAAAATCACAGGCTGCATTGCAGGCTCCCTTCCTTTCAGTTTCGTCTATATCTCAAAAGGATTCCTATAATCCTTATCCCCTTTTGAACAGGCAGACTTTATCCGGTAATATCTCCTATTCTAACTGAAACCTTAATGAAATGCAATGCCGCGGTTCATGATTACCGCTCACGCCCCATCCCCCGCAAAACATACATATATTTACAGACAATTATATACTAAAGCTTTTAATCTGCTCGGTAATCTCTTCCATTTCTTTTTCCAAATCTTCCTGAGCCTGTGCATCATGAATCTGCATGGCCAACCGTATCTGCATATTCAGTGCATATTGCTGCTGCTTTAAATTCGTAAACGCCGACATCAATGTATTAGATGGATTTTCAAAGGTATTGTAATTGCTCATATGAAATATCTCCTTGTAATCATCGAACTATGGAAGTTCTTCTCAATATGGTTTCTTACATATTACAAGGCCATTGTAATCATATTTGCTGAAATCATGCTGAAAAAATATGAGATATTTTGTGAAAAATATTTGAACTGTCGTAACGCGGCTTGTATGGCAATTTCACAGAAAAGCGGTTCATTCCATTTTTGCTTTCCACCCAAATTTTTCCTTTGTGCTGTATCACAATATTTCGTGCAATGGAGAGTCCCAGACCAAAACCTCCGCCCCGGCTGCGTGCACTATCCACACGGTAAAAGCGCTTGAATATATGTTTCAGCTCGTCAGGCATCATCTCCGTACCCTCATTTGCAACAGACAGCACACATTGATGCTTTCCCTGTCTTTTCAGGTCTATCCACGTATTCCCGGAATCCTTGGAATATTTCCAGGCATTGTCCAATAAAATCTCCACAACCTGCCTAAGCTGCGCATTTGCCCCTATCACCTGAATCCCATCCTCCACCTGCACATTTAAAGTCAGGTCTTTTTCAAAAAAGAGCGCTTCAAAGGGAAGAACTGCATCATAGACTAGTTTGCTGAAATCAACAGGACTGCGAATCATTTTGTTCTGCATACTGTCTGTTCTGGCTAATTCCAACATCTGTTCAATCAGCCTACGCATCTGCCTGGACATCGTTAAAACACTTTCCAGAAAATGTGTTTTATTTTCTTCATCATATTCCGGACTCTGCATCAACTCCGCATTTGTCATAATCACTGTCAATGGCGTTTTCAGCTCATGAGAGGCATCCGCAACAAACTGGCGCTGCTGTTTCCATGCCAGTTCCACAGGCTTCACAGCCCACTTCGCCAGCAAAATGCTAATCCACAGAAATGCAAAAAAACCGATTCCGCCAATCAAAAAACAAATTCTCATCAATCCGTTTAATGTAGCCAGTTCATTTGAAATATCCGCAAATACAATACGCTGAAACATTGGCGTGACCATATGATAATACCGTAGATTGTATTCCTCTATAATTGCAAGTTCTTTGTGTGATTCAAATACTTCTTTTGTCAAGCTCTGCAAAAATTCCTCGTCCGATAAATCGTAATATCCCCCACCAGTCGCTTCCACTTCGCCTCCCGGCTCGATCTGGAGTGTAAAATACGGCAATCTCACTTCATCCTTCAATTCCCCTGGACGCTCCATTCCAAACGGACGATTTGCAATATTCTGCATCATATTAATGCTGTTTGCCTCTACATTTTCTTTTGTAAAATGATACACCAGACCTAAAATGACACAGAGCATGATAGTCACGATCATCATATTGATCATGACAAATTTCCATCTCAATTTTTTAATCATTCCTGACCTCCAAATGGTATCCCAGTCTACGTATCGCTTCAATTCGTATATTGGAACCAATACTGGCGAGTTTTTTTCTCAAAAAACCAATATAAACTTCCACATGATTCTCAACGGCATCCGAGTCATAGCCCCATACTCTGGCAAGAATCGCCTCTTTGGAAAGGTTCCTCTCTTTGGACTGAAAAAGGAAACGCATAATGTCAAACTCTTTTGCAGAAAGCCGAACTCGATTTGTGCCACAGACCAGCATAGCAGAAGCCAAATCCAAAGATGTATTGCCAAATATCATTTCGTCCACCTGAGCTCCCTGCCTGCGCAGCAGTGCATTGATGCAGGCCAAAAATTCCCTTGTATCAAATGGTTTGGTCAGATAGTAATCGGCACCTGAATCCAAACCTGTAATCCTATCCTCCAAATCCGATTTTGCAGTCAGCATCAGAATCGGTACTCCCAAACGCCTCGAGCGGATTTCTCTGGCAGCTTCATAGCCATTGAGCTTTGGAAGCATCACATCCAAAACCAAAAGGTCATAAATTTCCAGCTTTGCATACTCCACCCCCGTCTCGCCGTCATATACGGTTTCCACATCAAATCCCTTATTTTCCAAAAGCCTGCGAAGAGAATCCGCCAGCAGTTTTTCATCCTCTATAATCAATATTTTCAAATTTCTAACCTCCAATATTTTCCGAAAATATCCCTTTTTTATCATATAACAGAACACTGAAATGACGCTGAAATAAAACTTGAACTTATCTACGAATCTCTTTATAATAACCTGTAGAAACGTAATTATTTTTTTAGAAGGAGGACGCAATGAAAGATATGAATTGTGCCTATTGCACGGGCGGGGAATTATTGGACAAGTTCGGAATCAAAATCTGCGACTTAGATGTAAGTCAGTTAATCTTATTCAAAGAGCAGAGCAAACCAGGAAGATGTATCGTAGCTTATAAGGATCATGTGAGTGAGATTGTGGATATCAGCGAAGAGGAACGGAATCTTTTTCTGGCTGATATCGTGAAAGCGGCAAATGCACTCCACAAAGCATTCCATCCGAACAAGGTGAACTACGGCGCATATGGAGATACCGGATGCCATCTTCATATGCATCTGGTGCCCAAATATGAGGGCGGTGACGAGTGGGGCGGCGTATTTCAGATGAATCCGGACAAGGTCTATTTAAGCGATGCGGAATATGAGGAAATGATTGAAAAAATCAAAGCTTGTCTATAAGACATACTTAAAACTGCCAGGCACCCCAATCTTTCTGCAGGTATGCCTGGCGGTTTTTCTCATGATAATCACATCTTTATCAGCTTGGAACCGGTGCACAGCCCGGCCAGCATAACCCTTTCTCTACAGGTTCTCGCTGTTTCCACGCATAAACCGATATTCTGCCACAGAACGGTCAAAGCCTTTGATATGCCGATACAGCCAGTCAATCACATTGCTGTTCACCTGTTCTACGAATGCAGGAGTCGGCCCTTCCTCTTCTACCAACATCTCATGGAGCTCGTCCACTACCTTCCTCAGCTTCTCATGCTCTGCTTTGTGCTCTTTCAATCCCGGATATTCCATTTCTTCCTGAAGCTTCTCTTCTGCCGTAAAATGAAAATCCGTATATTCCGCCAGATAATCCAGTGTCTTTACTGCCGCCAATTTGTCATTACCATCCTCGCAGCTATCCAAAAGTCCATTAATCTTCGCAATCAATTCCTTATGCTGTGAATCAATCATCTCGTTTCCTGTAATTAAGGTATCATCAAATTCTGCTCTCATTATTTTTTCCATTCCTTTCTATACTTTTCCATTTTTAAACATCATAATCATCTCATTGGTCAGACTGTCTCTCGAAGGGGTAACCGGAATCTCTTCCCTCTCAAACCACTCTGCAAGTGCAAGCTCCTCCTCGTCCAGACGAATCTTGTCCGAACCATCCAAATCACAATAGAAGCCCATCAAAATAGTATCTGTAAAGGCCCACGGCTGACTTTTATAATAGCGGATATTCTTCACCTTCAACCCAACTTCTTCCATGACCTCCCTGGCTACGGTCTCTTCCATCGTCTCCCCGATTTCTGTATAACCGGCAAGAAGAGCATACTTTTTGAACGTCCGCCCCGCATATTTAGAAAGGAGAAGCCGGTTTCCATCTGTCACTCCGATAATTACTGCCGGACAAATTTTCGGATATTCCATAGAACCGCATTTCTCACAATACAGCATCCGCTCCTTGCTGTCCGGCTTTGTCAGTGAACCACACTGTCCACAGTATTTGTGCTTTTGATACCACTGATACAATTGATGCGCTGTAATCCCGGCAAATGCTCTATATTGCGGTTCTGCCTCTCGAAATACTCCCATATCCTCCATCCGGAAATCTACAGGGCGATTTAGATTCTCACTTTTAAGCAGGTAATATCGTTCTTCGTCTACTTGGAACAGATATGTATACCCGTCATAAATCCCCATATTTTCTTTTTCCAAATCTGCAAATCGGGGAAAGACAATCTCTTCCCCCGCCTTTTTCATCAGACAAGTGCGTCCTTCAAAACAGAGCGCGATACAATCCTTGTCCGGCGGTGCGGGATGGTATGCATTATCCAGATGGTGCGGTGCAATGTCCTGTATCATGGTTCCTTCCCTTCTTTCTTCCAAAAATTCAGATGACATCTTTCGTAAATGAGGAACTGTATGAAAAATATAACCCTGAAAATGGTTAAGTTATTTTCATACAGTTCCTAAGCCGCAGCTTTTTATTCATTTCCAGAAAGGGTCGAAAGGATGTCCTCAATGCTCTTTCCAGACTCTACAACCGCCTGATACAATGCTTCCTTCTTTTCTTCCTTAATCTGCTTATCTATCTCTTTTCTCTTCTGTTTCAGTGATTTAATCTGCTCCTCACATGCCGCGATTTCGCTGTTTACTACTTCTAATTGTTCCTCTAATGTAAGATTTACCTGCTTTTTGCGTCCTCTTGCCATTCTTAAACCTCCAATTTATATATTTTCTTTATTCTAACACCACTTTATAAAAATTACTATACATTTTTATCGTTCTTTTAGAAAAAGAGCCACAAAATAGCATAGGAGAGTACTGTTTTATGGACGCTTTGGCATTCCCTTCCACTGAATACTTGCGCTCTCAATCTCCATACCGCTCTGTGCAAAATAAAATTTCACAAAATGGTTGGTTCCCATAGCCATGCCCAAATCCTGTTCCACTTCCATCCATTTACCATCCGTTCCATTGATGGTGACAGTCCCGGACAGATGGCCGTCCCAGAATATGGACACCGGAATCTGTGCCACGGCGCCTGCATCTGAGCGTACTTTCAGCTTTAAGGAGTAGTTTCCCATATTTTTCACTGACAGGCCAAATACAGTACTGCTTCCCTGATCCGTACAAATTTCAGCTCCTGGAATGACCAGTTCCTCTTCCACCGGAAGATACTCAATCTCAAAATCCACCCTATCTTCTGCATCCATTTCTTCCCATGCCTTTTTCTCTTCCTCACTGATTCTGTCCAGACTCCGGTCCATAACCGGAGATTTCATCAGCATCCTGCAGATATTCGCAGCACTCCTCGCCAGAACACTTCTTGACAATCTGTCATCCGCAAGCTGCTCTTTCAGATTGCCGTCATAAGTTGTCGTATCCGGCACTACCATAAACACATCGTTCTGAGCCTTGACCATCTCAGCGATATGCTGAGTAGAAGCCGGTCCGCCCTCCTCATTGGCATCCGCCCACCAGTCGGTCATTACCATGCCGTCAAATTTCCATTCCCCTCGCAGCACCAATGTCAGCAAATCATAATTTCCTGCGGTCCAGATTCCGTTGATTGGACCGTATGTGGTCATGATAGAATAGGCTTTTCCCTCTTTTACGGCAATCTCAAAGCCTTTCAGATAGATTTCACGAAGGGCACGCTCAGAGACGATCGCATCCACCTTCCTGCGGTTGTGTTCCTGGTTATTTGCCGCAAAATGTTTGATTGTTCCAGTCACACCGCATTTTCCCATCCCCTTTAACTGTGCCGCCGCCATTCGTCCGGTCAGATAAGGGTCCTCTGAGAAATATTCAAAATTTCGGCCGTTCAGCGGATTTCTGTGAATGTTGATACCAGGACCGAGAAGTGTATCAATCCGGTTTTTGCGGAGCTCCGCCCCTTCCATCTCATACAGTTCCTCCAACAGACTTTCGTTAAAGGTACAGGCAAGACAGGTTCCATTAGGCAGAGAAAATGCTTTTGTCCCACAATCCATGCGGATTCCTGAAGGTCCGTCCGCACAACATCCACAGGGAATCCCGAATTTTTTCAGTCCTTCCGTCAGACCTCCGAAAGCCGCTGCGGTTCCTGGTGTTACTTTTGGAGAGCACATTCCCTCACCCTTTACCAGATGGCACAGCTCCTCGTCCGGAATCTGTGCCAGGAACTGCTCCATATTGATTTTGCCGTCATATACATCTTTTAAAAGCCAGCCTTTATCTCCCGTATAAGGGATGTCCCTTACTGAATCTTCTGCGATTCTGGTTTTCATTGATACAGAACGCTTTGGAGTCTCTTCCCATGCCTCATGCAAAGTGCTGCCGTTCCCCTGGCAAATATCTCCCGTACGCAGTCTTGAGAATGATTTCGCAGGCGCCATAGCTTCTGTACACTGCTCCACCATTCTTGTTTCTTCTATTGTGAATGTACCTGCCATCCGTGCTTCCCGCACATCATTTCCCGCATAAAACTCATAACTTCCGGCTTCCAATACATAACAGGATGGAAAGCCTGTCACCCCGCTGTCATCATAGGAGGCAATCTGCCCATCCGGTATGGTCAGCAAAATTTCCTCTATTTCTCCCGGCTTTAGAAGAGCTGACTTTGCAAATGCCGTCAGATTTCTCAACGGTTTTCCAAGTTTTCCCTGAGGCGGATTGACATATGCCTGCACCACTTCTTTTCCTGGCACTGCACCGGTATTTTTCACAGAAACATGCAGCACGGTACAGTTTTCCTTTCTATCCATACGCATATTTTCTATAGCAAAAGAAGTATAGGACATTCCATACCCAAAAGGAAACAACACCTTCTCTCTAGCAAATGTTTCAAAATACCGGTATCCTACATAAATATCTTCCGCATATATATTGGCCTCATCTCCGCCGAAATTCCGTGTGGACGGATAATCTTCAATATCACGTGCAATGGTATCCGCCAACTTCCCGCATGGATTGACGCGTCCGGTCAGAATATCCGTAATCCCGCGGCCACCTTCCATGCCGCCCTGCCATACATACAGCACGGCAGACGGCTTGCAGGTTTCCACCCATTTCATATCAATAATATTTCCCACATTTAACAGAACGACTGTCCGTGAAAATGCCTGACAAACCTTTCTAAGCATGTCTTCCTCTGCTGTTGTCAGAAGATAACTTCCCTCCTGGTTTTCCGCGTCCCTGTCTTCTCCGGCAGTCCTCCCGATGACAATGAGCGCGGTGTCTGATTCCTGAGCCGCCTGCCCTACAACCTCGTCTGAAAGCGGCATCTCCGTCTGGCTCCATGGCTCCTGCGCCCAACCGCTTCCCTGGTCAAAAGGATGTTCTTTCAGCCAGTCCTGGTATGTACCAATCACCGTCTGATTCAGGACAAAAGATTCTTCCTCCAATGCGTCTGAAATGCCTGTCACATATTTTGTGTTCACCATTCCTCCTGACCCGGTGCCGCTCTTGTAGTATTCAAACTGTGTCCTTCCAAAAACAGCCAGCTTTTCCCCCTCTTTCAGCGGAAGCACGTTTCCGTCATTTTTCAGCAATACCGTTCCTTCCGCTGCTGCCTGTCTTGCAAGCGACGCATATCTGTCCCAATCTGGGATATATCTGTTTTTCATATGCAGTTTCCTCCTACTTGTTCTAATTTTACATCTGTGTCTTCCTTGCTGCAAAAATCCATTTTTGCCTCGAAAATGCATTTGGTGTAAATTTTATCCTTTTAAGCTCCATATGTCAATATAACACAAACATCTCGGTATTTTTTTGGTTCTCCTGACAGTTGTTTCACAGGCAATTATATGTTAAAATATAGACGAAATTTTGAATTACACATTACAGAAGAAAGGAAGTAGAGTATGTTACATGAGAATGATACCATTGGAGAGGTAAAAGAAGAAGTTCTCTACCAGGTTGCCAAAGCAGCCTTTGAGGGAAACCTGCACAAGATTGAGGCGACTCTGCCCTATGAAATCCTGCCTGGAAACAAACCGAAATTCCGTTGCTGTGTACATAAAGAGCGTGAGATTGTCCGCGAACGAATCATGCTTGCAAAGAATATCAATCCGGCGGATGGAGAGCCCTGCCATAATACGGTAAAGATTCTCCCATCAGCCTGTGAGAACTGCCCCATTACCCGGTTTACAGTGACAGACAACTGTCAGAAATGTATGGGGAAAAAATGTATGCAGGCATGCCGTTTCGGCGCTATTTCCATTGCCAGAGACAGAGCCTACATCAATCCCGAAAAATGTAAAGAATGCGGACAGTGCTACGACGCATGCCCGTATAACGCAATTGTGGATATTATGCGTCCCTGCCGTCGCGCGTGCCCGGTAGATGCGATTCAGGCGGATGAAGACGGAAGAGTTTGGATTGATGATGAAAAATGTATCCGCTGCGGTTCCTGCATCAGCAAATGCCCGTTCGGAGCGATTTCTGACAGCTCCCGTATGATTGAAGTCATTGACTATCTGAAAGGTGACAGACCGGTCTATGCGCTGGTAGCCCCTGCAGCAGAGGGACAGTTTGGTATGGATATTACGATGGAGTCCATCCGAAAAGGCGCGAAGAAAATGGGCTTCAAGGATATGGTTGACGTAGCTATCGGAGCGGATTTCGTATCTGATTCTGAAGCGAAAGAATGGGCTGAAGCACATGAAGCAGGCAAGAAGATGACAACCTCCTGCTGCCCTGCCTTTGTTCATTTGATCCGCCGTCATTTCCCGGAACTCTCGGACCATATTTCCACCACGGTTTCGCCGATGGCCGCGACAGCAAGGCTTGTAAAGGCTATGCATCCGGGTGCAGTCTGCATCTTCATCGGACCATGTATCGCGAAAAAGAGTGAAGCCGGACAGGACCAGGAACATGAGGGTGAAAATGCAGATCTGGTTCTTACCTTTGAGGAATTCCAGGCCATGCTCCGCGCGAAAAAAATCAAACTGGAGCCTGCTACTCTGGAAGAGCCGCAAAACGGCAGTATCCACGCAAAAGGTTACTCCAATTCGGGCGGCGTGACAAAAGCCGTAAAACAGGCATATATTGAACATGGCGGAAACAGCGGCTTAAATGTACGCCAGTGCAACGGCGCGGCAGAATGCCGCAAGGCCCTTATGCTGTTGAAGGCAGGAAAGCTTCCGGAAGATTTCATTGAGGGTATGGCCTGTGTAGGCGGCTGTGTAGCTGGTCCTGGAAATATTCAGGAAGAGCGGGCATTTAAGAGAGAGCGCGACAAACAGCTCAAAAAAGCGGATGACCGTCTGGTTACAGATACCGTATCCGAATACAGCCAGTATGAGTTCTCTATGCACCGGCGCAATCCGAATGAATAAGCGCTGAAAAAAACAGCTTTTTAAGCAAAGGATAACAAAAAATGCCTTTCTGTATACTTTGATGTTAAAAGGGGATGAAGACCTGCAAGTCAGTTCTTCATCCCTTCTGTGTTACAGAGCATTCTAAAAAATCTCTCCACTTCCATTTTTCCAAATTATTTTTCCAAAAAGCACCCTTCATCATGAGAATAAATAACACCCACAGCCTGCAGATAGGCATAGATAATTGTGGTCCCGACAAATTTCATGCCGCGCTTTTTTAAATCATCTGAGACTTTATCCGAAAGTTCAGAGCAGGTCATACCTTTTTCATATATCACTTTTCCATCTGTCCAATGCCAGATATAATTCGAAAAGCTTTGAAATTCCTCCTGGATAGCACGGAATATTTTTGCATTGGCTACTGCTGCCTGGATTTTCCGTTTGTTGCGGATAATACCTGGATTATTCTTTAGTTCTTCCATTCGCTGTTCATCATAAGAACAGACTTTTTCCAAATCGAAATTGTCAAATGCCTGTCTGAAATTTTCCCGCTTATTTAATACACACTCCCACGAAAGACCAGCCTGAAAAGATTCCAATATCAACATTTCAAATAATTTATGGTCATCATACACCGGAATCCCCCACTCCTCATCATGATACCTGATATAATTTTCATTTTTTGGATTTGCCCACCAACATCTTGTTTTCCCATCTGTCCATTCCATATTTTTCCCCTTTCCTGTATCCATAACCAATCTGCTTTGTAGATGGATTACCTGCTGCCCGCAGGAACAAAAAACCGTTCTACATCTACTCCTTCCAGAGTCAACAACTTGATTTTTCTGTCGATTCCACCCGCATATCCTGTCAAACTTCCATCCGTTCCGATGACACGATGACAGGGAATGATAATGGAAATCGGATTGTGAGCCACCGCGCCGCCCACAGCCTGAGCTGACATAGTGTCACGTCCGAGATTTACCGCCATTTTCTTCGCAATTTCTTTATAAGTCGTGACTTCCCCATACGGAATCTCACAGAGGATTTTCCAAACCGCCTTACGAAATTCACTGCCTTGTGGGGCAAGTGCAAGTTCACCAACAGATGGCCTTTCCCCCCGGAAATAACGTTCAAGCCACATTTTTGTCTGCTTTAAAATCGCAGAATCTGCGTTCTCTGTCATCTCCTCTTTCACTGAACCCAGGAAATATTTCTGACCCTCTATCCAAAGTCCTGAGAGCGCCCCATCCTTTTCTGCCAATAGAAGGCTGCCGATAGGGGATGCATAATGCGTGGTATATAACATATTCTTGTATCTCCTTTGTCTTTC
>CANOBT010000040.1 GCA_947564305.1 uncultured Lachnospiraceae bacterium | reverse complement strand
CATTTCTTGTGATAGAATAGGAATAACTGTTCAGAACAGGACTGCGCATTTACTGTACAGTTCCTGCAGAGCCTGTAAAGACAAGGATGAGCATATAGAAAATGAACAGAAATTAAAATAAGTTACCCGCCAATAGGTGTTCGTCACAAGGGAGGAACAAACATGTTTAGAGAAATGAGAAGAAAACGTCAGATGATGGACGAGGCTGCATTTCCACAGCGCAAAGTCTGGCCATAAGATAGACGCGATCCGTAGGAACAGTAAAGTATCTTTTTGTGTCGTTGGAACAGAGCAGATTGTCTCTGAAGAATTTACCGCGTATTATAAAAGTGTCGTGTTTTTCAGAAATGCCGTTGTAGTGGAAGATGAGAAGGAAAAGAGAGAAGCTGTGACCCGGCTTGATATTGAGTATATGACAGGAAAGCAGGCGAAGGAATTTATCTCATGATATAAAGCAAAAGCAGATGAAGGGAGAAAACGATGTTAAAGGAAATTTCACTTACAGGAAAAAACGCATTGATCACAGGAGGGGCAACCGGTATTGGATTTGCGATCGCGGAAGAAATGTATGACGCAGGAGCAAATGTGATCATTGCGGGGCGGCAGCAAAGCATATGAAAGAACGGAAGAAAGGCTGCATTATTTTTATTTCGTCTCTTGCTTCCATCCTGGGAATGCATGAGATCCAGGCATATACGGTCTGTAAGAGTGGGATGAGAGGCTTTGCAAGAAGCCTGGCCAGAGATTTGGGACCGTATGGTATCCGGGTAAACAGTTTGAATCCGGGATTTGTCTATACAGATATGCTGGCGAAAACCAATGTGAAAACACCTGAGCGGCTTAAGGAGATTGAGGAGCGTACACCTATGCGGGGCTTTACACAAACAAAGGATCTGGGAATGGCTGCAGCATTTCTGGCATCAGATGCTGCCCAGTTTATCACGGGGATCGATCTGGTGGTGGATGGAGGAATCAGCAGTTCCTTTTTGATTTAGATACCATAGTATGTCGGACATATTGGAAAGACTATATCGTAGGGATTGTGCTTCTTGCTGCAGGCATTTTTATGCTTGTAAAGCGAAAACATAAATAAAAAAGGGAATCAGAGAAAGATTATGTCCCATGACTGCTATGTGGTTCATAAATAGTACTTGAAAATAGATTGGAGATAAAGCGCTTATGAAACTGAAAAATGTATTGCTCGTTGTGAAAGATATTGAAAAATCAAAACAGTTTTATCATGATCTGTTTGGGCTTGAAATGATACTGGACCAGGATGGAAACATGATCTTAACGGAAGGTCTTGTCCTTCAGGACGAAAAAATCTGGAAAAAATTTCTTGGAAAAGATATCATTCCAAAGAACAATTCCTGTGAATTGTATTTTGAAGAACGTGATATTGAGGCATTCGTTCAAAAACTTGAAGCGCTGTACCCCTCGACAGCATATGTGAATCGGCTGATGACCCATAGTTGGGGGCAGAAGGTTGTCCGGTTTTATGACCCTGACGGTAATCTGATCGAGGTGGGAACGCCGATGTGAAATGTCACCATCGGGAGAACTTCCAACTGTGCGGCTGGAAGTGTTTTAAATACCATCGTATGCAGAAAGGCTGCCAGTGGCAAGCTTTCTGTATATGCTGTAAAGGAGATATACGTTATGAATAAAATCTATGATGATCAAGATTTCTTTGAGGCTTACGCGCAGATGCCGCGCAGCAGGGACGGCCTGCAGTCCGCCGGGGAATGGCATCAGCTTGCGCCGCTGTTTCCGCCATTACAGGGAAAATCCGTACTGGACCTTGGCTGCGGTTATGGATGGCACAGCAAATATGCTGCGGAGCAGGGGGCCTCGTCTGTGTTGGCTTTTGACATCAGTGAACGGATGATCGAAGAAGCCAAAAAGCGTAATTCCGCTGAAAATGTAACCTATAAGGTATGTGCGGTCGAAGAATATGAATATCCAGAGAATACGTTTGATTTCATAATCTCCAATCTGGTATTGCATTACATAGCAGATCTGGATACCGTTTTTGAAAAAGTATTCCGAACTCTGAAAACAGACGGGATTTTTCTCTTTAATATTGAGCATCCGGTCTTTACTGCCGGTATCAATGAAGATTGGATTTACGGAGAGGACGGCACACCAAAGGCATGGCCGGTGGATCAATATTTTTACCCGGGGGAACGCCAGACGATATTCCTGGGGCAGAAAGTATCCAAGCGGCACCATACTCTGACGCAGATACTGATGGGAGTCATGAATGCGGGATTCGTTCTTGAACATGTAGAGGAAGCACAGCCGCCCGAAGAATTGATGCATATACCCGGAATGAAAGATGAAATGCGGAGACCTATGATGCTGCTGGTGAGAGCCAGAAAAGCGAAGTAGTGCTTTGGAATAGACAATGATGTGGTCACCTTAAAGGAAGATGCGGACATCAGATATTGATTTTTCTTGGAAAAAGTCGAAAGAAAAGGCTGGCTTTATCTGGCGAGGCAAATGTACATGCAAAGATGTCCGCTGGCCCGTTGCTTTGCGAGAAAAAAATCTGATTAATGTGCTCTACAGGCACCATTGGAGTTCGTCGGCAGGCAAAACAATGTAATGATTCATTCCATTTCCCTGCCGGAGATATACATTTCTAATACCCGCCTGTATAATCATTCTTGCGCACAGTGGGCACGGTTTTGCCTTGTGAATAGAAGCATCGATAGGATTCACTCCGGTCAGATAAAGATCAGCGCCTATTGTTTGTTCCCTGGAACAATTCATCAGGGCGTTTGCTTCTGCATGGATTGCCTTGCATATTCCATAGCCTTCGCCCTGATGCATCCCAAGTTTTATTCTGGGGCACACGCCAATGTCAGAACAATTTTCTTTCCCTCTGGGTGAACCATTATAACCAGTAGAAATCACCACGTCATCTTTTACAATTACGGCTCCGTATTTTCTTTTTAAACATGTGCTTCTATAAGCGAAGACTTCTGCACAATTCAGATATGTATCTACTTTAGAAACTCGCTCTTTTCCTTTTGTAATTACCATATTGCCCCTCCGTAAATTCCTCACGTTCGACCGTTCATTGCAGCCATATTCATTTTTATCTATGTTAGTTTCCCTTCCACTTTACTCAAAATGAATATCGTTATAATCTTCTTCATTATAACGGTGATAAATCATATGGCAGCCTTCATCCGTAATGCAATATCGATAGTCATCCGGTTTTCCATCTTCAAAATAAACGAGATAATCAAACTCTCCGTGTGATACTTTCTCGAAATGCACATGATCCGAATATTTATAAAACTGCTCTAATATTTCTTCAATTGTGACGCCATGCTTTGAGATCGTATTTACAAAATCATAAATAAACTCAGCATGACCCATATGCTCATGGACAAAATCACTGGCCTGCGGCGGTAATGAAAAACAGAACCGTTCTTTCTCATTCGATATATTTATATGGCCTAGTTTGTGTTCAACCGACTGTACGAAGAGTTTCAGTTCTGCATGCATTTCTTCTATATTATAATTCGTTTTCAAAAAACGATTCAGCGATTGAAGCGGATAATATAAACGTACGGTTTCACTCATATAACCAAGTTTGACTTGCTCTTCCTGTAATATATCAATGATACTTTTTTCTAATTTTGAATAGTCCATAGCTGTATTCTCCTTTTCGAATGTCTGCGGCCATCTATTAAAAAGGATTCTCTTCTTTGTATCCTTTCCAGAATCATCTTTCTGCTCCTGCTATTATATCTCATTTTCCTGACAAATGAAATGGATTTTTATTCTATTATTGTTCGACAGCGTTCTTGATGTCAGATATTTCTTGCCGTAAGGCTCTCATTTTCGGTGCTTATCATGCTTCAGCATGCAGAACCGGTTTCTTACACCGCTTCTGTAATTTCAAGCAAAAATCCGATGATGAAACAATGTATCAAAAAATTATACACAGGAGGTACAATAGAGTGAGGAATGGATTACAAAAGTATTTTCCAATAATTCGGACGAGGAAGGTAGCGGGCGATGAGCTGAAGCTGATGATGACCCCATGGTCTCCGCCGGCATTTATGAAATCCAGCGGCAACCGTAAGAACGGCGGAAGGTTAAAGCCGGAATACCGCCGAATGTGAGCAGAATATATGTGTAGATATATTCAGGAATTGGCATATGGCAGTTTTTAAACAAATAGGAAACTTCTCCAAATTTTCAAAAAGGATTTTCAGCCAGCAAGTTTTACGAAAACAGTTATTAAAAAGCTGCCCAATTTTATTTGGTTTGCATTTCCGGCTCCAACCGATATTTTAAGGGCAGAATCAATTACCCCGATTAAATTATCTTTCAGTATTGTCGGCGTTCTGCTCTGGTATATCGTGTATTTAGTTGCGTGGATATTTTATTTGACAGCACGTATAACCATAATAACTGATATATTCGTATCCCATTGTTTCTCCCCACGGTTATATTGGGCAATTCGAGTATCGTATTTTGCATGAATCAAGCGCTTCATTTCCTCAATTTCTTCGATAGAAAAATGCTCCGGCATTGTATATAGTACAGAATTAACCGCATCTATATCCGAATATCTGTCTGCATTAATAATGTTGTGGGCGAATGCAGGCGGAAATTTAGGGTTGTCTGGTGTCAAATCTATGGTTACAAAACCTGTCCGGATATTCTTAAATCCGTAGCTTTCCATCGTAATAGGCAATTCCGCCTCATTCATCGGATATTTACAGATAGAGTATTTACTCACCGTATCATCGTATCGTTCAGCTTTTTGCCAGAAATGTTTTTCATATTCGCTGAGATTAATACATGTTGGAGTAACAACAATTCCCTTGCGGGAAGATAGAAGCAGACAGATTCCATTTGTTTTCAGTATGCGAAACTGCTCTCTATAAAATTTGGATGGTTCAATATGCTCACTTACTGTGTTGGAAATTACAACATCAAAACTGTTATTTTCAAAAGGAAGGGATGTAATATCTTCTTCCAAGAATATGATTCCGCTTTCGTGCTCCTTGGAAAAACGGATAAATTCACTATCAAGGTCAACCGCTGTAATCTCAGCATTCGGATACCAACGATGAAGTGCGCCTGCAAGAGCGCCAGGACCGCAGCCGATTTCAAGTATCCTTATATTCGTTTTTTCATCCAATCCAAACTGTGCCTTATACTGTTCTGCAAACATATCATGAAAGCGAAGTTTACGAGAATAATATAGTGTGTTTGTACCCTGTACATACTTTGACCAAATGTCATTCATTAAATTGACCCTTCTCCTTTTTGATTTTTATCCAGTCTAAATTCTAAATTCAGTTCATCAAACGGGAAGTTGTTTATATCCACCACTTGGGAGTAAGTTCACCAAGAGTAACGATTTCCTCTGCTTCGAAATCTATCAGAACTTCAATTTCTTGATAATTGTTGGGCATAAGCTGAACCATCAATTCCCGACAAGCGCCACATGGAGCGCCGGATTTTCCATTCGGCATGATTGCAAGCACTTTTTTAATTTCCTGTTCTCCATTTGTTATCATATTAAAAATCGCATTTCTTTCAGCGCAGATTCCCAATGTGGAGCAGGTGTCCACACAGACACCAGTGTATATTTTACCTGATGATGATAGTATTGCGGCAGCAACTCCACCTGCGTCTACATAATCAGATATTTGTCTCCCGTTCTGTACGGATCTTGCTGCTTGAAACATTTCCTTCCATATTTGTTCCATATGATTTTTTTCATTCTTTCCAAAAAATTCCAATTTTAGTTCATCAAACTTGAAAATGTCAACGATTCTATTATATTACAACGGCTTTCTAGATGGAATAGGATTTCTTAAAAATTCAATTGTCTTATCTGTTACATTAAGTCGGAACGCCAACTGCTTTTGCGTCAGGTCCTGCTTTTTTCTCATATCTGAAATGAATTTTCCCATTTTGATTTGATTCATCACATGACCTCCTATACAACAATAACATTTTTGTACGGAATTCCTACCTGCTCACCGAGCGCCTCAAAACCAATTCCGTGCCAAGCCTGATTTTGGAGGGAGGTATGTTGGGCTCATTCAGTCGTTTCATCAGGTGGGAAACCGCAATTTTACCCATGGTCCGTTTATGAACATGAATGGTAGTCAGAGAAGGCTCTATGACCGTGCAAAAAGGAATATCATCAAAACCGATAATCGAGATATCTTTCGGAATCCGATAACCCATTTTTTTGAATGCCTTAATGGCACCAATGGCAATCCAGTCATTGTCTGCAAAATAAGCAGATGCAATAGGAGCGCCCTGCTTTAGCACTCCCAGCATGTCTGTGTATGCGCCGTCTACGGATGGCGGGAGCTGATGTACAATAGAACTAGAAGAAGACATTCCATGAGTATGGATTGCCTTGAAAAAACCTTCTCTCCGTTCGTTAAAATTACTGATTGGATAGAAGGAGTGGAGGTATCCCGGCTGTTTTCCTGTATGTTTAATCAAGAAGCTGGCAGCCTGGAATGCCCCCAGAACATTGTCCATTAGAACACAATCGCAGGCTACCCCCTCCATGGCAGTATCCAGAAGGATGACTGGAAAAGGAAGGTGAGAAAAATGCTTGTAGTCCTCTGATGTCATTTCTGTTCCAAGAAGAATCATTCCCACACAGTCCGAAAACTGAATCTCCTCAATCTCTCGCTCCAGCTCTCCATCCTCATATAAATACGTGATTTTCATCCGATATTCAGCTTTTTTGCATCCATCTGCAATTCCTTCAGAAACTTCAGAAAAGAAAGGGGTATCTCCTACGACAGCCCCATGTTTTTTATAGATACAGAAATATACGGTGCCTGTAATTCGCTTTTTCTCTGAAATTCGTGTAAAATCGTAACCATATTTTTCCGCAGCTTCCAGAACCAGCTTTCTCGTCTTTGTACTGACGCCGGGTTTACCGTTCAATGCAATGCTGACTGCGGCGGCGGATAAATTCAGTTTTTTAGCAAGTTCTTTGGCGGTGATTTTCATGGGATGTCTCCTTGTAATTCTTCTTAAATCATATTCAAAATGCATCCTGTAATGCATATCCATTCAGTGTGTGGGGACTTTGTCCGACAAGGTATTTTTATTATGCCTGCTTTTGTAATATATTGCAATAAAAAGGAGAAAAAATACCTTTGTACGAGCAAAGATTTACACACAAGTCAGTGCAGTTATGATATAATGAATTGCACTGAGGCGCAAGCAGGTCATCAATTTTCTGCGAAAATTGGTGACATATGATATAATCCTTTCATATCATTTGTATGCTGATTATGATAAAAGTACTCTCGGAAAGTGGATGGAGGAAAGTGTATTGATAAAAAAATTATTTGTAGACAATTTCAAGGCACTAAATTTATTTACGATGAATTTAGAGCAGTTTACGGTTATCGTTGGTAATAATATGTCGGGAAAAAGTACGATATTGCAAGTATTAGATTTCATTTCTAATCTAACGAAAGAAGATTTTGCAGTTATTTTAGAAAGACGAGGATGGAAAGTATCAGATATAAAATCTCAATTGGGGAAATTGCAGACTATTTCATTTTCATGTGAAATGGAATTACCGGTAGAATCTCAATACGTTTCTCTGTGTTGGGAGATGCATATTTTGGCAAATGCACAGAAAAATACATTAAAATTAGCTTATGAACTGGTATCTGTTTACAATGAAAAAAAGAGAGATGTGTTGCTTTGCTATGCATCAAAATCAACCAATAATTATATCCGAAATAATATTAATGGCAAAAAGGTAGCCTTACCAAAACTAGAATTGAATTCTTCTCTTTTAAAGGTGATGGATGTTAGTGAATACCCAATCTTGCAGGCTTTAAAAGATTTTTGGCATCATTCAGATTCATTTGAACTGCTTTCACCGGAAAAAATGCGTCTATCCAGTAGAGGAGATGTAGATACGATTGGAAGTGCAGGAGAGAAATTACCGTCCTTTATAAAAACGATGAAGCCGGAACAAAAAGAGAAATTTGCCGATAAGATAAAGAACGTCATAGGAGACAGAATTGTAAAGGTTGAGGCAAAAACAAAGGGAAAGCCAGGATGGACACAACTGGTTATGGAAGAAAAGTTTGATACAAAGCTGCTGACTATTGAATCAAAAAATATGAGTGATGGAACACTTCGATTATTGGCATTTCTGGCTATTTGCGAGATGGATAAAAAGGGCGTGATGCTTTTGGATGAAATAGAAAATGGGATTAATCTGGACTATGCAGAAAAAATTATCAATATATTAAATGACAACTGCAAGGAAAAAAGCAGTCAAATGATAGTAACAACCCATAGCCCGATATTTTTGGATTATGTAGAAAAAAATAATATCAGATATATGTATCGAAATCCACAAACAGGATTTTGTGAATGTAGTACTTTGACAGAAAATAATCAGCTAAATGAAAAATTGGACTATTTGTATCCGGGAGAAATACTGATGAATATGAGCAATTCTGAGATTATTGACAAGCTGCTTGGCGGAGGAAATATTTCGTGAAAATTCTAAAGATACTGGTATACGGTGAAGGACCAGATGACTATGGATGGAAAGATTCAAGAGGGGAGTGGCATCCGGGAACTATAATATCTCTTCTTCAAAAGTGTGCAAAAGAGATGCATGTGGAATTAAAAATCGACTATGTAGAAAAAGAATTGATTGATGGAAAGAAAAGAAGAAAACTAGGTATGCGGCATTTAAGAAATGTGGATGGAAAAGGAATACCTGCACGTAGGTTTTCTGTCTATGCAATAAATCAAGGATACACAAGAGGGATTTTTTATTGCGATACGGATAAGTCACCTGCAGGCAGCCAAAAAGATGAAACAAATTGCAGAAAGCATTTTGAGAAAATACATTCTGATGTTATTCAGGGATTGCAATTGGCAGAAAATGAACAGTGGGAAGGTATTCCGATGATTTCATTAAAAATGATAGAATGCTGGCTCCTATCTGATAAAAAAGCATATAAAAAATGTTTTGGTTCAGAACCGGGGAAGGTGAAACTTCCTTCGAAACCAGAACTGATTTGGGGAGAAAAGAATAATCCATCTAGTGATTATCCTAAGAATTATATGAAAAGGGTTTTTGAGCAATATCATGAGGTGCCAGACAGGGAACAATATGTGGCTGTCGCAGAGGAAACATCAATTGATACATTGAAAGAGAAGTGTCCGATTAGTTTTATGAAATTTTATGAAGAATTTTCCGAATTTTGTATTTCTTGAGTGTGAATATGATGACAGAGGCAATTTCTGCATGCCTCTGTTTTTTGTTGTATAAATTAAACCATTTCTTTAATAGATATAGTTCAGTAAAAATTTAGTTAAAAATTCTAAATATCAAGGTGAAATTAAGTGGATAATATCTTATTATTCATATTAAGAAAAGCAAGACTTAACCAAAAAGGTCAGCATTTTTTCGAAACTGAAAATCATTACAAGAAACGGAGGATTTGAACATGGCAACCATCAAAATTGGCTACGCGCCTACCAGAAGAAGCATCTTCAGTGCACCGGACGCAGTGAAATACCGTGGATTAACGGCACAGCGTTTGAAGGAACTCAATATCGATTTTGTTGATATTACAGATATCAACGAGGAAGGTTTACTCTATGATGACGCAGACCGCATCAAAATTACGGAAAAATTCAAACGGGAAAAAATAGACGGGCTTTTCCTTCCACATTGTAACTTTGGAACCGAATTTGAATGTGCCAGATTGGCAAAGGATTTAAATGTGCCGGTTCTCTTATGGGGCCCATTAGATGAGCGGCCGGAGGAAGATGGAACCAGACTTCGGGATACCCAGTGCGGACTGTTTGCTACCGGAAAAGTGCTTCGCCGGTTCAACGTTCCCTTTACATATCTGACCAACTGCCGTCTGGACGACCCGGTGTTTGAACGTGGCTTGCGGGATTTCCTTGCAGTCTGCAATGTAGTGAAGACCTTCCGGAACATCCGTATTTTACAGATTTCTACCCGTCCATACGAATTCTGGTCTACCATGTGCAATGAAGGAGAACTTCTGGAGAAATTCAACATTCAGCTCACTCCCATTCCTATGCCGGAGCTGACCGACGAGATGAAGAAAGCAAAGGAAGAGGCAAACGAGGTTGCAGAGGTGATGCAGTATTGCCGTGAAAATATGGAAATCTGTGTCAAGGATGAAGAGCTGGAAAATGTGGCGGCATTGAAAGTGGCTATGAAGCGTCTGGTCAACCAGTACGGCTGTCAGGCGGCGGCAATCCAGTGCTGGAACCAGCTCCAGTCGGAGATTGGCATCATGCCCTGTGCGGCAAATGCCCTTATGAACGAGGAAGGAATTCCGGTTGTGTGCGAGACCGATATTCATGGCGCCATCACTGCTTTGATAACCGAGGCGGCAGGTATGGACGAGAAGAGAAGCTTCTTTGCAGACTGGACCATCCGTCATCCGGACGTGGCAAATGGGGAACTGCTGCAGCACTGCGGCCCATGGCCGATTTCCGTGGCAAAAGAGACACCGAAGATTACCTATCCTCTGGCATTTGACCATCCAGGAAGCATTACCGCGGAGGCACAGCACGGCAAGGTGACACTGGTAAGATTCGACGGAGACCACGGAGAGTATTCCCTTCTTCTTGGAAATGCAACAGGAATCGACGGCCCGAAGGGAATGGGAACTTATCTCTGGGTGGAAGTGGATAATATCAAACGCCTGGAAGCAAAAATCGTGGAAGGCCCTTACATTCATCATTGCGTAGGCATCCATGAAAATGTTGTTCCGGTTTTGTATGAAGCATGTAAATATATGGGAATTACACCAGATTTGTATGACCCGATTGAGGAAGACGTAAAAGCATATCTGCGAGGGGAGGATGTAACATTATGAGCAATCTGAAGGCATTGGCTTATGAACTGCGGGAAAATACCATTGATATCATTGTAGAAGGAAAAGCCGGACATATCGGCGGTGACATGAGTGTTATGGAAATCCTGACAGAGCTTTATTTTGAACAGATGAATATCAGTCCGGAAAATATGGATGACCCGGACCGCGATAAATTTGTTATGAGTAAAGGGCACTCCATGGAGGCTTATTATGCAGTACTGGCGGAAAAAGGATTTTTCCCAATCAAAGAAGTCGTTGAACAATTTAGTAAATTTGGTTCGAAATACATCGGACATCCAAACAACAAATTACCTGGTATCGAGATGAACTCCGGTTCTTTGGGACACGGTCTTCCGGTCTGTGTAGGAATGGCACTGGCAGCTAAGATGAATGGACAGACCTGCCGGACCTATACGGTGATGGGAGATGGAGAGCTGGCAGAAGGCTCTGTTTGGGAAGGAGCAATGGCAGCGAGCCATTATAAACTGGATAATCTTTGTGCAGTAGTAGATAGAAACCGCCTGCAGATTTCAGGAAATACAGAAGACGTGATGGCGCATGACGATTTGCACGAAAGATTCCGTGCATTTGGCTGGCACGTAATTGATGTGGCAGATGGAAACGATATTTCACAGTTAAAGGATGCATTTGAGGAAGCAAAAACAGTCAAAGGAAAACCTACCGTATTGATAGCCAACACCGTCAAAGGAAAAGGTTCACCGGTCATGGAGAATAAAGCGCCATGGCACCATAAGGTTCCAAATGCGGAAGAACTGGCACAGATTAAGAAAGATTTAAAAGAGAGAAAGGAGGCGCTGCTCCATGAATAAAATAGCAAACAGACAGGTGATTTGTGATGTATTAGTTGAAGCGGCAAAAGAAGATAAAGAAATCGTGGCACTCTGTAGTGATTCCAGAGGAAGTGCATCACTGACAAAATTTGCAGAAAGCTGTCCGGAACAGTTTGTGGAAGTCGGAATCGCAGAGCAGAACCTGGTCAGTATTTCCGCAGGACTTGCAAAATGCGGGAAGAAACCTTATGCAGCATCTCCGGCCAGTTTCCTGAGCACCAGAAGTTATGAGCAGTGCAAGGTGGATGTGGCTTATTCCAACACCAATGTAAAATTAATCGGAATCAGCGGCGGAGTCAGCTACGGGGCGCTGGGAATGAGCCATCATTCGGCGCAGGACATTGCGGCGATGTGCTCGATTCCGAATATGAGGGTTTACATTCCAAGTGACCGCCTCCAGACAGAGTACCTCTTCAAAGCTCTCTTAAAAGATGAAAAACCAGCATATATCCGAGTGGGCAGAAATCCGGTGGAGGATGTTTACGAGGAAGGAAACGTGCCATTTGAAATGGATAAGGCAACTGTATTGACAGAAGGGGCTGACATTGCGATTATTGCTTGTGGAGAGATGGTAAAACCGGCAGCCGATGCCGCTAAAATCCTGGAGTCAAAAGGGATTCATGCGACGGTAGTAGACATGTACTGCATCAAACCTTTGGACAAAGAAACCATTATAAAAGCCGCATCCGCCGCAAAGGCAGTCATTACGGTAGAAGAACATGCACCTTACGGCGGTTTGGGCTCCATGGTGAGTCAGGTAGTAGGAAGCGAGTGCCCAAGGAAAGTGGTAAACCTTGCTCTGCCGGATGCTCCTGTGATTACCGGTACATCGAAGGAAGTATTCGACCATTATGGCCTGAATGCAGACGGAATCGTGAAGTGTGCTTTGGAATTGGTGTAGTTAGACCTGTCAAGGATGGTGAAAATCATGTCAGAACAATATATTATCAGTATAGACCAGAGCACGCAGGGAACAAAGGCCCTTTTATTTGACGCATCCGGCAGCCTGATCAAAAGGAAAGACCAGGCGCATGAGCAGATTATCAATGACAAAGGCTGGGTTTCCCATAACCCGATGGAGATTTATCATAATATTATCTATGTCACTGCAAAATTGTTGGAAGAGGCACAGATAGATAAAAGCAAAGTAGCAGGCGTTGGAATCAGTAATCAAAGGGAGACATCCCTTGCCTGGAACCGTACGACCGGAGAGCCTGTAGGTCAGGCTGTGGTTTGGCAGTGCGCACGCGCCGTCGATATCTGTGATAAGGTAGCGGCATCCGGGAAGGCAGAAGAGATTCGGCAGAAGACAGGGATGAATCTGTCGCCCTATTTCCCTGCATCCAAGATTGCATGGATTCTGCAAAATGTAGAAGGCGCCAAAGAGTTGGCGGATGCCGGTGAACTGTGCCACGGAACGATTGATAGCTGGGTGGTTTACAAACTGACCGGCGGAAAATCTTATAAGACCGATTATTCCAATGCTTCAAGGACTCAGCTTTTTAATATTTTCGATTTGAAGTGGGATGAGGAAATTTGTGCCCTGTTCGGGATTGATTGGAAAAATCTTCCGGAGGTGTGCGACTCCAATTCCAATTTTGGGGAGACAGATTTTGAAGGCCTGCTCCCTCATCCCGTACCGATTCACGGAGTATTGGGAGATTCCCATGGGGCGCTTTTTGGACAGGGTTGCTTAAAAAAGGGGATGATGAAGTCCACCTACGGAACTGGTTCTTCGATTATGATGAATATCGGAGAGACACCGGTTTTAAGTACACACGGGGTAGTGACCTCCCTGGCCTGGAGTATGGACGGAAAAGTCAATTATGTACTGGAAGGAAATTTAAACTATACGGGAGCGGTTATCACCTGGCTCAAAGACGATTTAAAGATGATCGACAGCCCGGAAGAGACACAAGCCCTCGCAGAACAGGCTATAGCGGATGATGCTTTATATCTGATTCCCGCATTTTCGGGATTAGGAGCTCCCTACTGGGACAGCCGTGCAACCGCAATGCTGACCGGAATGACCCGCACCACCACAAGGGCGGAGATTGTAAGGGCGGGAGTGGAATGTATCGCCTATCAGATTCAGGACGTCATAAGTGCCATGAGTGAGGATTCCAAGGTCAAGGTCGATGAACTCCGGGTAGATGGCGGTCCTACAAAAAATGCCTATCTGATGCAGTTTCAGAGTGATATTGCCGGAATCGGTGTGCAGGTTCCGGATACGGATGAGCTGTCAGGAATGGGGCCTGCCTACGCGGCGGGACTGGCATTGGGAATCTGGGATACCAGTATTTTTGATAAATTAAACCGTCGAAAATATGAGCCTAAAATGGCGGAGGAATTGAGAAATAAAAAATATGAAGGTTGGAAAAAGGCGGTACAGAAAGTACTGCTTTGATAGAGCGAAATCTTGATATATAGGCAGTATAATATTTCCAAAATCTTGATATATAGGCAGTACAACATTTTCAATAGATAGAAAGGTGCAAAGACCATGGAAAAATTAAGAATTTCAGAAAATAAGCGGTATTTCGTGACTGCCGAGGGCAAGCCGTTTACATGGATTGCAGACACGAACTGGACGATACCTCAGAGGATGAAATGGGATGATGTGGAGTATCTGATGAAGAAAAGAAAAAGTCAGGGTTTCACAGTGCTTCAGATTGTAGCCTTAGATCCGGAGAGAGATTTGGAGATGCGTAATCCTTCAGGGGAAAAGGCCTTGCTGAATGACAATCCGGATACCCCCAACGAACGTTATTTTGAATATCTGGACTGGATTTTAAATAAGGCGGAAGAATATGGTTTTTATGTCCTGCTCCTGCCTGTATGGGGGCAGTTGGTGGTAGGAAGCGATTGGGGCGGTTCCACCTACGAAAAGACGATTACCGAAGAAAATGCATACCGCTATGGACAGTGGATTGGAAACCGTTACAGGAATAGAAATAACATCCTCTGGTGTCTGGGAGGAGACCGCCAGCCTATCCACGGAGGTGTGGATTACAAAAATGTATGGCGCCGGATGGCAGAAGGTATCGCCAAAGGAGTATTGGATAAAGATTTAAGATACAATCAGCCGGATGCTTCCTGGAAAGAAGTACTGATGACCTACCATGCATGCCATGAGATGGGAACAGGAGAATGTTCCACCATGTCCTACTGGACGGACGAGGAAGCCTGGATTGACTTTATCATGCTGCAGTCCGGACACGGTCTGGAGCCGAAAAACTATGAACTGGTAGCAAAGGAGTATCAGCGAGAGCGCACAATGCCGGTATGGGACGGAGAGCCAGCCTATGAAATGATGCCGACTTCATGGCCTATCACGGAAGAAACTCTGATGCACGGCTCCTGGATGAACAGAAAGCGGGCATACTGGTCGTTGTTTTCCGGGGCATTCGGATATACCTATGGGCATGCTTCCGTATGGTGCTGTGTTTCCGAGCAGGAGAGAAGCCCTATCAGCAAACTGACCTGGTATGAGGCTCTGCAGTCAGAGGGGTCTGCTCATATGAAAAACCTGCGGGAATTTTCTGATGCCATGCAGATTATGACTTTCAGGCCGGTTCAGGATATTTTGCCGGAGATTCAGGGTGAGGATGTGTTGGATGAGCATCTTCAGGCATGCGCAAGCCCTGACAACCGTTTCGCATGCGTTTATTTCCCAAGCGGCGGCGATACCGTATTGAATCTGGGAAGGCTCTGGAATCCGGAGGCTCCGGAGGAATTGAAGGTAGAGGCATTTGCATGGTGGTATAACCCAAGAGACGGGAAGTTCTACTGTGATGCTGAACATACCACTGACGAGGCATGCAGCGTGCAGGTATCGGGAGGAAAATTATCCGTATCCACCCCGGATGCCGGCGCAGAGCATGACTGGGTGCTGATTGTGAGCAAAGAAAAAACAGAAGCTCCGGTGAAAGAACAGACGTACTATAATATGGAAGAAAATAAAGTTGTTAAAAAAGTATTTGAGTGGTAGTAAGAAATAGAAACTTGCTATGAAATATAAATAATGGCTTTATCAATCTGTTACAGTAGTGCAGATGGTTGGAGTGTTTAGAAAGGACTGTTGCAGCGGAGATTAAAAATCTCAGTTGCAGCAGTCTTTTTCACTAGAATTAAAGAAAAAAGGGTGATATGATAGAAGACGTGATGTATGCGCAGATTATGAACGTTTTGGTCAGGTGGCGTTTAAAATAGTAGGAGGTGCTTTTCAAAATGAAAGTGAAAGAAAAAGAGGGTTATCCTGCTGATACTGTAAAACCTTCTATGCAGAAACTTCGTGAACAATCGTATGAATTTGGTCTGCCGGGTTATTTACAGCACGATTTGGATGCGTATAAAGAGGGATTGAAAAGCAATTCTTCTCTGATTGACTGTTTGTGGGGGGAACTATATGGGAGTATTAATACAGCAGAGATTAGTGAGGAGGCAATCACTCATGAGCATGCAGATTATCTTAGGAGTAAGTTTCTATGGGGAGGTGGGATAAATGGGGAAAATTGATTTTACGCAATGCAGAAAGATTTTCAGAAAAGCTTATAATGGAGCGAACGGAAAAAAGATTGCCATAGAATATGACGGAGATATGTATATGTTAAAATTTCCGCCATCCGCTAAAAATAAACCAACGGAATTATCTTATACTAATACCTGCTTTAGCGAACATATTTCCAGCAGTATTTTTCGGATGCTTGGAGTTTGTGCACAGGAAACATTGCTTGGAACCTTTCAAATCTCTGAAAGGACGAAAGTTGTCTGTGCATGTAAAGACTTTACCGCAGGCGGAAAGGTGCTGTATGATTTTTGCTCTATCAAAAATACGGTGATTGATTCAGAGCATGGAGGAACTGGTACGGAGTTATCTGATATTATGGAAACGATTGAAAAACAACAGTTTGTTAATCCGGTAGAGCTTAAGACATACTTTTGGGATATGTTTATCATTGATACATTGCTTGGAAATTTTGATCGGCATAATGGCAACTGGGGCTTTCTTGTTTCTCACGATTCACAGTTTGTGGAAATTGCGCCGGTATTTGATTGCGGAAGCTGTCTGCTGCCCCAGGCTGATGAAAAGGTGATGAAAAAAATATTAGAGAATGAAGACGAATTAAATGCTCGTATTTTTCAGTTTCCCACATCAGCAATCCATGAGCACGGAGGGAAAATACGTTATTATGATTTTCTCAGGGAGTGCGGTTATAAAGAATGTATAAGTTCACTTTTAAAAATCGTCCGTAGGATTGATATAGAAAAAATCAATTCTTTTATTAGCAGTGTGCCCTATCTTTCAGAAATTCAGTGTGAATTTTATCAGACATATATCCGGGCGAGGTTAGAAAAACTATTACTGCCAATTTATGAACAGGCACTTCGGCTGACAGATATTTAGAAAGAGGAGAGGAGTACGACTTATGGGACATTTGACAACAAGAGATGCATACAAAAACCTGGAGGAGCGAATCAACTGGTTCACGCAGGGAGCGCCGCCGTCAGATACCTTATATAAGATTCTGCAGGTATTATATACGGAGAAGGAGGCAAAGTGGGTAGCACTGCTTCCGGTCCGCCCGTTTACCTTAAAGAAAGCAGCAAAAATCTGGGGGACGACAGAGGCGAAAGCAGAGAAGCTGTTGGACCATCTCTGCGAAAAAGCTTTGTTGGTGGATTCTGAGTACCACGGGCAGAGGCAGTTTGTGATGCCGCCGCCCATGGCAGGATTTATTGAATTTGCATTGATGCGTACCAGAGGCGACATTGACCAAAAATATTTGAGTGAATTATACTACCAGTATATGAACGTGGAGGAAGATTTTGTCAAAGATTTGTTCTTTGTTACTGAGACGAGACTGGGGCGGGTATTCGTGCAGGAGCCGGTGCTCACCAATGACAAGACAAATCATATCCTGGATTATGAACGTGCCACTCATATTGTGGAAGAAGCAAAGTACATTGGGTTGGGGACTTGCTATTGCCGCCACAAGATGTATCATGCGGGGCATCCCTGTGAGATTGACGCTCCCTGGGATGTGTGTCTGACATTTGATAATGTAGCACGTTCTCTGGCAGAGCATGGAGAGTATGCACGGCTTATTTCTAAGGAAGAGGCAAAAGATGCATTAGAGCGCTCCTATGCGGCGAATTTGGTGCAGATTGGAGAAAATGTGCGGGAACATCCGGCATTTATCTGCAACTGCTGCGGCTGCTGCTGCGAAGCCCTGCAGGCGGCAAGACATTTCAGCCCTATGCAGCCGGTTGCAACTACCAACTATATTCCACAGGTGTCTTTGGAAAAATGTATTGGGTGCGGAAAGTGTGCAAAGGTCTGTCCGATTCTTGCGATTGCCCTGGAAGAGAAGGAGCAGGAGGGGGATGGGAAGCCAAAAAAGCATCCTGTGATTGATACGGAAATCTGTCTGGGCTGCGGTGTCTGTGCGCGAAATTGCCCCACTGGCGCTATCCAATTGGAACATCGCCCGGTGCAGGTCATCACGCCGGTCAACAGTACCCACCGGTTTGTGCTGCAGGCAATTGAGAAGGGAACTTTGCAGAATCTGATATTTGATAACCAGGCATTTGCAAACCATCGGGCGATGGCCGCTGTGTTTGGAACTATTTTAAAGCTGCCGCCGCTGAAACAGGCGCTGGCAAGCAAGCAGTTCAAGTCCGTTTATCTGGACAAGCTGCTGTCTATGCAGAAGAAAAAATAAGGGAGAAAGAGTGATGAAGCAGACAGGAAATTTCGGAAAACGTATTTTTATGACAACCGCGGGTGTGATTTTATGTGCAATTGCGGTTGGATTTTTTAAATGCTCACAGTTCGGTGTAGACCCGTTTCAATGTTTTGCCCAGGGAATCTGGGGCCGCTTTTTTGAAGAAAAGACCGCTTATGGAACCTATTATATGATATTGAGCGGAATTATGCTGCTGCTTGATCTGGTAATCGCCAGAAGCTGTATGGGTGCGGCTACTCTGGTAAATATGTTTCTGACAGGATATGTGGTAGATTTCGCCTGCGCGGTGATTAACCATTTCAGCCCTGAACCCGGACTGATGGTACGGGTCGTGTTTCTTGCCATAGGAGTTCTGGTGATGTGCTTTGCTTCGTCGCTCTATATGACTTCCAATCTGGGAGTTTCCGTATATGATGCAATCCCTATCGTCATTTCAGAGAAGCGAAAACTGCCTTTCAAATTTGTTCGTATCGGCTGCGACCTGCTCTGTGTGATCATCGGGACACTGGCAGGGCTGCTGCCCGGCATCGGCACACTGATTACGGCATTTTTCATGGGACCATTGATTGTATTTTTTAACCACAGTTTTTCGGAACCATTTCTATTTGGAAAAGATGCTTAGAAGATAGACTCAGGAAAGGCTTGGAGGAGATGGAAGATAAGAAACTGGTAACAGAAGATTTTATGACAAAGACAGTGGTAGTCTGGCTTGGCGCAATGCTCTGCTGCGCCCTGTGGGGAAGCGCATTTCCATGTATCAAGATTGGTTATATGCTATTTTCTATTCCGGCGGAGGATACGGCGGCCCAGATTTTATTTGCAGGATATCGCTTTACTCTGGCGGGTATTTTTACGATTGCAATCGGAAGCGTGCTGAACCATCGATTTTTGCTGCCGAAGAAGGAATCTTTTGGTAAGATTGTATGGCTTAGTATGCTGCAGACTGTAGCCCAGTATTTATTTTTTTATATTGGGCTGGCCCACACTACAGGGGTGAAAGCATCCATTATTGAGGCAGTGAATGTCTTTATTGCGATTCTGGTGGCAAGTCTTCTCTTTCGTCAGGAGAAATTGACAGTGAGAAAGATGTCAGGGTGTGCGCTTGGATTTTTGGGTGTGGTTCTGGTCAATGTGACAAAGGATGGATTAGATACATCTCTGTCCTTTACAGGAGAAGGATTTATTCTGATTTCTACAGTGGCCTATGCCTTTTCTTCCGTCTATTTAAAACGGTATTCTAAAAAAGAAAATCCGGTCGTATTAAGCGGATATCAGTTCGTGCTGGGCGGTATCATTATGAGTATCTGGGGGATGGTAATGGGCGGAAAGGTAACCGGATTTCATGGGGCGTCCATAGCAATGCTGATTTATCTTGCCTTGATTTCTGCAGTGGCATATTCTCTTTGGGGGATTTTATTAAAATATAATCCTATTTCCAGAGTCGCTGTTTTTGGATTTATGAATCCGGTATTTGGCGTAATCTTATCGGCCCTGTTTTTAGAAGGAGAGAGCCAGACATTGGGAATCAAGAGTATTGCTGCATTGGTTTTGGTTTGTGCGGGAATTTATGTTGTGAATCATGTACGCCTGGAGAAAAATTAAAACAACCCTGAATTTTTGAAAAAACATTTGACTTTTCGAAAATAAATATGCTAAAATGTCAACCGCAGCAAAAATAAAAAACACACATGATGACACAGGTAGTGCTCTGCACGTAAATCTGATTACGGAACATGGTTCAATTTCTGGATTAGATTGGGCGGCAGTCTGCCTGTGTTTTTTTGATGAGGAGAAAGGCAAATGCCTTTCTCCGACCTGCCGCTGCCCCCACGTGAGGGGGCGTTACATTCAATTTCAATGATAGGAGGAAAATTTATGCCAAGAAATCAATTTCAAAGGATGGTGTTTGCCTTCCTGACCGTTTTAGTTACAGTGCATGCCTATGTGTTTTATAGCTTATATGTAGTCAATGGTTCCACGCTGATGCAGGTGACCGGTGCGGATTCTGTCATTCGTGCAATTAATTCACAGGGCGGAATCTATATGTTTGGGAGAATGGCGCCTATATGGGCCGTAGTCCTGATAGAGTTTGTTTTTGCCTATGTCCTGGAATGTATCATGGGAAGCCCTTGTTCTTTCCGGCTTGCATGCAAAAATTTTGAAATAGGAAAAACGCATCCGGTCATTTTTGAAAGCGCGATTATCTGTGCAACAGTAGGACTGATGTGCCCGGCAATGAGTTTTCTGGCAGCGTGGTTTTATTATCCCTATTATGCAGGATTCAATATTTTCACACTGCTGGCAAACTGGCTGAAGCTGGTGTGCCTCAATCTTCCATTCGCATTTTTCAGCCAGTTGTTCTTTATTCAGCCGCTTATCAGAACTGTATTTCGGTTTTTGTTCAGTAAAGATATCGAAGCGGCAGCGAAGAGTTCACTCAATGAAAATATAGCAGATAATTCTGCAGCCTATTAATAGCATTTTGCAAGAATGGCATCCTTTTGATAAGCCGATTCATTGAGGTCATGTTCATTTACCGGTAAAATACGACAAATCCTCACGGGTGATTCCGTTTCCACATGCGATAATGCTCTGCGGATGTTCAAATTGCAGGGCAGTCTGTCCGCAGCCGCAGACGCAGCCGCCGGCTTCTTTTACGATTAGGGAACCGGCAGCATAATCCCAGGGGCTGAGCTTTAATTCAAAATACAGCTCGGCCCTGCCGCATGCGATATCGCACAAATCAATGGCGGCAGAACCGCTTCTGCGCAGATCCAGGCATTTTTTAAAATAATGGTATGCAATGTCAAAGGAAGGTTTGGCAAGCTCTTCGTAATATGGTGAGGTCCCAAAAAGCAGGAGAGCGTTCGATAAAGGCTTCTCGGAAACATGAATAGGAGCGCCGTTTCTAAATGCGCCTTTTCCCTTTTCTGCGTAGAATAATTCTTTTTTATATGGATTATATACGACGCCGAGTACGCTCACGCCGTCTTTCAGCAGTCCGACGGAGATGCAGCTCGTATGATTTTGGCGGATAAAATTCGTGGTTCCGTCGATAGGATCGACAATAAACAGATAACCTTTGTCAGTAAAGGAGGAGGACGCATCGTCTTCCTCTCCCATGAACCTTGCTTCCGGCAGGATTTTTGCAAGACGTTCAAACAGTTCTTTTTGAACTCTTGAATCGTATTCTGTGACAAAATTGGCGTGTCCGTCTTTGGACAGTGTGTCTATTTCGTTGTCTGAGGCCGTCAGCATAATGCGGCTGGCTTCAATAACGGCATGTTTTATTTGTTCAAGCATTTGCCTTCCTCCTAAAAATAAGGTAACGCCCCCTCACCGTTGGTTCGGCGGCAGTTCGGAGGAAGGCGTACTAAGAAATGCTTCGCATTTGCCTTCCTCCTCTTTTCGTTTCATCCAGGTTTCGTCGTCTTCGTAGAAGGGAGCCTGCTCCGGATAGGCAGCAGCGATGTGCTCCTCAATCTGAAAGCAGTCATTGAATGTATTGTACAGCAAAAAATTAGCTGTATACAGTATAAACCAGAATCCAATCAATGGCAAGAGAAGGAGCGACCATGGAAAGAAGAGGAGGAGTACCGCCCAGTAAAAGACTTGAAGCAGCGCACACCCGAAGACCTTTGGAAAATACCGCAGTATAAACAGAAAGCAGTTTCGGATATTCTGGTGAAAGGGCTGCTCAAACAAGACAATCTGCGGCCATGCAATGGAAAACAACATGGTAACAATCAGAATGCTGAGCAGATAGATTGCAATCGTTCCCCAACCGGGAAATGATGTAGACCACCAAAACAGCATGGCCATAAAGATGTCAAATCCCAGTAGAAGGCAGAATAAGATGCCGGGAAGGATGGAGACTTTCCAATTCTGTTTCCAGGCATGTTTGTAATCCTGCCAACATTTTGGCGTCACATCCCGAAGGCTTCGGAAAATGGCATCATACATGCAGGAAAGGGCAGGACCGGCAAAGAGTCCGCCAACGACGCCTGCAAGAAGCATGACCAACAGACTGGAGGAAAGGACAGCCCATAGGGCGAGGATTCCAAAGGGCAGGAAGCCAAGCAATGTCATGAGATTGGTAAATAAATATTTTTTAAAGTTGCGTTCCAGCACTTCTGTATATCTGGGAAATCCAGTCAGACGTTTCCCATTGGATGGATATGCGTTTTGTCGAAATAAAAAAGCCATATGTTCCTCCTGGCCCGGATAACCCGGAATTGAAATCGAATCATTTTGTTGAGAAAACTGCTCTTAGCGCCCTGCCTAGTTGGCGCTATAATGACACTTGTCCAGAAACTCCATTAGCATCTGTGTCAAATCTTCATCATACCCGTCCACGCAGGTCAGCTCTGCGCAGATTGCATCTGTCCCGTAGACTCCCAGGGCAGATACTCCATGATCATAAGGGGAATCTTTACTGATGCAGTTATAAGAGAGCAGGGTATAGGGCTGTCCGTTGCAGGTAATGCTTTCAGTTTCAAGGACCTCGTAATTGTCTTTTGCGGCGGCAAGCCAGGTCTGGCAGCTTTTTTCAGCGGATTTTTCGCTTTTCGCTTCATTTACAAGAAGATATAATTGCGCATCATAGAGGTCTATCGTATCCCCGTCACTGTTTTCGTAAGGAACAAAGCTGCCGGCAGTCCAGGTTGCATAATACAGTCCGTCAGCGGCAAGCGCTTCCTTATTATCCAGAAGAGTCAGTTGTTTTGGCGTCTCAATCCCCATCATCGTGCCGACCTGTATCCAGTCTTCCTGCCATTTCTGGCCATCGGAGGTCTTAGTGGGCTGCTGTGAGGAACAGCCTGACAGGCACCAGGATAAGGATAAGAAGAGCGCTAGTATTTTTGTTTTATTCCGGTTTTTCATTTTCTTATGCACTTCCTTCCATATCTTTTTTATACACTATTTTTTTCGTAATCTATCCCATATCTGGCTGCATTCTTCTGCGTAAGGAGTGTGTTTCTCATTATAAAAGCAGCGTCTTCCCAGATAGAGCTGCGGATTTGAATCCAAATCCCAAGTAATCACCTTATCCTCAGCGGACAAGTCATATTCCGGCGGACAGCTTCCGTCGGGCATTGCCAGAACCTGGAATTCTCTCTGGACTTTGCCTGGCTCCTCCATCAAGAAAAAATAGCTTACACAATCTTCAATATCTCCCATCAAGGCAATCTCGGAGGCTTGCTGATAAGCGAGACTGTCCATATCGCCAAGGGAGGTGCCGCTGACAAATTGATTAAGCTGTACCAGAACTTTCCCGTCATGGTTATAGTCATCTGCCAGGTCAGAAAAGATTTCTTCTATAGAAGCAGCCGTATCCTCCGGCAAAGGATTGTTTCCGATATATGCAATCTGGACGTCGGGAGCATCCTTAAACCATCCGAGTTTATTTCCGGCCAAATCAATTGCAATGCAGATTAAGATGATTCCGCAGATTACATACCATTTATGATAATACCACCAGTTTTTCATAAGCAGTCAGAACCTTCCTTTTTTATGAAATGCAGCCTTCATGTAATGACATTTCTTTTGTAGTCCCGCCGTAGGCATAGGAGACCGGGAGGCAGACAAGGGGCGGCTTGGTGAGCATATTTTCCTGGAGCAGCAGTTCTACGCACATCTCCGCGATATCAGGTATGGGCTGTACAATCGTGGAACAGAAATAATCTCCGTCTCCAAAGGCACGGACCCCATCAAAGCCAATGACCTGTACATCCTCCGGAACCCGTATCTTCATTTTCTTCAATATTTTTAGAATCTCATTGGCCAGATAGTCGGTTACACAGAACAGGCCGTCAAAATCCAGCTTTCCGTCTGACAGATGTTCTTGAAAGAAAGTCTCGAATTCGCTTAGGGGCTCGTCGTCCTGCAGGATTTTTATGCCGTAGGACAGATTCCTTGCAAGACACCCATTCTCGAAACCAGCTTTCCGCTTGTTCGGCTCGCTGTCAAGTACAGAGCCGACCCGAAGAAAGGCGACGTTTTTGCAGCCCAGGTCGGCCAGCTTTTCCACCGCCATCTGTCCGCCGGCAAAATTGTCACTGGCAACACAGGGAATATGCGCCCCCATGGGGCGGTCTATGGATACGAAAGGAATATTTTCCTCCACCTGCAAATCCGGATTATAGGTAAGGCCGATGATTCCGTCCACTTTATTTTGTTTTGTGATTGTGATGTACTCCTGTTCCAACCCAGAGTCATAATCAGTCGTACAGAGGAGCATCCGGTACTTTCTCTTTAGCAGGGCAATATTGATGTGGTAAACAACCTGTGCGAAAAAGGGGTTGGAGGTGTTGGGAATCAACAGTGCAACCGTATAGGTCTTGCTGGCCTTTAGCCCCTGCGCATAGCTGTTTACATGGTAGTCCAGTTTTTGGATTGCTTCCTCAACACGGAGCCGGTAGGATTCGCCTACCGGCAAGCCGTTGATGACCTTAGACACTGTTCCAAGCGCAACACCCGCCTCTAGCGCGACATCCTTCATAGTAGGGGTATAATTCTTCTTTCTCATAAATGAACTCCTTTTTTACGGTACGCAGTTTCAGGAAACCCATATATTTTATGGAGTATATAGCTTTTGAATCGTAATACGTCATATGTGGGTTCTATCTCGGTTCTTAATTTTATGAGTACATTATAATATCATTTTTCATATTTGTAAAGATAAAATTTCATGAAATTCATGAAACGTTACATGAAGAACTAATATACAAAATGACGATAATTTGCTTGTGAAATATCCACAAAAATGTATCTTTTGACCTGAAATAAGAGAAAAACACTTGAAGGAACAAGGCGTTGATGTTATATTTATAAAGAATTATATATAACGTTTCACGATTTATGGTGATTTAATCATAATGAACAGCCATGGCAGAAAACGTTACCGCAGCCGGGCACGGCCGGCCGGGGCTGCAGCGAGGAACATGTCGGAAATGAAAGATACATTTTCCGGTTCATGAAAGGAAGGAGAGATAATATGGTTAGTTCAAAAGTACCACCTACTCAGGTCAAACAGAAATCGGTATTAGAGCGCATGGGTGAATACTGGCAGTTATATTTGATGCTTTTAATTCCGGTTGTATTGACGATTATCTACAAATATGTACCGATGTATGGCATTCAGATTGCATTCCGCGATTACAAATCTGTTCGAGGGATGTGGGGCAGTGAATGGGTAGGGTTGAAATGGTTCCAGCGTTTCTTTAGCTCACCAAACTGCATTCGAATGATTAAAAACACGGTGTTGTTAAGCTTCTATAGTTTACTGTGGAGCTTTCCGATTCCGATTATTTTGTCGTTGGCGATCAATCAACTCAGATTCAATAAGTTTAAGAGGACTGTGCAGACGATTCTCTATGCACCGCATTTTATTTCTATCATGGTTGTCTGCGGTATGCTTCGTATTTTCTTAAGCCCGTCAGGAGGACTGATCAACCTGATTGCAGGGACAGGAATTGACTTCCTCTCGGAAGCATCTGCTTTTAGAACCATTTATATAGCTTCCGGTATCTGGCAGGATGCCGGTTGGGGAATCATCGTCTATATGGCGACGCTAGCGAATATTGATACCTCTCACTATGAGGCGGCAAAGATTGACGGTGCGTCCATGTTCCAGCGAATTCTCTATATTGATCTTCCGGAATTGGTGCCTCAGATTGTGCTGATGCTGATCATGAGTGCGGGAAATCTAATGAATGTCGGGTTTGAAAAGGTATTCCTTCTACAGACAGATTTGAATAAGGCGACCAGTGATGTGATTGCTGTGTATGTTTATCAGCAAGGTATTGAACATGCCAAATACAGCTATTCAACAGCCGTCGGCCTGTTTAACACAGTCGTCAATGTTTTACTGCTGATTGTTGTGAACAAGATAACAAGTAAAATTTCTGAAGACGTAAGTTTTGTATAGGAGGTGCGGCATGGGAAAGAAAAAACAAGGGCAATTGCATGGTTTTTCTGACAGGACCAGTGATATTATCCTGGTAGCAATCTGCCTCGTTATCGTATTTTTGGTTGCATATCCGCTTTACTATGTACTGGTTGCTTCTGTTTCTGATCCTTATGATGTGTATGCGGGAAAAACATTCCTGCTTCCCAGCGGATTTACCCTGGACGGTTACAAAGCAGTATTTGCAGATAAAAGCATTATCACAGGTTATTTAAACAGTATCAAGTATACGGTGGTGGGGACGATTTTTTCGGTTGTCATGATTTATTTATCGGCTTATCCGCTGAGTATTAAGAAACTGCCGGGACGAAAATTTCTCAGTATCTTTTTCATTATTACAATGTACTTTGGCGGAGGCTTGATGCCTACATACCTGGTTGTCAGAGACACAGGCCTGATCGATACTATCTGGGCGATGTTCATTCCCGGCGGCGTTGGTGTGAGCAATATGATTATTGTGCGCAACTTCTTTGAGCACAGTATCCCCAAGGAAATGATTGAGGCCGCGGAGATTGACGGCTGTTCGAAATGGACGACGTTTATCAAGATTGTTGTTCCGCTGAGCCGTTCCATTATGGCTGTTATGGTAGTGTTCAGTATGGTTGCATACTGGAATGACTGGTTTACTGCATTGATTTATCTGCCGGGAAAGGAGAATGCGCCTTTACCGTTGATCCTGCGTAATATCCTGATTAAGAGCTCTGCAAGCGCAAGCCAGGCGGGTATGATTTCCGGCGGTTATGCAGAACTGAGCAAGCTGACAGAGATGATTAAGTTTTCATCTGTTATCGTGGCGGCTTTGCCGATGCTGGTCATCTATCCATTTGTCCAGAAATATTTTGAAAAGGGCATGATGGCAGGCGCGGTCAAGGGTTAATGAGATTCCGGGAAAAGGAGATGAGACAATTGAAGGTATGGAAAAGGGTTATTTCCTGCATGCTTGCCGCCGGCATGACGGTATCAATGGCAGCATGTGGAAATAAAGTGGAAAATTATTATGAACCAGGTGTTATCAATACGGACACCTCTCAGACGGATTTTACGATTATGGGAGGAATCAGCGCCTTAAGTCCTGGGTATGAAGACAATGAAGTTTTAAACCAGATGCAGGAGGATGCAGGAATTGATATCACCTGGAATGTAATGAGTGATTCTCTTGCGGAGCAGGTCAATATCCGTATTGCGGGAAGGCAGCTTCCGGATGCGTTTATGGCGGTTGGCTTCAGCAATTATGATATTACGACTTATGGAAGTGACGGAGCGTTTATTGATTTGAGTCCCTATTTGACAGAGGAGTATATGCCGAATCTTTCCAAGATTCTGGAAGAGAACCCGGATATCCGCAGCGCGATTACCATGAGCGACGGCGGTATCTACGGACTTCCCTCCGGGGAGCGTATGGGGACGGCCGGTATCGGGGCGCCGGAGGATTACAATATCTATCAGTTTCCGCAGTTTGCAATGATCAACAAGGCCTGGTTGGATGAACTGGATATGGAGGTCCCGACCACTTTGGAGGAGCTGCATGAGGCGCTTGTGGCATTTGAAGAACATGATATGGCGGCGACTTATTATGGAAACGAAAAAGGAAGCACGATTCCTATGAGCACCGGCTTTGACCAGTGGTGTTGGGGGCAGAATATTTTCTATGCAGGTTTCGGGTTTACAAACTGGCCGAATGATGTTATCAATGATCTGCAGTTAAATGCGGACGGAACGGCTCAGTTTATCTGTGCGGATGAGAAATACCGGGATGCCCTGACGTATTTCCATGACTGGTATGATGAAGGGCTGATGGACATCGAGATGTTCAGCCAGGATGACAAACAGTTGATGGCAAAATGCCAGCAGGGAAAAGTAGGCGTAGGTACCTGGTGGTGGTTTGACTTATGGGGAGACCACAAGGATGATTATGTATATCTTCCGGTTTTGGATGGTCCTGATGGAAGTCATAATGTAACCTTACGTTCTGCGCCGCCGTTGAGCTGCGGAAATTTGAGTATCACCTGCGCATGCAAAAGCCCGGCAAATCTGCTGAAATTTTTTGACCAGTGGTATGACCCGGAGAATGTAATGCAGCTGCAGTATGGTCCGATTGGCACTTATTTTACAGAGCAGGATGAGGATGGAGTATGGCAGAGCATTACGGATGAAGATGCGCAGGAAAAGTACGGAAAGAGCCTTGCAGAGCTGAAAGGTGTCAGTGAGGTATATGGACCGAAGCTGATTCTCAGCAACTATTATGGTTCTGCCTTCGCGCTGGAGGATGCGGCGGTCATTCGCCTGACAGACCTTTATGAGACCTGGATGCCTTATGTGGAGGAGACCATCGCATACCCGACAGACTGCGTATTTACCGAGGATGAGTTGGATGTGATCGACCGCTATAAGACAGATTTTGAAAATGCGGTATCAGAGCAGGAAGGCCTTTGGATAAAAGAAGGCGGACCTACGGATGCGCAGTGGGAGGCCTATGTGAAAAAGCTGAATGATAGCTGCGGTATGCAGGAATTGCTGAAAGTCTATCAAGATGCATATGAACGCTATTTAGCTGCGAGATAAAGTGAATTTTTGTAGGTTCTAAGAGAACGGGCACATTACTTTTGAGGGTAATGTGTCCGTTTTCTGTATAATGTGCTTCAATCATTTGATGGTTGTAATCCTTAAAAGATGATGATACTATATGTTATCATATGACCTGGAGTCAGGCAGAAAGGAAGCATAGGAAAAGTCTTATGAAGCAGAAGCTATTGATTGTTGATGACGAACCCGGTATCGTGGACATGTTAAAAAACTATTTTGAAATGCAATCCTACCAGGTTCTGACTGCCGGCAGCGGTGAGAAAGCCTTGAAAAAGGCGGAACAGAACCCGGACCTTGTCTTGTTGGATATCAACATGCCGGGGATGGATGGTCTGACTGTTTGTGAACGAATCCGGGAACACATTTCCTGTCCCATCCTATTTCTTACGGCCCGGATTGAGACTGCTGACAAAATCAAAGGCTTTCAGGCCGGCGCGGATGACTATATTGTAAAGCCGTTTGACATTGACGAACTGGGAGCAAGGGTGTCTGCTCATCTGCGCAGGGAAAATCGGAAACAGGAGCAGTCTGTTTTGCGCTTTTTCTCTGATATGGTCATTGATTATTCTAAGCGGGAAGTCTCTATCAATGGGACGGAGATTGGGCTGTCCAGGAAAGAGTTTGATATTGTGGAGCTTCTCTCTGTCAACGCCGGACAGGTCTTTGACAGGGAACGGATTTACGACCTTGTATGGGGGCTTGAGGGCGGCGGCAGCAGTGATACGATTATGGAACACATTCGAAAAATACGCGGCAAGTTTGCCGCTGCATCGCTGCATAATTATATAGAAACAGTTTGGGGAGTGGGATATAAATGGAATGGATAAAACGCATGAAGCTGAAAAAGGCATTGTTTACATTGACATTTATCAATCTCTCGATTGCAACAGTGCTTTCGGTTCTTGCCTTTTTGGGATGCAATCAACTGGGCATATCAATCGCGCCCCAGGGAGTCACCCTCAATGTGAATCTGAAATCCATAGAAAGAGTGGAGCTTCCTGAACCATCGGCAGAGGCTGTTCGGATTGGGGAAATCTGTTCTGTTCTTCAAATCGCGCTGCCGATTCTGTTTTTTATCGTTGCGCTGCTGGCAACGGCGTCTTTGTTTTACCGTTGGAAACTGAAAGAACCGCTTGCTATTTTGGCGGACAGTGCAAATCGGATTATGGACAACGATTTGGACTTTGAGATAGAAGCAAAAAATAATGACGAATTGGGGCGTCTTTGTACTGCCTTTGAGACCATGCGGCAGTCCCTTTTAAAGAATCATCGGGAATTGTGGAGGCAGGCCCAGGAGCGTAAGCGCTTGAATGCTGCCTTCTCTCACGACTTGCGCAATCCGGTTACAGTCCTGAAGGGGTCTATAAAGATGGCCAGGCAATGTGCGGCAGGCGGAGAAGAACATCGGGAACTGCTTCTGGAGAATCTCGCCCGCATTGAGAGTTATACGAATCGAATCGAAAGATATGTGGAAACGATGAGCAATATCCAGCGGCTAGAACAGATGCAGATTAATCGAGTGCGGGTCGAATATGCTGTTCTGGCTGAGGAGCTGAAAAGCGCGCTTTCCTTTGCGGCGGCAGACAGCAAAAAGCGGCTTTCTTTTGCATGTAAAGGAGACCGGTTTTCCGTGATGTTGGATAAGCATGTACTGTTTGAAATCGCAGAAAATCTTGTATCTAATGGGCTGCGCTTTGCGGAGCAAAAAGTGACGGTCTCGCTTCATATCGACTTGGAGGAACCAGAACTCTTGATATTAGAAGTGGCGGATGATGGAAATGGGTTTCCTGCCAGGCTATTACAGAACGGGGTGCAGCCATTTCAAAAATATGGGGAGGAGGCAGAACATTTTGGCATGGGGTTATATATGTGTGAGCTTCTCTGTGGAAAGCATGGCGGCAGCCTGATAATCGAAAATCGCGGCTCGGGTGCCGTGGCTCGTGCGATTTTGAAAATAATTTAAAACTTGAGAATTCTTTGAGAATTCTATTTTATACTCTCCTTATTCCTGGGAAGTGCGCCAAAGTGCACACAGGTTGTCAGCTTTTGATTGATGACAAATCTATTCATGGAAAAAGGAGAGTGTTTTATGGAAATTCAAGTCAGAGACATTTCAAAAATCTATGGTGCAGGCGAGAATAAAGTCGTTGCGCTCCATTCGGCCAGTATGACGATCCATGCAGGCGATTTCATTTCAATCATGGGTCCTTCCGGGAGCGGAAAGAGTACCCTGCTTCATATTATCAGCGGTCTGGATGCGCCCACTTCGGGCAGTGTATTGTATGGAGATACGGACATCCATCATGGCAGCGACAAAGAGCTGTCAGCTTTCCGCCGTCAGAAAATCGGTTTTATCTTCCAACAGTTCAATCTGCTTCCGGTACTTTCTGCAAGGGAAAATATTATCATGCCTTTGCTGCTCGACAGGCAGCAGCCTGACGAGGCTTATCTGCAGGAAATCACCTCTTTTCTGGGAATTGACGGCAGACTTTCCCATCTGCCTCATGAACTGTCCGGGGGACAACAGCAGCGAACGGCCATTGCCCGTGCGCTCATCTCGCGCCCGGATATCATTTTTGCAGACGAGCCGACGGGAAATCTGGACAGCAAGAGCGGTGGCGAGGTGATGGAAATGCTGTGCGGTATTCGGGAGAAAATGAAGAAGACCCTTGTTGTAATCACTCATGATCCGCGTATCGCGGAAATGGCGGACCGCCGTTTTACCATCATTGACGGGGAACTTTCGGAGGTGACAGCAAGATGAAAAGGTATTGGAATCTTTCCTGGAAAGAACTGAAAGCACAGCGTGTGACGGCTGTTCTCATTTTGATTGCTGTCATCATGTCTACGATTATGACTACAGTGGTGGGGCAGTCCATCGGCATCCTGCAGTCTATGCGCATTGAGCAGGCAGCAGGACTGAACGGAAACCGTTATGCCACATTTCATGAGCTGACCATGGAACAGTCGGAAAAACTGCATACGGATCAGCGCTTATATGATGTGGAAGATATCATCAATGTTGGAAATCTGCCTTTGGAGGAAAGCGGGTTGACCTTGTTCCTGCGGGAATATCACGACCGTGCGTTGGAGATGTATCCGGATATCGGCAAGGTGAAAGAAGGGAGGCTGCCGGAACATCCGAATGAAATCGCATTGCCGGAGGATGCACTGCGTTATCTGGGAAAGGAAATTGCGGTTGGAGATACCTTCTCCCTGGATTTGTCTATCAATGTCATGGATGGCTCGCTTCCAGGGTATACGTATTCGGCTGATTTTCGATTGACGGGGATTCTGGAGAGCAGTTACATTGGCTATGCCACAGGAACTGTGGAAGGAATTGTTGGAAATGGGACGGCGCAGGGGCTGCTGCCGCAGGAATATTTCTTTTGTGCGACAGATTTTAAGACACATGATAAGAAGGCGTTTCAAAATATAGTAGATAACCTTGCGGATTCACTGCAGGTAGAAGAACGTTATATCCAGTACAACTGGATACTCTTGGATGCGCTGGGCATTTCCTATGATGAATCCGGGGACTCTGAGACGGATACCGGTTTCTCTTTTATGGCGGCATCCTGTGTGCTTGTGGGGATTCTTGTTTTATTTGCGGCGGGATTGGTTATTTATAATATTTTGAAAATTTCTATAACAAAGAGAATACGGGAATATGGAACCTTGCGGGCTATCGGAGGGGAGCGGGGGCAGATTTACCGCTTGGTTTCCCTGCAGCTCATGATTCTCTGCGGCGTTGGCATTCCCATTGGCCTGCTGCTGGGAGTGCTTTGTTCTAAGGCTGTTTTGATTGCGGCAACAGGCCTTCTCAATCCACAGTTATTCATGGCAGACACGACAGAGGAGCTAAATGCAGCGATTGGCTCTGCAAATACAGGCAATCCTGTATTTCTGTTTGTAAGTATCCTGGTGACCTTGCTGTTTGCCATGTTTGCAGCATTTCCTGCGGCACGCTACGCATCCCGTGTTTCTCCGACCGTGGCTATGTCCGGTCAGGCGGTCAAGATAAAGAGGCGAAGAAAGAGAAATCAGAAAATTTGTAATTTTGAAGCCTACTATGCGCGGCTTAATTTGAGAAGGGGACGAGGACGTACTGTCATTACCATCCTGTCACTGGTTATGAGTATCGCAGTCTTTGTAGCTCTGCAGAGCTTTACAAGCCTTTTGGACGCCAGCAGCCAGGTACAGGATATGCATGTTGGAGATTATTCCATAACAAATGAGACGGTTGGAATCCCTTCGGATGCAGTTCATACCTTAGCAGAGCAGGAGGAAGTGGCAAAGTTATCTACGGGTAAGTTGTCCGTATTTTTTCCGTCAGGGGGTGATGTGATTCCGTTTGAAACGGATTTGTCTGTTTTGACTCATGAAACGCTGCAGGCAGCCAGTCTGGATATGGAGCGCCTTCTGTCATACGTCCCCGGTCTGTCCGAGCAGGATAAACAGGCTTTGGAGGCAGGGGAAGGATGCCTGGTTAAAAATCCAATTCCCTTTTCTTATGGAGATACCCCTGTGGAGCATACGGAGTTAGAGGTGGGGGATACTATTACATTAAATGGCTCTAAACTCAGGGTCATTGCTGTGGTGGACAGTCCTGTTATGATTAATAACAGCGGATATACCAATGGCGTCCAGATAATCATGAATGATGCAGTGTATAATTCTCTCATCGGAAATGACAGATATTCGGAGGTTTATCCTACGTTGAAAGAAGGTGCAGATACGGAAAGTTTTGAAAACTGGCTGGATGATTGGCGGGAAGATGCCCCTGGAACCCACTGGCTGTCCTATCGTCAGTCCGATGCACAGATGGAGGAGAGCTTTGAACAGATTAAAATGTTATGTTGGGCTTTGATTATTTTTATCGGCATCATCGGCATTTTGAACATCATCAATACGGTATATAGTAACATCCATACCCGTGTTGGGGAGATCGGCATGCAGAGGGCAATCGGCATGAGCACTGTGAGTCTTTACAAGACTTTCTTCTGGGAAGGGGCATATTACGGTATTATTGCGTCTGTCATCGGTGCGGTGTTAGGGTATGTGTGCTGTGTGTTTGTGGGAGCGGCAGAGACGGATACATTACAGCTCGTGGAGATTCCGTTTTTCGCGATTGCAGAGGCGGCGGCTATTTCTATCATAGCCTGCCTGGCGGCGACGGCGGTGCCGCTGCGCAGTATTGCCGGAATGGAGATTGTGGAGTCGATTGAGAATGTAGAGTAAAAGCAAAATATAAAGAAACGGGCAAGGTTTGTGCCAGCCATCGGTCGGCACAAACCATTATAAAAGACTCTCTTGACTTTCCTTCTATGAATAGCCATAATAGTTTTAGAATATGAGGCTTGAGAGGATGAAGATATTATGGAAAGAATGAGAAGATTGAGAGTCAGCCCTGCCATGCGCGCCATGGTGCGGGAGAATCACGTCCGGATAGACGAACTCGTTTATCCGGTTTTTGTAATGGAAGGAGAAAATATATGCCTGCCGGTGGATTCTATGCCGGGAATCTGTCAGTATTCGCTCGACCGCCTGCCGGAAGAACTGGACCGTGTAACCGAAGCCGGAATTTTGTCGGTGCTCCTGTTTGGGATTCCGGCACATAAGGATGAGGCGGGAAGCGGTGCCTATGATGACCAGGGAATCGTGCAGCAGGCTATTCGTTTTATAAAATCGGAAAATAAATACCAAAACCTGATTGTGATTGCAGATGTGTGTCTCTGTGAGTATACCTCCCACGGTCACTGCGGCCTGGTAAAAGACGGGATTATTTTAAATGATGAAACTCTGCCTCTTTTGTCCAAAACAGCGGTCAGCTATGCAAAGGCAGGGGCAGATATCATAGCGCCCAGTGATATGATGGACAGCCGTGTAAGAGCGATTCGGGAATCTTTGGATGAACATGGATATGTCCAGATTCCGATTATGGCATACAGTGCCAAATTCGCCTCTGCCTTTTACGGACCGTTCCGGGATGCGGCTCATTCCGCACCTGGTTTCGGCGACCGAAAAACTTACCAGATGGACCCTGCAAACGGCAGGGAAGCCATGCGGGAGGTAGAGGAGGATTTGCTGGAGGGTGCGGACCTGATTATTGCAAAGCCAGCTATGGCCTATATGGATATTATTCGAGATATCACCACAAAATATAATGTTCCGGTGGCCGCTTACAATGTCAGTGGAGAGTATGCTATGGTAAAAGCGGCGGCAGAGAAAGGCTGGATTGACGAAAAAAAGATTGTCATGGAGATTATGACTGGTTTGAAGCGTGCAGGGGCGAAGATGATTATTACCTACCATGCCCTGGACGTGGCAAAATGGATTCGGGAGGGAGAGTAAAATGGATACCAGGTCAAAAGAATTGTTTGAGGCCGCCAAGCGGCATATTCCGGGCGGAGTGAACAGCCCGGTGCGGGCATTTGGTTCTGTGGGGCGGACTCCGCGTTTTATCGCGTCTGCGCATGGCAGCAAAATTATAGATGTGGACGGCAATGAAATGATTGATTATGTATGTTCCTGGGGGCCGGGAATCCTGGGGCATGCACATCCGAGAGTCATTGAAAAAGTACAAAAGGCGTGTAATGACGGCCTGACCTATGGAGCGCCGACGGAAAAAGAGGTAAGATTGGCGGAATTGATCGCAGAATTGATTCCTTCTATGGAAGTGAGCCGTCTGGTCAGTTCAGGCACCGAGGCAGTCATGAGTGCGATTCGTGTGGCCAGGGGCTATACAGGCCGGGACAAGATTATAAAATTCAAGGGCTGCTATCACGGACATTCGGACGGGCTTCTGGTAAAAGCAGGCTCCGGCGCTCTCACCACATCTGTACCGGACAGCGCGGGAGTGCCTGTGGATTATACGAAAAATACCTTGGTTGCATTGTATAATGATTCGGATTCCGTGGAAGCGTTGTTTCAGTCCAATCCCCAGGAAATAGCAGCAGTTGTGGTAGAGCCTGTTGCGGCAAATATGGGGGTGGTCCTGCCGTCTCCTGGATTTTTGGAATTCCTGCGGGAAATTGCCAAAGCGAATGGTGCACTTTTGATTTTTGATGAGGTGATTACCGGCTTTCGCCTGGCACTTGGCGGCGCACAAGGATACTATCATGTGACACCGGATTTGACCACTCTGGGGAAGATTGTAGGCGGGGGAATGCCCATCGGTGCTTACGGCGGAAAACGGGAAATTATGGAGATGGTTTCTCCAGCAGGGCCGGTGTACCAGGCAGGAACTTTGTCAGGAAATCCTATTGCCACCACAGCAGGAATTGAGACATTGGAGATATTAAAAGAAGATCCTGGTATTTATGACAGGTTGGAAAGGAAGGCGCGCTGTCTTGCCGATGCAGTTCGTAAGACGGCCAGTGAACGGGTTTGTGTGAATCAGATTGGTTCTTTGCTCAGTATCTTCTTTACATCACAAAAGGTTACAGATTATGAAACGGCGCTGTCCTCAGATACCAGTCAGTACGCACGGTATTTCGGATATCTGCTTGACAGGGGAATCTATGTGGCGCCCTCCCAGTTTGAGGCTATGTTTTTGTCGGATGCTCATACGGAGGAAGAGGTGGAGCGAACCTGCCAGGTGATAAAGGCTGCATTAGAGGATATATTCGAGGGGATTTTTTAGAAATCGGAGAGGGAGGCAAAACGATGAAGAAACCTTTACCAATAGGCATTGATAATTTTGAAAAGATAATCACAGACGGATACTGTTACATTGATAAGACCCTGCTTATCAAGGAGTTACTTGACTTAAGAGGCGAGGTGAATCTGTTTCTGCGTCCCAGGCGTTTTGGCAAGACACTGAATCTGAGTATGCTGCGTTATTTCTTTGAGGACACCGGAGATGCCCAGAAGAATGAGGAGAATCAAGAACTTTTTCAAAATCTCAAGATTATGGATGCCGGCAAAGAGTACACGGACCAGATGAGTACCTATCCGGTAATCAACCTGACTTTAAAGTCGGCAAAGCAGGAAAATTATGAGACTGCTTACTACATGGTGAAAAATGCCATTGCGGTTGAGTTTGAAAGACATCTCGATGTCGTGGAAAGAGGAAAAGAGCTTCTTACGCCGAAAGAGTATGAAAGTTATATCCATATTGCGGAGGAAGAAGCAGATGAAAAGGCTTTCAGAAGTTCCCTGCAGTTGTTTTGCCGCTGCATGTACAAAATTTCGGGAAAAAGTACGATTATTTTGATTGATGAATACGACGTCCCATTAGAAAATGCTTATTTTAGAGGTTTCTATGACCAGATGGTGGATTTTATCCGCTCTTTGTTTGAATCCGCTCTGAAAACCAATGATTATCTGCGTTTTGCTGTGATCACCGGATGTCTGAGGATTTCAAAAGAAAGCATTTTCACAGGGCTGAATCACTTAAATATTATTTCCATATT
>CANOBT010000039.1 GCA_947564305.1 uncultured Lachnospiraceae bacterium | reverse complement strand
TCAGACGCTCCAGTACGGCATCATTGTCTTTATCCTCCAACAGCTTTTCCAACTCACCACAAGCACTTACCAAAGTTTGCACAGGATTCTCGCCATCATTTGAATATCTTGTATTGTAAAGAGAACTTACCCAGACATTGTCTTTCTCAGGATATGCCGCCACTAAAAGCATAAGTGCATCTGTGTAATTGTCCAAACGGGAAATCCCTATATCGGTTATCATTGGATAACTTCCTTCTTTAACAAAAGTAGATACAGATTCCTGAAGATGCTTTTCCATTTTCTCTGTTGGTATGCAATAAACCAAAGCTAACATCAAGTATCCGATAAACCATAACAAAATGATTGTCATTGGCATCCAAATTGCTTTTCTAAACATTCCTCGCTGTTCTCCCTATCAGATTCTATGTTAAATTCTTAACTTACCAACAATTTTTCTAATCTTACACTTCCCTCCATCAATCTGTTCTACCCTATGAGCATCTTTAGGAAACAACACCACATATCCACCCTTACTTAGGACAACCGATGTCATATTATCTGATGGCGCATAATTAATTATGTCAACTTCATCTTTATAAATTGAAATCGGAATCAAATTACATATATCAGTAATGTATAATTTTTCCTTTCCGCTTATCAACCATTGTATATCGATATATTTTCTATGTGATTCATATACGCTTTCTTCCGCACTAAGCGCCTCATATTCTTGTACAGAATAATAAAATCCTTCATTTACTTCATACCTGCCTACATTTAAGTGTTCCGTGTCTATTGAAGAAATATATGAAACTGCCCAATTAAGCCTAGCATTTAGTCTTTCTATTTCTACAGATTCTTTGTTTTTATTCCTCCTTATTATATATTCTATAAAGTCACGGACAGCTCCATCTCCTCCTTTGTGCAATGCAATGTAATTGCAACATTTTTTTACTTCTAATACAGCATCACTTGGACACCCTGTGATTCCACCGGCTATTAATATAGGCTTCATGCACTGTAAATCCAAAATATCATCGCCAATATATGCTACATTCTGCAATGAATATTGTTCAACCCCACTACAATATTTGGATATAATCTCTTCCAGACAATCCATCTTTTTTCTTACACCTTGGTGGATTTCAACAATTCCTAATTCTTCACACCTGTTAAGAAGCATCTTACTCTTTCTTGCTGTAATAACGACTGGAATAATTTCAGTTAAAGGGAGCAGTTCTTTGATGCCACATCCATCTTTGATATCAAATACTTTAACCTCTTCACCGTTATTTCCCATATATATTTTTCCATCTGTCAAGGTTCCATCAACATCCATCACTAAAAACTTAATCATATTATTTTCGCCTTATTATTCATCATAATCTAAACTATTCTCCTAAAATTTCCTTTACGTTTTCTAACGTCTCATTATTCAAATCAGGAAGAATTTTCCCCGTCTCCCATTTTATCTTAGGAATCAGCAACGTATTTTCCGGAAGAAGAATATTGATCAAACACGCATCACTATCGTTAAACCATTCTATATAATTATCTAAATCTTCATGTGATTTTAAAGTCACTGCTTTTATACCATATGCATTTGCAATTTTTTCAAAATCCGGAACCGAATAACCACTCTCAGTCGTTGTCTGTGCATACCTGCAATTGTATGACCCATACTGTATCTCACTGATTTTTCCTAAAACTCGATTATTAATAACTAATATTTTAATTGGCAATTTCTCACGTACAACTGTCTCTAACTCCTGAATATTCATTTGAAGCCCCCCGTCACCAGTTATACAATAAACAATTCCATTATTATCACATATAGACGCACCAATAGCAAAAGGAAGCCCACATCCCATTGATCCATATCCACCTGCAATTAAAATTCTTCCATGTTTTCCTTTTAGTGCAAGCGACTGCGCACACCAACACTCATTTTGCCCAACATCAACTGCGATAATTGGATTAATTGTCAACAATGACGAGATTTTCTCTATAACGTTATTTCCTACCTCATTGTCATAGCCCTCTAATATTTTTTTTGCATTCATACATTTATTAAACCACGTTGTATAAACCGGTATATCCTCATTTAAAAGCATCCGCATAAAATCAGCCGCATCAATTAAATGTTTTTCTTCATCTTCTTTAATATTACGGCTCAATTCATACTGATCAATGTCGGCGCGAATCAATTTGGCCTTTGGTGCAAAACATTCTGTAATATGACCTATCTGTCTTAATCCTAATCGTGCTCCCACCGAAATCAGCAAATCACATTCTTCCAAAATCATATTAGAAACGCGATTCCCATATGTTCCAATAAATCCTATTCTAATATTATCCTGGGCCAAATCCACGGCATTCATTGTCGTAAGTACTGGAATATTCGTTTTGTTTGCAAACTCATATATTAAATCTACTGCTCCTGCTGATCTTGCACCATTACCTACTAATAACACTGGTTTTTTGGATGTTGTATGGAAAATCAATGAGAACACCTCCTTTTCGGCCTAATAAGGCCATATTATATGCACGTGATATTACATCTGGAAATTCATCGGCACTATTAGGGGTAACAGAATATTTGGTAATATTACGTGTCATAGATACAATATCCATCTCTTGAAAACCATTCTGTCGAATTCCAGAAAAACCTTTCATCTCATTTGTAGGAACATTTCCGCAGATACCCATTACTGGTACCCCATCAAACCAAGCATCCGCCAAACCTCCTAAAGCGTTCACTGCCCCAGGACCGGAAGTTGTAAAATAAACCCCTAATCTTCCACTAACGCGGGCATAGCCATTTGCGGCAAATGCACAGCCTTGTTCATTATAGCAAACATGAACTTTAATTTCAGGCCTTTCATATAATGCATCCATAAATGGCACTATATACCCACCTGCATATCCAAATATATCTGTCACTTTTTGCTTAATTAAGTAATCCACAAGATATTCTGAGCAATTCATAATACTCATTTTCCCCTTTCAAATAATTTAGAATATGCAGTATGCAAGACACTAAAATCAGTTTTTGAATAATTTGCTCCATATCGTTTTCTTGCAGCAGGATCCATACTATCAATAACTGTATACATATCTTCATAGCTACATTTAGTATTTTTTTCAAGATACCCAATATTATCAACATGAGCGCCTTCTGTCCCACAGACAAACATCGGAACATCGTATCCCCAACAAACTTTCCTTTTCATAGGAATCAAATACTGCTCGATCGTAGACAATAGCACTGAAAGATCATATTTTTCTCCATACTTTTTATTTATGTAGTCAGCTATTACTTCTGTATTTGCATTTCCTGCCCCTCTTCCCATACCGTAAAGCGATCCGTCTACTGCCACACTTCTTTCGGACTCAACCGCCATTGAAATAAGCTGCTCTGCAAGCGCACAAGATAACATTAAATTGTTATGTGTATGTAATCCAATTTTTATTCCCTTATCAAGCTGGCTATCCATCTGTTTAAAAATCTTAATTAGATCTTCCAAATACATTGCCCCAAAGGTGTCAACAATAGCAAGTGCTTCCGGATGAAATTCATTAACGTCCGCAATTAATTTCGCTCTTTCATCAAAGGTGTATCCAATTGCATCCATCGGCTGAACAAAAACATGATACCCCTTCTTCTTTGCTGCTGCGCAAAAATTCAATGCACTTGCGCGCTCATGCTTCGCAAATGATATACGCAAACTTCTAAATGATTCTCCATCACAGTCATCTAAGTTTTCTATCGAGTAACGGCTATTATCACAGAATCCAACCATTTCTGAAGTGCCTATATTTTGCGGAATATATTTCCTTGCATCTTTTGAATTATGATATACGATTGTTTCACCATTTACCTTATTCTGTAAAAATCCCGTTTCAATATAATCAATGCCCGCCTTAACCAAGCCATCGATTACTCCTTTAACAAATTCGGGATCAGAATTCTTGTCCAATAAATATCCACCGTCTCTAATTGTACAATCTGTTATCTGCACACTCATTTTTTATAACCTCCTTATAAATAGCATTGCATATCTCAAAGTCTTCCGGATAATCAATATCCATAGCTTCAATTTTACCTACTTCACAGATATACGGCATTTCTCCAACTCGTCTGTTAAACTTCTTAAACGTTTCCTTTCTAAAAACATATGCAATACTTGTTTCTGCGTAAATTAAAGGTAAATCCTGTGTACGTGGAAAATGGTCTGGGTCAAAGTTGATTGGTTTACCCTCTTTCCACATAAATGTTTTCAAGCTTTCAGCACAAAACGCACTGTCATATTTTCCACTTGCCACCCTATCAATGCATTTATTAATCGTATCAATTTTTGCAAAAGGCGAAGTGGTATGCGTATTAACATATATATCTGCATCTACTGTCTTCATAAATTCCGCTATAATATCATTGGCATTAATAGTATCTGCATCTAAATACTCTGGTCGTTTTAAAAAGATAACTCCTGGAATTACATATTCTTTGATACTTTCATCCGAACAGTAAATATATGTCTCATCAATTTTTTTCGAATCAAGACATACTCTCTGAATAAAAGACATCAATGGTGTACCATCAAAAAAAGGCTTTATATTTTTTTGTGGTATTCTTTTGCTCCCTAATTTAATTGGAATCAATGCTACTGTTTTCATTGGAATCAATATGATATCTTTAGCTAAAATATCATTTACCTTTCTATAATTTTTTAATGTCAATTTCTTACTTTTCATGATCCGAATTTCGTAAAACAGTTTTTTGCCATTTCAATTATAACATTTCTCTTTATGACCATTACAGCAATCGAAACAAGTATTATAATATATCTGATAATCCAATTTTTGTATAAAAAATTACTGCATAGACTAAGTAAAATATAACCAATCGAAAAAAGCGTCAATATATGTATCGAATAAACTTCCTCTTGAATTCCGTTTTTTCTTAAGGTATTACGCTGCATAACTCCATGCATTATTGCTAAACAAATGTAACTGACCAAAGTCGTATATCCTGCCGCTAAATAACCATAACGCGGAATCATCAACCAATTTAAGCCAATATTTAAACACGCCGCAAAAATAGATGCCAATGTAATTTTTTTATTTTCTTCATAATAATACGTTATGTTAACAAAGCAGTTAAATAAATACATCAAAAAAATGCTACATGCCACTGGAGGAATAACGTACATCGCCTCCTCATACTCGCTTGTTCCTAATATTGCGATTACTTCTGGCGCCAGAAGTATTAAAAAAGCATTGAGCACTGCAATCAAAATAATTGTCAAAAAGATATGCGGAAAAATATCTCTATATCTTCTCTCTTTCAACTTTCTATACGTCCAAGGAATTACACTACCTAAAAACGCTGTATTAAAAATTAACATAGCTTCTGTTATTTTATATGAAAATCCATATATTCCAGCCTGAGACGCTCCACAATACTTTTCAATCATCACTCTATCTGCCTGTTGCAAAATCCGGGTAGATAAAAAATGGGGGATCAGCGGTATATTGAAACGAAAAGCATAGCTCCAAAATTTTCTATTAAAATATACATGTCCCTTTCTCCATATATCAAATAGAAGGAAAACCGCTACAATTCCCCTTGTTCCTGTTCCGGCCAAAAAAGCGGCAAATGCCTTCTCCGGCGAGTATATAACAAATAGCATTCCTACCACCAGATTACAGACACTTATTCCAAGTGTGACTACCGCCACGCCTCGATATGCATAATCAAACTTTTTTCTGGCATACCATAAGTCTATAAGTACTATAAAACATGAATCGAGCAAAACCAATAGAATAAATTTTCCCGGTAGTCTGAATATATGCTTCCAAAAATCACTAAACAAACCAAAAATGCATATACATACAACAGTCAAAGTTATTATAATCCCGCCAAATGCAGATGTAACCTTTTCTTTTTCATTCTCATTTTGTATTAGACAGTTATTAAAAGCATACGCCGCCAAATTAAGCGTAGTAAAAACTAACAGAATTCCCTCCCATGATTGTGCTAAAGTATAAATTCCATATTCCTCCGTCGTCATAATTCGGACATACATCGGAATCAGCAAAAGACTGATACCCTTCTGAATTATGGAACAAACTGTATACCATATTGAAGCCTTAACAGGATTCGCAGTTTTATTTACTATACCGCCTTTATTAGATGCATTCATTTCTCTTTTATCACTTCTTTTCATTTACCCTTTCCATTCATTCTGGCATTAATTAATTCTTTGCTATGCGTTCCTTCTCCCATCCTTTTGTCCCATCCATGATTATAATATAAATTCATAAGCACTTTATTATTCTTTAACTTTTTCTTAAAGAAATAGTAGCCATTAAAAAAAAGATACTTTTTAAAATAAACTGCCATCGGAATACGTATTCCATTCTTTTTCATATTCCTTATAATGGGCATATAATAGGCTGGACTATCTACTGTAAGTTCTCTGGCTAATTTAGAAGTAAAATGTTTTTTATAATCATCTATATCAAACACTTTATCAAATTTATCCAATTTACCAACAGAATAAAGTTCTGCCATAGTTCTAAGACATTTAAAACAATGTCCACAATTATCAGGCTGACCACATACAGTCAATCCCTTTTGTACTACCGGATTATCTGCAATATATTCAACTCTTTGAACACGACTAGCCTCCATACCTGATAGACAAAACCGAAGAGACCCTGATTCCACAAAGGAAACCGCTAAAGGTCCTTCTATCCGCCCATCAGCAGTATCATAATTATGTACAACTGCCTCATGCTCTGATGCCCAGTAATATAAACCAAATAACTTTCGAAGTGCATGAACAAAAGATGCCGTTATAACAATATCTGCCCCTTTCTGAATCCTCTTATAATTATTTATTAATGATACATTTGAATTAACTCCAATAAGCTGTAATCCCATTTCTTCTGCTAACGACTGAAATCTTTTTAATTCCTCATTAAACCACGTAGCATCCAACTCTTCCGTCATTCCTGTCATTGCAGCTCCATTCAATGCTAAAAGCAAATGTGTGACTCTTTTCGTCTCATATGTAATATTCGAACGTGTCAAGACTGTATAAAAGGAATCTACTCCTCCTGAAAATCCAGTTCCTACCGCCATCTCGGACTTAATATCTTCTTGGGTCGTTTCTCCTATCATTTCAATAAAATGATATTCCTCAATCTCAGATGTAAATATTGGAATCAAATACTGCTCTAGTCGGTATTTTAAGTCCTCCGACATAGGTGCATCATATCTGATATCACACGCCTTCTCCATAGCAAGTTCGATCAGCGCCAGTACAAAAGGATCACTTAGCTCCGATGTCAAATATCTCCCCCTACTATTTTGTATTTCATAAAAAAGTGTTTTCTCAATTCTCTGTTCGTCAAAGCACCAAACCGTATCCGCTTCTAAACGTACATACTCACCGGCATTTACAATTCTAGGACAACCAATTCTAATTTCATTCTTTGACATATTTTAACTACCTCCTCTTATCCTCACTTTTAATAGATCTAAAACATCCTCAATCTGCGTTTATCTACTCTCATCTTCAACTATTTTATCAATCTGAGATATTATTTCATGGTGAGTACAATACCCTAATCCCTGCAACTCCTTCACTAACTTACCAAGCACTAGACAATATTCATCAAACGCCTGATCCTTTCCTTTAATACAAGGAAACAAGTAATAAGTTCTAATATTTTCATTTAACATCGCAGATGCATTTAAAATACTTCCACTAGATAGTGAAATAAAAATTTTATCACTAAATTCATTATTCAACTGTATAATTTCCCACGGAATTTCAGAATTCTCTAAAATCTCTAATCCCATATTGCGATATATATTTCTTGTATCACGTGGATGCACTTTAATAATTACATTATCTTTGCCCAAACTCTCTGCCAATTGTTTTACAAGCTGATCTTCTTCAATTTTTTTACCATCAATATCCATCGATGTAGAAAAATAAATATACTTTTGTCTGAACTTTACTGGAGCATACCCAAAAGTATTATTTAGTAATTCAATTAACTGATAATCCTGCTTTTTTAAAAAAGGTATTTGATAACAAATCTGTTCCGGAGATCCATGAAATAGCTCCGGATAAAAACAATAGAAATATCTTGTACTTTTAAATACATCTTTCTTACAAAGCACTGTTCTAATAATGCGTACTAATTTTATTCGTTTTCCTGAATCAACCCTTTTCATTGAAGGATAACTGGCTATTCCTTCTTCATAACGAATACACTCTGGTTCAACTCCATTTTTCTTACTAATATCATATACAAGGTACGTAAGTAAACTCAAATTATAATAAAAAATCGCATCATATTTAATATCCCTTTCCCAAATGAGTTTTCTATATTTTTCCCCCTTTCCTACTGTCATTGTAATAATATCTTTAATATCCTCCCATAAATTTTGTTCATACGTATAATATTTTGTTCTAACAACTCTTACTCTTCGAAACAGTTTTACATTCTCCAACGCTTTTGCTACTCTTTCTGTATTTTGAGAATGATCTGATAAGAGAATATCTGCCTCTATATCTTGTAATAACTTAAGTTTAATCTGTATCGCATTAATCAACTGCATATAGGTATTACAGAAAAAAAGTACGCAGCCTTCTCTATTTCTTTTCATAATGCTTCTCCTTAATTTTGCTTATACTCTACCGAATATTCTTTTAACAAAAATAATGCCCAGAGCAATATATAAAACGGCTCAGTTCCTCTAAATTGAAGAAGACTACACAACAAATATCCCAACAGCATCGCCCCTAAGGGATCTGAAAGCCATGTCGAAAATGACTTCTTAACAATCTGATATACACTCAATAAAAATATTATAAATCCAACAAATCCCGTTTCTACCAATGTTTGTAAATATACACAATGTATATTATTTAAGTTAATTTTTTCTTCCATAAGACTATTTGCATAAGTAATAGCATTTCCTACTCCTATCCCAAAAGGATGTGTTTTGAAAACTTTCAAAGCATTTATCCATAATTGAATTCTTGCTGAAGAGCCACTATCTTTTCCAATATTTAAAAATCTCCCTATCACTTGATTAAAATATCCTCTACTGTACATTATCCCCATTATTACAATAAATCCAACTAATAAAATAACTGTATGCTTCGTTTTTATTCTGTCTATATCTTTTATCTTTTTATTTTTCATGAAACTAACTAGATACAAACCTAAACTGAACATATTAAGAATTATTGCTACACGAGATGAGTACAATATAGATATTAGTAAAGAAAAGATCCAAAAGCCATACTTTTTCTTATACAATAAAAAGCATGCATAAGTTGCAAGAAATGTTGCTTCAATATTAGCTCCTCCTGCCACTAGGGTCTTAGTCAACAGATGTGTTGCTTTCGATTCAAAAGAATAAAATACTGTTTTCCATTGAATTAGTAAATTTATAACAATTGCAATCGCAAAGAAATACCCGACTTGCTGAATTATCTGATGCAATTTTTCTTGATCTATCTCATCTTTCCATGCCGATATAATTGAAAATAACATCAAACAATATACTATATTTACCACCGTTGCTCCCATACCATATTTTGGTAAAATAATAATGCTTACAAATAATGCAAAAAAATAATACACAATTAACATATTTATCTTTAAAGATACCCTTTTGAACCGAAACGTTGTCCAAACAAAAAAAATAGCTGAAATTATGTGGTGAATATGTATTGTTCTATTTCCAATCGTAACTACAAAAATGTTTGTAATATTAAAGCTTAATAATATAAAAAATATGTATATCTCTATCAATGTATATTTTTTGAAATCTAATTTCATTATTTTCTCCATATTAAAACCCCAATTCTGAACAAATTATATCGATCCTATTAAATATTAATTTTTCCTCGTACTCCACTTTTCAAATAAATCCATCTAGTTAACCCAAACCCAAAATAGCTGCACAAACATCCTAAACGAACTTTTCTATTCACATTCCACCCAACTATCATTTTTCTCCTATTCATTTTAATAATTTTCTCTAATTGCTCTACCTGCTTTTTCCAAATGGTTCTATTTTCAATTGCAAAAAGCATATGAAAACAAGAGCTGACTAACTTACAGGATACTTCTTCACGTAGTTGAGGATACTTCTCTTCTACAAATTGAACACACTCTAAATTTGCTTCCAGTTCATCCATTTTATTAATGGAAAACTGTTCATTTTGTATACTTTCTGGACGATTAAAGTAGTAATACATATCTTCATTTACATACGTAACTCCTTGTGCATGGTGAAACACCTTATATGTAGTGAATTGATCTTCATACAATTTTCCAACCGGAAATCTAATATCATAAAACAATGCACGTTCATACAATTTTGCACATGCACTACAATCAATCTGTTTATTCAAAAATAAATGCTGATATGCCTCAAGAGTATGCCATACCTCTATATTACTAAGATAGTCTGAATTCTTTACGCATTCCCTAGCCATTCCCATTTCATTCACTTTTTGATACGAACATGCACTTATCTTTGTATTTCCATATTCAAGTGTTTTAACAAGAACCTCAATATAATCTTCTCTTATCCAATCATCACTGTCTATAAATGTGACATACTTTCCTTTTGCAATATCTAAGCCAAAATTTCTTGCATCAGAAAGCCCACCATTACTTTTATGAACAACCTTAACACTTATATTTTCCTTATCATACTCATCACATATTTTGCCACTCTGATCAGTAGAACCATCATCCACCAAAATAATCTCCAAAGTACGATACGTCTGATTTAATATACTATTCACACATCTTTTCAAATATTTTTCAACATTATATACTGGCACAATCACTGATACCAATTTATTTTCGCTCATTTCAAAAATAATCCTATCCTCTTAGCTAAATAGTTACATACTTCTTTTATTCATCCACAAATTGCTCTTATAAGAGAAAAGTCTCACAACAATTAAGATAATTATATCTTATGCTGAGAGACCCAACCATCTATAAACAACGCTTATTTAAAATAAGCAAAATGAATTACCTTTTGCATTTTACATTATATTTCACATAATCTCACTTTGTTTCGGGCTGACTTCAACATTTCAATATATTTTCATTCAAATTCTTTTGCATCTATTCTTGATCAAACCATCATAGATGATCTCTCTATTTCCATCAATACTTTATAAGCATCGTATTCTTCTATCAGCTAATACGCTCCATCACTTCGGAGCACAGCCACTACCGTCTTTAAAATCAGCTTACAGTCCGTCAAAATCCCCGCTTCTCTTATATACTTCAGATCCAACTCCATCCATTCATCAAACGGAATATCATTCCTCCCACAGCACTGCCAATAACACGTCAAACCGGGCTTCACCAGAAGTCTTTGATTTTGATAATCATTACACTGCTCCGCTTCATATGTCGGAAGCGGCCTGGGGCCTACTATACTCATCTCGCCTTTAATGATATTAACCAACTGCGGCAATTCATCAATACTTGTCCTGCGGATAAATTTCCCAACCTTCGTCACCCTGGGATCATCCTTCATCTTAAAGGCAGGACCATCCAATTCATTCTGAGAAAGTAACTGTTTATGAATCTTCTCCGCATCCTTGCACATACTACGGAATTTATACATACGAAACACTTTGCCATTGAGTCCGGTCCTATTCTGTACATAGAAAACACAGCCACCATCCTCTAGCTTGATCATGATCGCAACCACAAAAAACACCGGAGATAAAAGAACAAGTGCTGACAATGACATAACCACATCAAAAAATCGCTTTACAAAATAATATATAGTACTTTTTCTACTGCAAATTCTTTGCAATTCATCCTTACTGTACAAAACATTTTCCCGCTGTAGTGCCTGTACATCCATGTGCTATCCCCTCACATCTGCCTTATTTACACTGAAATAAATTACTCTACGAAATAAAAAGAAAATCAATTATACTACTAATCTCAAATTTGAAAATTGAAAACGTGCTGCCGCCGAAACGACAGCACGCTTGAATCCCCACACTCGGTATTGAAAACCTTTCATAAATTAATTAATCATGCATGATTAATTACAAAATCGTAAAACTAAAAACTGAACAACTTGCCAAGCTTAAGGAAGCTGAACAAATGCAAGTGTTCCAAGAGACTTCATGTTAACTACAACATGGTCATCTCTGATTTCTGCTACTTCTACTTCAACCCAAGAGCCGTTTACATACTGGTAAACTTTGATGTTCTGGCCAGCTTTAACGCCCTTAGCGTAGAAGTTAACAGTTGCCGTATTGAAGGATACGGAAGCCTTGATCGTAGCAACGTTCAATACCTTACCACCGATGCTGTTAGCAAAGGTCTTAGCAAATGTAACATATGCATAGTAAGGTTTCAAAACTGAAAATGTCTGGTTGCTCGGTGCACCATTGATGATAACGTGACCACCCTGTGCAACAGGTGTAACCTTATCAAGACCCGGTAACTCTGTAACCGCATTGTTCATATACTCGCCTACGGTCTTACCTTCCTCTGCAGCAGCGATGCCGATCGGAGTCTCACTCATAGGGAGAGTAGGTGTTGTTGTTGCAACAACGGCCTGAGATGCTACAGCAGATGCTGTAGGGCTTGTAGCAGCCATAACAGGCATGGAAACTACCATAGCGCCAGCTAATACTAACGCAAATACTTTTTTCAACATGTTTGTCTTTCCTCCTTTCAAAGCCTAAGTGTGGTTTATATTTACATCCGGTTTCCCGGATGGAAATACCTTAAAATATCATTCCATTATCACTTGTTATTCCATAACTGCCCGGTCAATATTTCCTGCAGGATCATCGATAAGCGCTGCCAATACGACAAACTGCTTATCAGGATTTTCTCCTTTGCTTGTCGTCAATGTAACCAGGAAATGATAGGGTGTTACATCCTCCCATCCTGTACGGATCATCATATTCATCTCTCTGATATTGTACACATCTTCCAAAAACTGATTGCAGCCTGCCAGATAAGTAAAATCATATGTCCTGATCAGACTGGTATTCTCTCTCTCAAAAGCGGCAAACACTTCATAAGTTAACACATTACCGTCAAGATAGACATAGAGCTGCTCATGACTATCAAAGAAATCCGGATCGGCAAACTGATACAAATCTGCGAATATACCGTTTGCCCCATCCTCAGCAGTCTTGCCATGAATAACGGTATTAAAATCACACATAGATGATAAATTAGCCGCTTCAATATACAAAGCGCCGCCTTCATCAGCTTCTTTCATAGCGTTATGAGTCTCATAATAATCATCACTCTCAGCGCTCTGCAGGATAGGCGCATCAATCGATGTATCCGGAATATGTAACCATCCAAAAATTTCAGGATTTTCAGCCTTCAGAGCGTCAAAATCAATCTTTGCATCTTTCGCCGACTCATTTGCAATCCCTGTGGCCGAGCTGTCTGTTGGCGCCTCCGCATCTGCAGCACCTTCTCCATTCTCCGCCTCTGCAGCCTCATCTGTTTCGGGAAGCGCTGCAGCAGCATCTTCACTCTCTGTTCCTTCTGCTGCTATATCTGACTCAGCATTTTCAGCCGCCTCTGTCTCCGCAGTCTCACTTTCTGCTGTTGGCTGATCTGTCTCTGCCGCAGGCGCTTCTCCACCACATCCTACTGCAAGAGCAGCCACTACAGCTGCCAATATAACACCTGCTGCTTTATTCTTCGAACTACTCACTTTCGTTCTGTTCCACTTCTTCATAGAAAACCTCCAAAATCATTTCATATAAGGCGGTCTCATCAGGGTAAAATTCTTCAAACTGCTCTCCCATGACTGTTTCGCCCTTCATTGTGTAAAAGCTCTTCTCTCCAAACTGATAATCCAACAATATAGGCGCAAGATATGCGACCTCATCCAGCGAAACATCGGTAACCATCTGCGGCATAACCGCCTGATAAAGATTCAGCACCACGGAGATATCTTCTTTGGCCGCCTTCTTTGCGGCATCAATAAAGCTATTCAAATATTGTTTCTGCCTCGCAAGCCGTAGATCGGATGAAGCAAAAACCTTGGTATCTCGATATTTCAAATACCAGAAAGCGCTTTTACCCATCAAATGAGCCTTTTCATCTTTTACAAGACTTTTATCAATATTCGTCAGATCCTCCAAAACTGTTACTTCTACACCGCCAACCGCATCATTGATCGTCTCAATGGCGCTCATGTTAATTGCGGCATATCCATGAATAGGCAAACTATAGAATAAATTCTCAACTGCTTCTTTCTGATATTCACAGCTCTTTTCCAAACCATTACCAAATCCATGTTGTACTGCAATCTGTGCCTTTACTGTATCGACATAATTGCCTTCTTCATTATAGATCTTGATATCAGTCATGGAATTCCTGTTAATGCCGATGATCTTAATCGACTTATCTGTCGAATCTACAACCGCAAGGAACAGCGCGTCAGCCTGACCGCCGTCAGTACCTTCCTTTACTTCTTTCACATCGCTGTTCTTATCAATACCCATGATCAGGAAAGTGAGAATATCTTCTTTATATTCATAAATCTTACCCTTGTACTTGACCCATCCCTCTTTCCATTCACTCTTCTTGGTCTCGGTCTCAGGCTCCTCAGTGCTTTCTTCTTTCTCAGTCTCCAGTTCTGATTCCAACTGCATATTCGGTTGGTTGGCTTCCGCTCTGCTGTAAAGACGATTCCTTCCTATTGCCCTGACTACAACAACTCCGCACAGCGCAACAAGAAGACATATTAAGACACTGCCACACACAACCAAAATACGTTTATGCTTTAACATTTCTTCCTTAATATGTCCAATCCATTCCTTTCGTTTTCGCTGTTTTACCTGTTTGATATGTTCCTTATTCTTTTCGTATTTACCTGTTTTCTTTTCTTTTTTCCTCGCCGGAATGATCCGCCAGTTCCATTCTTTAATATTCATGACACCCGCTCCACTCACCGATCTGGAAATTTATAGCCTTTATCATCACCTTTTCAGGTATATCAAAAGAAAACCACTAAACAAACAAGAACATCTCGTGGAAATAACCGTAAAACACTATGTAATTTACATGTTTAATGTTGAAAAAGGTATGAATCATCATAAGCGATAATTCAATTTTAGATATTAGCATAGTTTTCATAAAATTGCAACTAAAATTATTTGTAAATATTTGGTCCAATCACCAGAAGTACTCATTATTGATATGAAAAAAACCGCCTTACGTTGATTCCAGAAACTTCCGTGAACATTTATATCTTCCTGTTACATATTCCGCCGGCCTAAATGGAGATACTATGGAAAATGCACAGCTATGAATGCAAAGAATATATCATTGCAAAAAAATATTTAGTCGGGAGGTTATTGCTATGCTCTATATCACAGGTATTACGCTATTTCTGATCTTTATCTGGACTCTGTGCCGCGCCTGCACCCTGGCTGATGAACGGGAAGGTTTCTGGGAATACGATTTTCACTTTGACCTCTAGCTTCTCCTTACCATTCATTTACTCATAAGGGACTTTCGCCATATGCTTTATTGCTTTACCGCAAAAGTCCCTTCTTTGTATTTTCATCTATGAATTTTGCCAGTATTTTTCCACAAGCAACTCGGCCTTGTCTGCATAATCCGGAAATTTGCTCCGAATCTTATCCACAGCATCCTCCTTTGCAGCATGATATTCACAGCACGTCTCAATAAGAGCTTTAATGCCTTCTTCAGTTACTTTATCGATTACTTCTTTCTCTACCTCTTCTCTTACCTCTTTCTCTACTTCTTCTCTTACTTCTTTCTCCACCTCTTCTCTTAAATCTTCTCTTATTTCCTCCGCAATGCCGTCAATCCAATCTCCAAGTGTCATATATCCCGCCTCCACTTCCGGTAGATTCTTCACCTTCGTCACATAGGAATCTATCTTTCTGGTTGCATCATCCACCGCATTCCTGCTATCACTATTCTGAATATATGTTAACATATTCTTAATCGATTGGCTACCTCCTTTTTTCCCTTTTGTATTAAAATAAATGAACTTAAGGCCGTCATCATACTCCATCTCAGGTACTTCCTCGCACTTATTGTGTACGGTATACATCATGTAGTCTTCTCCAAACAGATCATAATTGGTGATCGTGATCACATACAGATTCGGAATCGCGGAAAAATCCTTCAGTCCGCTCTTCACATATCTGCCGTCTATCTTTGCCTGGTAGTACCTGTTGTGTCTTGGCAGATTAAGCTGATCCTTACGATGTGGCTCTACATCATACACACTCGTCACCGCCTCTTCATCAAATTCCGTGATCTCCACATCCATCCGGATTCCCCGCAGCTCCGGCGTCAATGCCGGTATGATTCGCTGTGACAGCACCTGGATCTTCTTCATTTTCTTTCCGAGCAGTACAGACAATAATAATCTGTAGAACGGCTCATTGATCTCCTCATTAGATGCGATTGCGTTTGACAGAAAATCGTCGATCAGACTGAGTTCCTGCAGTTTCCTCCTGGTATATCCCATACTTCCTCCTTCCGGCAAAAGATGTAGGATCGGATAAGATATACTTTGCATAAGAAAAACATTTTCCAGACGTCTGTCCTCATCTCTGCCTGTCTTATTTAGTTTTCTTCCGTGAATTTCTGGTGAACTGCCAAGATCGATTTCTTTACAATGATGTTTCTGATCAGTATCACAATTTTAAAGGTTCCTATATCTCTCTTTGTAGTAAACTATCATTGTAATACTCTATCATTATAAAGAAATAAGAGATTCCCTTTGAATTGATATCTTTAATATAACAAAATAGAATACGTATTGCAAGGAAACTATAAAAGAATTATGCACAGGTCATCTATTCTTATAACTTCCGTATTATAAAAATCCACTATTTAATATACTTTTCATAAGTGGGATCTTTAAAAGCATATGACTTACTTCTTACTTTCATCTACTGCGTTTTCACAAGATATTTTTCGGCAAAACTCAATTTGTGCTTTATCGCTGATTTCTCTTTCGTGTTGATTCCTGCTTCCTCCAATAGTTACTACTATGGCTATAACCGATAATATAAGTATAATAAGAAAAATGCCTGCTATTAACATTTCTTTATCTCTCCCAAAAATCTTCCTATTACTACAGCAATTACTTATAGTCATTTCACACAAAACAACTAGCTCTGTGCATATCTGATTTACAAAACCAAACATGCATAATTTCTGATTCTTAATATAAAACCTCTACTCTTTTTTCTTAAAAGTCCAAAAAGTATCATTTACAATCCGAACTAACTTCTTTCTAAATAGCAACGCAAAAAGACCACCAGCCATAATGAGACCATATCGTAAACTAGGATATTCATATAAAAAATTCATAATGCCAACAGTTACTACAACAAACAAACTCACTCCCCATACTGTCTTTTTATTAAATATTGAAACTGGAATTCCCTTTATCTTACATATCTTAACTGCGAAACAGGCATGCAGAAAACAATAAATTGCATAACACAATAAAGTAGTATATGCCGCCGCTATATATCCAAAGATCTGAATAAAGATATAGTTAAGAAGCAGATTAAGCATTGCTGCTGCGACAGAACTGAAAAGAATATATCCCCTTTTCTCATAATAAAATTCAATATTTACAAAAATATTATATAAAAAGAAAAAGAAAGCGCCTGCAGCAACTGGCGGAATCACTTTTACAGCTACTTTATATTCTGCGGATCCAAGGATCATAATGGCCTCCGGAGCAAATAGCATCAATAAAAAAACCAATACTGCCATCAACATTATTATTATTCTGGTAATTTCACGAATTTCACAATACATCTTCTTTTTTATACTCTGATATAACCAAGGTGTATATGACCCGTTAATCGCAGATGTGAAAATATTCATGAGCAGCCCAATATTATAAGCCACGCTATACACAGCTGTTACGGAATTTCCCTCCAGTTTACTTATCATAATTCTGTCACTCTGACTTAAAAACTGCCCGGATAAATAATGTGGAAAAAGCGGTAAATTAAACAATACAGCATATTTCCAATATTCCCTGTTAAAAAAACATTTTCCCCGATAGAATTGATAAACAGCCACGGTTCCACATATGATAATCTCTGTAACAACAATTGATACAATTCTTGCCACTTCCTTTTGCTCGGAAAACAAAACCAAAACAACCCCCAGAACAGGATTTAAAATTGTCTTGGCAATTGTGGCCATAACAATACATTTATAATTAAAATCAAATCGATTTTTAACTGTCCAAAATTGTAATGCCGGAGTAACCAGTAACTCCATAAACAGCATCACCACAAGCACTGTACTCATCCCCAGGAATTCATTAACAGATTCCCTGAACAATAAATATCCTGCAAAAAAGGCAGTCGTAATCGTGAAGACCAAACCCTGCATTGAAGATGTATATGCTTCCCTGTCCTCTCTATATTTCATCATGGCATTATTAAAAACACCATAAAATAGATTTAAAGACGTAAAAACCAAAAGAATATTACTCCATGACATATATGTTGTATAATATCCGTATTGTTCTGTCGTCATCAATCTGGTGAATATTGGAACCGTTATAATGGATACCCCTTTTTGTAAAATACTACAAAAAGCAAACCATACTGATGCTCTGACCTGAACGGGTATCTGCTTATACTTCTTTAACAAAAAATCCATATTACTGCCTCTGCCACCTATTTTCTCAGGTGTGCCACTTTATTATTTTTTTGACAAATAAAACAAATTTGTTTTGTTTACGAAAATAACTCCATCGCTTCCTAAAAGTAATTTTAACGTTTTTGCATCCGTATCTCTTACAAAGGATATCCTCAACCGCATTCCATTCCTGATCCACAACATGCAAAGATTCCTCCTTCTGCAGATAATCAATCGTTTCGCCAATACCATCTGCAGCCTTAACTGCCGTCACAAACTCCGGTACCGTATTCTGCAGTTTCCTGTTATCAAAAATGTGCGAATGTGCCTTATCACACAGCAGTTCCCCAGCCAACCCTGGAATCCGTTCCGATAATTCTCTTGCATTTACATATACAGGCACAGCCTTCTTTCCTAATTTGTTTTCTATAATTCTAACAACTTCATTCCAGGAAACAACTTCATCACCTACTACATTAAAGACTTCTTCATAAGCTTTCTCATTCAAAAAAAGTCCTGTGATACCCACGGCAAAATCTTTGGTTGAAGTCAATGTAACCCGCTGTTCTCCATCATCCGGAATAAGAATTGGAAGTTCATTTTCTATACGATATAGTAAGTTCCAGTTACTGTTTTTTGAAATGATTGGGAACGGAATCCGCTTACAATCATATGTAATATAAGGACGAACAATCGTATAATGAAACATCAGTTTATTTGCATTTTTCATTAAATATTCTTCACATATCTGCTTATTTCTGGAATAAATCCACTCCTTATTTCCAATAGGATCCTTTTCTCTGATTACCTGGGAACTAACAGGATATACGGTTGCCGAAGAAATAAAAATATACTGCTTCGTTCTATTTTCAAACAGTTTAATCCTCAGCTTTAATGTATCTAAAGTATAAGTAAGGTAGTCAACTACCACATCAAAACTATGTTCTCCAATTGCACTGACAGCGCTTTCTTCGTCGTTTATATCTCCAATTAAATATTGAATATTACTGCCATTAAAATGATTCCTGTGCCCTCGATTAATCAGATAAACCTCATACCCTCTTACAATACACAATTTCGTTGTATCGGCACTCAATGTCCCAGTGCCTCCAATCAAAAGAACTTTCACAATTTTCCTCCTCGCTTTTCTCTGTAACTCCAAAGCTTTCTTATACCCCCTCTGATCTTATCGCCGACGCCTTTACGGGTATACTTTTTCAATAATTTGCTAAATGGAATTGTCCCACCAAGATTTTGAAGAAACTTCTTACTTTTCAAATTGATTGTCACAGATTTTTCCATACATATATTGCCTTGTCTGACTTGTTCTGCCGAACATTCGTATGCATAAATATTATCTTGAATACCAGTCAGTAGCTCCTGGCCTTTACTGGTGTTTACCTGAAAAACCGATGTGCCCTGATCATCATCCAATGATTCATCAATTCCCCAGAAATCTCCAATCGTTATATCTGAATACCTGTTTTCTCCCTTAAACATGCATTCCCCACAGCTCGGACGTATATACAGGTTTGGTCCGAGATATCCTGACATGAACAAATTATCTTTCCCTTTTAAAATAAGTATTTTCTCATTATCAAAGTCCAGTCTGGTGCATCTTGGAGATGCTTTCCATCCATCTTCCTTATATTTAAACCAAACTCTCACCACCTTGGCATGCTCATTTTCCTCTAATTCCTTCAGCCAGTACCGATAGGCTTTCGGTGAATTAACCCCGCGGCAAATGAAATCAACCGTATACAAATTGGAATTCTCTTTCCCCAAAAAGCTCTTTAAACCTGCCACCTGACATGGCGTACCACAGAACAATACATTTTGCTTCTTTAACAAGATCTTTATCTTGCTATAGATCTCATTAATATTACTTTGCGCATACTTGGATTGTCTAAGCTTCTCTATTCCACTTACATCCGTAATAATTTGATGTTCAATTATATTCTCGTTTCCATATGCTGCTCCAACTACACATCCCCCGGTCTTAAGAACATAATTTCCAAGCTCCGAAAACATTCCACCCGAAGTGCTGTGATATCTTACTTCTCTATCTTTTGACCATGCTGCATAGATAGAAAGCGGAGAATGACTGCTTCTCCCCTCTTGCATATGATCACTATCCATTGGACAAACCTTCTTACATAATTCACATCCTATACACCTGCTTTTTTCTATATACGGATACAAAAATCCACATTCATCAGGCTGCATGCTTAAACAGGCAGTCGGACATATATTCGCACAGGCCGCGCATCCATTACATAATCTCTTATCATAAATATCTATTGGCATGATTATCTGCTCCAATCTACATTTGACCGCACTACTTTTGCGGGAACTCCTGCTGCTAATGAGTATGGTGGTATCTCACCTGTTACCACAGATCCCGCAGCAATAACACTGCCTGTACCAATTCTTGCACCGCTTAATATTGTAACTCTTGTCCCAATCCAAACTTTATCTTCTATTACAGTCTCACAGGTATGCTTTTCACCATTCAGGTAATGACCGTCCGAATCCATAATCGTAAAATCATGTGAAATTGCGCAATCATTTCCTATTTTTATTTCTTTGTGACATCTAATTTTGCAATCACTGTTTATAAAACTGTTATCTCCTAAAATAAGACGTCCCCCTTCAAACACAATGATATCGGTCCCATACATAAACATAAATTTTCCACTTACACTCACGACTGCTCCGCTATCCATGCGCATAATGTTGCTTCGTCCGTTCCTTACACAGGAGTTTACCCCCCCCCACCCCAAATTTAGCGTCCCATTAATATTTAAAACACTGCTCTTATCTAATATAAAGTGCGATGCCCTTATATCAAAATTGATCTTGCCATCACCTTCCATATTTCTTCCGTATTTAAACTGCAACCATTTTTCCGAGAAATATCTAACGATTCCCATATTTTCTCCCCTTTCTGACCATCTGATATTTTCCCATACATAAACCGCAAACCACGGCAACCGGCATAATAAATCGTGATTCCTCAAAAAAATATCCAAATAAAGACAGCAAAATCATTACGATCCAGGCATAGGCCATAACTGACGTATCATGATATCGTTCCTTCAACATCCGGTACCCGTTCAATGTTATCCATAAGATGCCTAAGATCATAAATGTCAGCCCCACATATCCAAAGTCAAACAGAACTTCCAAAAAGCTATTGTGTGCAAATAATGCCCTGCCCCAAGGACGAATTAATACCGGAACTGCATGAAAACCATAACCAAATAGTTTGTGTAAAATGGAAGAACCTTCAAAATAGCTGATAACACTTCTCCAGATATAATCTCTTCCTGATCCCCCATCTGTCGCTAAACTGTTTAGACGATCTATGATTCCTATATTATATTTGTTAATAGCCCACTGAGCTAAGATCAGCGCCATAACTCCTAACAGAAACAACTGCAAATACTTTTTATAGCGATCTTTTAAATTACCTTCCACGTATGCCTGCATGAATGCGTAACATGCCAACCCTATAACAAAGCAAAAAAGACCGGCGCGTTTCGTAGACGCTAAAATCATCATTCCTATAATGACACTAAAAATAATCTTATTTTTCGAAGACGAATGTAATAATATAAGACCTAAATACCCCAGGCTATAATACAATGATGAAATAATGCCGCCTCTTAGATCCATCCCCATTAGGTGCATTCTGATATTTGGAATTATCAGTACACAATAGATTATTGTCCCTATGTAAATAATATAGAAAAAAGATTTATTCGCCGTAATTTTTTCTTCCTTTGAATACATATAAAATACACAAAAGGTTAACATCCATGCCAGATTCTCTATAACTAATATATTTAAGGATAACATATCAAATATCCATGAAATCAGTGTCTCATACATAAATACCATTGCAACAATAAATGGCATTAAGAACAATGTCTTTCTTTTAACACATAGTAATACGATTGCCAATATACAAAGCACAATCAAACTATAAATTATATAGCAAAAAGCACGTCTATAATCCAAATTAATAGTTGGATTGCGTACATAAACCGTGTCGTAATAAGAAGTGATAAATATTAAAACCATAATTATATTAACTACAACGGTTATAATATTACTGACTTTAACTTTCATATTCTTTCATATCCCTATCGCGTTTTTTATAAAATTGCTTCTTTCAGAAATTCAATTGATCTTTCCCGCGCCTTTGTCAACAGTTTAGCAATCTCAGTATAATTCTCATTTTTTCCAATATAGAATATACCATTATCCATAAAGTTTGATTCCAACCCTACTGTAGAAGCCAGAGTAACAATCCTGGAACTCATATCCAGACCTTCTCGCGGAAATGTTATAACGGGCTTCCTAAAAAGTAATGAAAATGCCGTTGCATGAAACGAATCTGTTAATATAATTTCTGCATGATCTAGTAAATATATAAATTCAGCCGGCCCAATTGCTATTCTTTTTTCCTTATTCATTTGCAGAACATCATAAATAAATAATGAATTCACATCTACATTCTTCTGGACATACTCATGATACACTATTGATTCTCCGCCCAGTAAATAGAGCAACGCATATTTACCGCATGGCATGGAAACGGGACGCCTCGAGATTTTTCGATACTGGTCTGCATTTAGCAACAGTGTTGGATCCAATGTAACTACAGCATCATTTCCCGTAAGACTCCGTACCAGGTTTACACCTGATTTTTCTCGTACAGAAACAGCTTTAAAATCTTTTAATGCTCTGATAAACATCTCCTGTTTATCCGCCGGTATATCTTCTACGCCAAAACTGGCTGCATATGAAATTTTCTTTTCTTTTTCCGTAAAACACAAAAGCTCACTTTTCCCTACTATGTAATCATAGAATGGATTCCATACCTGATCGCTCCCTGTAATAAAATAATCATAGCTTTCCTCCAGTCCGCTTTCCACATCATTAGCCGAAGCGCTGTATTTACTAAAAGAAATATTATCTCTATCAAATCTCATATATAATCCTTTTCTTGTTTTAAGCAACATTCTCAAACGATCTTTCATCCTATCGAAGATAGCTTCTTTACAATGTATATCCTTTTTTCTCCGCACAGTATGAACATTATGCCCTAAAGCTTTTATGCTTTCCTGTAATGCATAATTCTGCAGTCTGTTACCAAAATTAATAGAATGAATCGTAATAATGGCTACATTCTTCATTTAGCCTTTCCTCTTTCCTTACTACCGAAATTGTACTTTTTTATTTTAGATAAAAACCAATATACCGAATAAAACTTATACCTTAATAACAGTACCGCTACTTTGGTTTTCTTTTGTACAATTATATTTAGCGGAATCCCTTTTACCGCGGTATGATATGGCTCCTGATCCATCAGCATACAAAATTCCTGAAACCTCTTTTTCTCTGAAATATTGTAGTCCTTATTTTGAAAATAATAATTCATAGATTGGTTAATATAACGAACGATACGAAAATAATAATAGCTCCAATATTCGCTGTCTTTTTGGCTTTGACTCAAATATTGTTCTTCCTTCTGAAATATAATTTGATATATGTCCAGAAGATTTTCCTTGAATCCATGTGACAGTGATTCTTCCCGCATGCGATAATGGTAGATTGGTTTCTGTATATATGCAACGCTGTCTGTCTGATCCAAAACATGCTGCATGAACATAATGTCCTCACCCAAATTTCTTAAATCCGTATCATATCTGAGTTTACTTTTTGTAATCACCGATGCTTTGATCATCGCTCGCCACGGCGCCCCACCAATATCTCTGATGTGTTTAAATTCAGGGCAGCTAGTCGATAACACAGCCCCATTATTCAAAACTGAATAGCACAGTGTTTTTATTTCGCTCTTTTTATCCGTAAAAAATGGTTCATCAAATGCATGAACTAACTGTTGGCCATCCTTCGTAACGGTAAAGTAATCCCCATATATAATATCCGCACTTGTTCTCTCTGCCTCTATCCATAATTCTTCAAGAGCCTTCTCGGCCAGCCAGTCATCAGAATCAATAATATACACATATTTTCCTGTTATCTCAGCAAGACCTGTATTGCGCGCATCTGAAACACCTCCATTTTTTTGATGAATCACCTTATATCTGGAATCCTTTTTGGCAAAAGCATCTAAAATTTTCGGACAATTATCAGGGCTTCCATCATCTACAAGAATCACTTCAATATCCTTAAAGGACTGCCCTTCAATGCTCTCCAAAAACTGATGTATGTACTTTTCTACCCCATATACTGGCGCGATAATGCTGATTTTTACCATTAGCACTTATCTCCTTTACACCACTTTTGGCATCCTCGTCAGATACGCTTCCAACTCCTTTTTGATTCCTCTCTTCATTGTCATCTGCGGTCCGATAAACTGTCCTACCTCGTTCACTTCGATTACAACCCATCCTTGATCCGTACAGGCAAGATCCCATGACAGATATCCAATATCCTTTATCTTTGCTGCCGCATCCTTGCACAAAGAAATCACTTCATTCCATGCCGGAATCTGGCTCCCCTGAAATGTGACACCCGTATCGGGATGTTGTGGATAACAGTTATTATACTCATCGTATCCGTCTGTGTTCACGACGCCCGTCACAGCATCCACACCGATTACCAGCCCGCCAGAACCTCCGTTATCCACAAAAGACCCGTTACGTCCTGTACGCATAAAGCAATATGGCACCTCAATTCCCTGCTCCGTCCGAAAAGTCATACAACGAATTGTATTCACGCTGGAGCCATTGAACTTAGCCATCTCCGGGCGCTGATATACCCGTTCCTCCAGAAGATACTTCCCGGTTCTGATCAGACTATCAAAATAGCTTTTCTCATCCATTCCCAGTTCTGAAACATCGACGAGTCTTGTTCCCTTTCCCATACTGGAAAACACATTCTTCTCGACGAATACAGGATGCCTCTTTAGAAAATCACAGAATCTGTCATAATCCCTATAGTTCTCAATGATCAACGTGTCACGCTTGAAATATTCCGAAAATCTCCGGCAGCTGTCTCCTTTATCCAAAATAGACTGAAGAGAGCGGATATTATTGACAGAATAGCCAAATTCATTTGTGTCTGTATCGGACTCAAATGCTTTTCTCTCCTGTGGAGTCCTTGTTTCCAAAGCAAAACTAACATATTCAGATGGACTAAAACCATAGGCCAGACGGCAAAACAGCATGTCCGTCCGAAGTCTGTCTTTATCCATTTTGCGATACACCGCTGCGTTTCTCAGGATATCCTCCATCTCCGCCACTGTCGAATACAGCTGTCGCTCCCACTTTTTCAGATAAGGAGCAATGATATCTTTCTTTCTGCTATCATCCCACTCACAGATCTTCACTTCCTCTTCTGTCAGGAAATAGCGGCAGATCCGTTTAACCTTCAGGCGCTGCATGAACTTACGGATACCAAACGCCTCCGGATAGTGGCTACGCACAATATAACACAACCTGCTTTTGTCCATTTTAAATCCACCTCCATGCATATGACATCCCACCCCTGCCGTATGCCCTAGCTTAATCTTCGTCAAAACCGTCTTTTGAAAGTTCTACCACACCAAACTTCTCCTTATATTTCCTCCTGCTGACCATGAAAAAGAGAACTCCCAGAATAGCCCAGCTGCCCGCAATTATTATCTCCTGTGGTGCAAGTGTGCTTCCGGAACCAGGAATCAGATACATCGCTGCCATAAATCCGGACAAAACAGTGGCAAGGCCGCCGATCAATCTGTAATTTCTGACTTTATATGGCCTTCGCATATCTGGCTCTTTCCGCCGCAGCACGACAAAGGACAACGCTACTATGCAATATGCAATGCAACAAGCAAAACTCGCGGAATCCGAGATCCATACCAGCATAGCCCTTCCAAAAAATGGAGATATCACAGACAACCCGCCTACCAGAAGCAACGCTATAACAGGTGTTTTATATTGCGGATGCAGTTTAGCGAAAACATGGGGAATCATATAAGATTCCGCCATAGAATAGACGGCCCTGCTCCCACCAATCAGGAAAGAATTCCAGCTCGTCACAATTCCACACATGCCGCCCAATATCAGAATCTTAGACATATGACTGCTGTTAAAGACCTTGGCCATAGCTTCGGCAGTCACAAGCCCCGTCCCTTTGGATGCCGCTTCTATCTCTTCTATATTCATGGCATAGCCAACCGCAAAAACAACAAGTGCATAAAAGACAACGGCACAAATGATAGAGACCATGATGAGTTTCCCGACTTTCCTCAAGGGAACGTTGATCTCTTCGGCTGCCTGTGGAATAACATCAAACCCCATCAGGAAAAACGGCGCCACTACGGCAACTGCAAGGATATTCTTTATTCTAGCGCCGCCGTTCTCACCAACAATAAACTGCTCCTGAAGGTTGTCCGGCGATCCATTAACCGCTGAAGCTGCGACCAGAATAATTCCGACAACCGCTATCACGATAGTCAGAACCTTCTGTAACATTGCTGCTGCTTTCACACCCCGAATATTGACTAGCGTGATCGTCAATGCACATATAACTGCAACCGCCACCCATGTGGCGTAAATATCAAAACCGGCAACCGTATACAGATATCCCTTCAGGAATCCAGGGAAAATATACTGGATTATGGTAGGCAAAGAAACGGCCTCAAAGCAGGCAACCCCAATATAACTCAATATGATCGCCCATGTACAAATGAAAGATCCCACACTCCCAAAAGCACGGTAACTGAATACATGTTCGCCACCGCATTTGGGCATGACTGATGTTAGCTCTGCGTATGTCAACCCTACAAAATAAATCATAAGACCGCCAATGACAAAACCCAACATTGTGCCAAATGTACCGGCATTTAGGATCCATCCGCCAGTCGATACTACCCACCCCCAACCAATCATTGCACCAAAGGCTATGACCAGTACATCGCCGGCATTCATTACTTTCTTAAACCCTTTCTGCTCCACTCATCTGCCCTCCATGGCTGTACCTGCCATCCTCACATTATATCCCAGTCGCTCGATTGCTTTCTCATAATAATGCATTGGCACCTCATAGGAGTCGATGCTGGAGCCATCCCTGCCATATCCCATAAATGTGCCACGCATGCCATCACATCTACAGGATGCCCCCTTTCTTCTGAAAACCATTCTCACCAGCAAAAAGGCAAGCTTAATATCAAGTAGCAGGCTCACATTCTCAACATAATATATGTCATTTTCAAACTGCCTCTTCCATGTAATTCTATCGTCCATCCTATGTATCATCGGACATTCCAGACCTGGTCTTACAGACTGTCTTTCTTTATGTCTGTCGCTGTAAAGCTGATAATATTCCATCAGAAGCGGCCGCGGTCCGATCAGACTCATATCCCCATGCAGTACACTCACAAAGTTCATCAACTCATCCAGGGATGTCTTTCTCACGAACCTTCCCAGCTTCGTCACCCTCTGAACCGGTGGCAGCAAATCACCGTTTTGATCTTTCTCATTGGTCATATTCCGAAATTTAATGATCGTAAAAGGTTTCCCGTCAAGCCCTGCACGCTTCTGACGGAAAATAACAGGCCTGCCTACATCAAAATAAGTACATATGGCGAGTATCAGGTTGACGGGCGAAGTAATGATCAATGCGGCTGCCGACAATACAATATCAAGAAAACGTTTGCCAAACCGTGTATAAATGCTTCTACGAGGCACCACCTTTTCTTCATTTGCATTCACATAGGCAAGATTTTCTTCCGCAATCACCTGCTGAACCATTCTAAACAGCTCACCTCGTGGGACACCCTGCACATTGCTTAAGTTAATATAGCCCTCTGATTTTTCTTTCATATCCGTCATTCTCTCTGTGTCAAACAGGAATCAAAGAGCTGGTTCTTCCCAAAGGTTCAGTCTGATGCCGACTCCTTCTTCCAATGCCTTATAGTAACAATCATTTGCCCATGCGACATCCTCTACAGGCATGCCGCCAACCGCATAAAGGATAATCTGGTTTTTATCATCCCTTGCCGCTTTTTCACCACAAATCACCTTTCCAAGATCCGTGATCATATCTTTGCTTATTTTTCCTTCGCTGACGGCGTCAAAATACCCCATCCCAAGCAGTGTGGAGACATTTTTCTGCGTCGGCAGCTGCTGTCCGGTTCCCCAGCCATCATACATTTTATAATTATCTGAGATCAGCTTCACGTCTGGGGCCGCCAAAAGATCCGTTTCTACACGAAGCGCAGATGCAGCGATAACTACACAGCCCGGCTTCAGCCAGGAGTGTTCCACATTTGGATTGTCTTCAAATCTTGCGGCATTTGTTGTGCCGAAGAATACGATGTCTGCATCCCGGCATGCGTCCTCTATGGTTCCGCACACTTCATACTCCTTTATCTGTGGAAAGTTTTCCTTGCAGAATCCGATAAATCTCTCTGTATTCGCCTGCCCGCGGCCTTTAATCTTCACTTTTCTGATATCAGGCTGTGCATCCATAAAAGCCAGCATCGTATAACGGCTCATCGTGCCTGGGCCTATAATTGCAACTGTAGCTGCATCCTCATTACTGAAAAATCTCACACCCAGACCCGCAGTGGCGCCCGTTCTCATTGCACTAAGGATATTTGCCGACATATAAGCCATCGGCACTCCTGTCTCAGCATCAAGGAGGGATAACATCAACACGGAGCGTGGGAGGCCCTTCTCCGGATTATGCGGATTGGATCCGTAGCATTTGACAGCGAATGCATGAAACCTGCCGCCCAAGTAGGCAGGCATGGCAAAAAATCTCTTGTCCGGTTCATGTAACGGCATGCCAGGTATCTCGGATGTCTTTGGGAAAGTCACCCGGATTCCATGCTCATTCGCATTTTCACCACCCATACGGTAATCCCCTTTATTCAACAGGACAAACATCTCTTCCATAGCATCCATGCACCGATGCACATCTTTCACTCCTGCTTTCAACATGTCCTGCTCATTCAAATATAAAAAATCAATATTTTTAGACACTCTTTTTTCTTCCTCCCTCAAATATTTCGTTTTCTTTGCTTCGCTTAAATAAACTCTATCTCCGGATGAATATTCCTTGCCGCCAATATCATAATTTTCTCAAGTATTCTATCAAAAGGTGCATCCAATGAAGTGTCCAGTATATCTCTGATCAGCCCATCTACACATTTTGGCTCTGCATATAGCTCATTAATCTTTTTGGCCTTGGCTGCGATATCCTCTATTGTCACATCCGCGTTCCGGTCTCCCTGCGGCTCAAATGTATCGGACATAAGCTTCCTGCCATCCCTCAACGTTATCTCTGCTCTGCTGAGTCTTCTGCCTGGAAACGCCTCATCATATTCCGGCTCATGGTGAAAATGGATCCTTTCAATCATTGGTGCAACACACGCATCCATCATCTTTGTCGTGCTGCTCTCCAGTGGCCCGCAGTCGCCAAACAAGATCTGCGCTGCAACCGGATATTTGATATTATATTGTGCCTCATCCTCATTCCTCGGCGCCCCCTTATACAGCGTGTCTGCATTCCCAAAGGAATAGATATCCACAATGTCGATATTCTCTGCCGTAATATTATGTTCTTCCATCAGCGATTTCACTGCGAGAATCGGACTATGTACCCAACGGCAGCAGGAATAAAATTTTATATACAGGTCAAACAAATAAAATTTCTTACCTAATGTATCTAAATACTGCCAATATGCTTCATCAAAGATCACGGGGTTTTTGCCTGTAACCCCACTTCTTGCCAACATAACTGCCTGCGTCCCGACATGCTGGCCGTAATAAATACCATCCTTATTCATTGACGGGATATAACAAGATCTTTTCGCCGGGTTCAGCGGTGCAATAAAATCACTGATTCCCAACGCCATCTCCAATTCATCTCTGGAAAGCTTCAACAGTCTGCCTACTCCAGCCGCCGTAGCAAATGCAGAATAACATCCGGAGCTATGATCCCATTTATAAAAATCACGGATAGCATATCCCTGTCGGATGGATACTTCATAAGATACCGTAAGCGTCGTCAAAAATTCCCCATAGGTACAGCCGCTCCCTTCTGCAGCAGTAATTAATGCACCGAAGAACCCCGAACCGGGATGTCCCCTTAGAAGACTATATCCATCGTCCATATCCAGTGCATTCGCCGCCATTCCATTTGCAAGTGCGGCCCCTATAAGACTTGATTTTTCGCCTGTGGAGAATATATGAAATTGCCCACCGATGCCGAAATTCTTCGTCACATAATCGGCCGCCCTTTGTGAACTGTTATTTTTTGCTCCTGCACACAGAACACCGGCAAGATCAAGAAAGCATTTTCTTGCCTGATTCAAGACATCCATGCCCAGAGCATGAGTATCCACCTCTAATATGAAATCCAATAACTTATCTATATAATCCTGTCGGTTTTTATCCTTCAAATACATTACCTCTCGCTCTGCTCATAGGATCCTTTATATTCATATCTGGATACGATCATATCCTTGCCGTTCTCATCGCTGATCCTGTAAGTCTTATAAACATAATCAACGAAAGCACTAATCCGACTCCTGTCCCGTATATATGCACCAACCGCAGCTACACGCTGCTGAATATCACCGGTATTCGGAATAATACTTCCTTCCGGAATAATCTGCCTGCCATATACAACATCCGGATGCTTTAAGAGCTCATCAAAGCCCTCCACCCGTGCCATCCTGCCAGGACGCACACTAAACGTTATCAGCAGTGCTTCACCGTTATTCAGGTTATATGCCTCCTTCGGATTACCAAAACAGACTTTCGGATCCCCTGTCAATGCAAACGCTATAACCGTCCTTACCGTATCAAAACCAGTAGCTTCCTTCAGAACAAGGTCATAATCTCCACCAGGCATACGCCTTGCCGGATCATAATAATAAACCGTGTTCCCATCGGCGAAACCCTGCATAAATACCGGACCAAACTTAATGCCCAGGGCCTTTATCATAGCAACTACCCTGTCATGAACATGTTCCATAAACACCGTTGCAAACGGAGACGGCAACTGTGTACAGATAACCTGCCTGTCAAGATTATCTTCCTCCCTGCCCAGATGCCTATCGCCAAATTTTACCAGATAGGGCTCACCATCAATTACAAAAAAGGCTGTTCCGATATCCTGACAATCTTTCATGTGCCTTTCACAAATAAAATCGCCATCACGGGAATTCTGCTTTGCAACCTCAATTCCTTTCAGCGCTTCTTCTTTATTAAAGCAAAGCGACTGCCCACGGGATCCACTGCTAATCGAAGGTTTTACAAAGACAGGATACTCCACCGCCCCATCCAGAATCTCCTGCTCTGCATAATCCGGAATTACATCCACGTGATGTGTGGAACAGCACTCTTTAAATTGACGTTTATCCGTAAAGATTTCAAATTCTTCCTTTGTACCATAACATGGCACCCCTAATTTTTCACAAATCTGCTGATAAGGCTTCTGTGCAGGATCTATGCAGAAATTCACAACACCATCCACGCCCTCTGCACGACAACGTTCCACAATAGCGTCCACATCCGTTACACTGAGCATCCAAGCCTCATCTGCGATCAGTTTAGCCGGTGAATCTTCCAGATAATCGGTTACAATCGTATAAATCCCCATCTCCTTTGCAGCGCGCACTACTTTGGAATGCACACCTGCACCAGCCAAAATCAATAATTTTTTCCCTTTTAAATCAACCATCTTCCTATCTCTTTCCATCATCCCAACACAATATCACAAATCCTATCCACATCCTCTACCGTCAACTCAGCATACATTGGCAATGTCAATACCGTATCCGCCACATGTTTTGCAATCGGCACATCCAGATTGCCATAGGTATCTGCATAACAAGCAGCCTCATTCACAAGTGGGAAAAAGTATTTCCTTGCAAAAATATTTTCCCCTGCTAATTTTGCCTGTATCTGATTACGGTCTAACTTATATCCATCAAAAAGAACTGGAAAATATGCATAATTCCAAACGGTATCCGCATTAGGTTTCGGAAGGACTATTCCCGAAACTCCTTCCAGACGTTCCCAATACCGATCTCCGACCACCTTTCTTTTCGCAATCTCTTCATCAATATGATGAAGATTGCAAATTCCCATAACGGCTTCAAACTCATTCATACGCGCATTGGTACCAATATAATCAATATCTTCAGCAGAAGTGAAACCAAAATTTACAATTCTTCTCATCGCACAGAACTTATCGTTATCTTTCCCTTTATAGGTAACTACTCCACCTTCAATGGTATGGAAAACCTTCGTTGCATGTGTGCTAAACATTGCCAGATCTCCATAGTTTCCAATCCCTTTACCTTTATAAGTTACACCAAAAGCATGTGCTGCATCATAAATGACATAGAGATTATGTAGCTTGGCTATCGCTTCAATTCTCTCTGTATCACATGGAAATCCATATACATGTGTCGCAACAATCGCCACTGTTTTATCCGTAATTGCCTTCTCCACAAGATTCGGATCAATTGTAAATGTTTCAGGCTCTATATCCACAAATACAGGAATTAGTCCGTTTCTAACAATAGAATGAGTTGTAGATACATGTGTATATGGCGTCGTGATCACTTCCCCGCCTTTTGGCAGAAACAGACCGTCAATCGCAACCTCCAGCGCAACATGTCCATTGGCAAAACAATATACACACTCAACGTCCAGGTATTTCTTCAACATTTCTTCAAATTTAATAGAAGCCTCACCTCGGTTAGAAAGCCAACGACTATCCCATACCGGCTTCAATTCCTCTATGTACTCTTCAAAATCCGGCATAGAAGATCGTGTAACATTGATTCTTTTGCTCATGATTTCTTTCTCTCCTCACGTCTCTGTTTCTCACAGTAAATGTTCTTTTCCTTCTCAACGGTCAATATGTGAACAATGTTTTTTGCAAGATCCTCACACAATAATCAAGCTTACACCACTTTATCTTTTACCATCTAATTTCTCGACAGCAACTATTTTTTTCATCTCTCCCATGTAAAAAAAGAGATCCCTTCACAGCCGACATTCCCTGATCCTCCATGTCCTCTGCAGGCAGACTCTCTTTATAACTAATGATTATTCTTCTTCCGTCCATATCACTTCTCCTCACAGCTGTCAATTCACGTGCTGACCTGTTCCCGTCATGCAAGAAGAAAGAGGTAATATGGTTTTACCCCCCCCCACATAATTTTTAGGGCGTACTACCGTCTGGACGGCAGCACGCCATCCCCACACTCGGTATTGAAAACCTGACTAATTAATCATGCATGATTAATTAATTTAACTGATAAAACCGTTGCATTACTGCGCTGCAGGCAGCTCAATAAATGCAAGCGTACCAAGAGACTTCATGTTAACTACAACATGGTCATCTCTTACTTCTGTAACTTCTACTTCAACCCATGTTCCGTTTACATACTGGTAAACTTTGATGTTCTGACCGGCTTTAACGCCTTTTGCATAGAAGTTAACAGTTGCCGTATTGAAGGATACGGAAGCCTTGATCGTAGCAACGTTCAAAACCCTGCCGCCTAAGCTGTTTGCAAATGTCTTAGCAAAGCCGACATATGCATAGTAAGGTTTTAATACAGAAAATGTCTGATTACTGGGTGCGCCATTGATCAAAACATGTCCGCCCTGTCCAACAGGGGTAACATTCTCAAGGCCAGGCAGCTCAGTGATCGCATTGTTCATGTACTCTCCTACGGTCTTGCCCTCTTCAGCAGCCGCGATACCAACCGCAGTCTGGCTCATGGGCAGTGTCGTAGTCGTTGCAACAACCGCCTGAGATGCTACAGCAGAAGCCGTGGGGCTCTTAGCAGCCATAACAGGCATGGATACTACCATCGCGCCGGCTAATGCCAACGCAAATACCTTTTTCAACATGTTCTTCATTCCTCCTTTCATAGCCTAAGTGTGGTTTATATTTACATCCGGTTGCCCGGATGGAAATACCGTAATCGTTTCTTTTTACTTGACCATTTTCTCAATCGATCATTTTCTAATCGTTCTGTTCCACTTCCTCATAGAAGATCTCCAGGATCAGTTCGTACAATGCGGTCTCATCGGGATAAAACTCCTCGAACTGTTCACCCATGACAGTCTCACCGGCCATCGTGTAAAGATCTTCCTCGCAAAACCGGTAATCCTTCAGGATCGATGCCAGATAGGTAGCCTCATCAAGTGACACATTGGTCACCATCTGGGACATGATCGCCTGATAAAGCTCCGGTACAACGGACAGATCTGTGGTCACCTTTTCCTTTGCCTTACCGATAAAAGCATTTAAGTACTGTTTCTGTCTGCTCAGTCTCTCATCTGCGGAACCGAACACATTGACATCTCTGTATTTCACATACCAGAAGGCATTTTTCCCTTCCAGATGTACCGTATTGCCTTTCGTAAATCCTGCATCGATATTTGTCATATCTTCCGCCAACGTGACATCAATACCGCCCACCGCATCATTGATCGTCTCTATAGCACTCATATTGATGGCGGCATAACCATGCACGGGCATCTGATAAAAAAGTTTCTGTACCGCGTGCTGCTGGTATTCACAGCTTTTCTCCACGCCATTGCCAAATCCATGCTGTGTGGCAAGCTGTGCCTTTACGGTTGTAAAGTAATTGCCCTCCTCGTCATACACATCGATATCTGTCATCGTATTGCGGTTGACCGCGATCACCTTGATGGATTTATCTTTCGGATTCATGACTGCCAGAAAGATCGCGTCCGCCTGACCGCCGTCCGTTCCTTCCGCCACTTCTTTCACATCACTCTTCTTGTCTATTCCCATAATAAGGAAGGTCATAAGCTCATCGTTATATTGATAGATCACATCCTGATACTTAACCCATCCCTCTTCCCAGACGCGCTTTTCCTCTTCTGTCAGTTCCTCCTGTGGTGTCGTTTCCAGAACAGGCTTCACGGTATTTGCCTCATTCATAAGGCGGTTTCTGCCCATAGCACGGACGATCTCGAAGCTGCCGATCAGAACGGCTGCGAAGATGACCAGGCAGGCCGCCGCGATCAACGCAATGCTTTTCTTACTCTTTATGTTCTTCTCTCTCATCACTTCCTACACTACCTTACAATAATGGTAAACGGCACTTCCTGTGACCGGTTTCCGTCGGAATCTTCCACATATACGGTGACCGGGTAGGTTCCGGGTCTGCTTCTGTTAAACTGACTGACCTGCAGGTTATAATAGAGCGTTTCATAACTATCCTTGTCATCCCGCATGGTCGTGATGATCTCCGTCCAGGGCGGATTTGTCCCGGCGTCAATCGTGATCTCAGAGCGGCCCAGTACCAGTTCCGGCGCTCCTGTATTCCCATTCTCCGCAGTGTCCGCTTCTACAGGCTGCTGCGGCTCATCAGTCTGCATATCGTTTCTCACAGGCTGCACTGCTTCTTCCGGCCCCTCTTCATCTTCAGACCGTTCCTCGTCATCCATGTCCGCATCCTGACCACCCGGCGTCTCCCCATCATCTTCTCCGGTGTCCACCTGGCTGTCACCTTCTTCTCCTGATTCTGTCCCTGCCTGTCCGGCAGCATCTTCTTTTGATCCTGTCTCAGTCTGTCCGTTCCCTGCTTCCTGCAGGAATTCATCCTTCTGCACCGTCTCAGGTTCCGGATATTGCGCATAAAACAATTTTGATATTTTCGAAACATTACCGGATCTGTCACTGACGGCATAATATACCACAGCCGTCTTCTCTTTCTTCTTCTCCGTGATCTTCTCGATCACGATCCGGTCCGTCACGTCACCATCCCTGTCATCGTTGGCGGTGATCCCCCAAACCAGCTCTGCCATATCCATATCGGGAGCATAGATAATATCCGTAGCCTCCAGCAGAAATTTCGGCGCAGTCCTGTCCGCCTGTACATATCGTACAATGCAGAACAAAAGCAATATTGTATTCAAAAGTGCGAGCCCTATGCCGATTATCTTATTCTGGTTCATCCGTCGTTCTCCTGCTGTTAACCTCACGTCTTTTATCTTTTTTTGTTTTTCTGCTCCGGCCCTTTTTTGTCGTCGCCACCGTGCCTTCTTCCTCTGTCGCCTTTACATCCATCTGCCAGAATTCCGGCTCCTCTGCTTCCAACTGCATCGCTTCCTGCGACCAATCCTCTGCATCCGCCTCTTCCTCGCTATCCATGTATTTCTTTTCCGTTTTTTCTTCCTTCCCGGAACTTTCGGCTGCCGTAACGCTTTCCTCGCCGTATTTGCCGTAATATTTTCCGTAGTACTTCCCGTAATATCTTCCGTAGTGGCCGTAATATCCCCTGGTATTCATCTCCACCTTATTCAGGACCACGCCCAGGATCCGGCTGCCGGATTTGTCAAGCTGTCCTTTTACGGTCTGTACAAACCGATAGCTGATGGCATTGTTCTCCACTACCACGATCGTTCCGTCACAATTCTTGGCTACCACTGCCGCATCAATCACGCTGCCAAGCGGCGGCGTATCTACGATGATATAGTCAAACTGTGTCTTTAGCTCCTGCAGATTAGACACAAACCTGTCGCTTCCCAGAAGCTCACTGGGATTCGGCGGCACAGGACCGGCCACGATCACGTGCAGTCCTTCCACATTGGTCCGGCACATGGCCTCCTCAAAGCTGCACTTCCCGATCAGGCAATGACTAAGCCCATATCTTACCGCTCCGGTCTTATAACGTCCCACCAGTACTGACTTACGCATATCGGCGTCCACCAGCAGCGTTCTGTTTCCGGCTTCCGCAAAAGCCTTGGCCATCTCCATGGCCACACTGGATTTACCTTCATTCGGAGTACAGCTTGTGATGGATACGATCTTCACATCGTTGCCACAAAACTCCACATTACTGCGCAGGGTCTTGAACGCTTCCTTCATGCGGTAATCCATATTCATATTGAACTGCAATTCTATCTGCTGCATCTCTATTTCCTCTTCGTTTTGCTTTTGCGTGAATTTCCTGCCTCCGAAGCGGCCGGGATCAGCGCCAGTGTACTCAGTCCCAGATATTTCTCCACATCCTCGGATGATTTGATCGTATCATCCAACAGATAACGTACCAGGATCATGGCGCATACGAGTAAAACTCCCATAACACCGCCCAAAAGCGTCCACATCATAACATTCGGATCTGCCTTATCGGTGGGCATATTGGCTGTCTCAACCACATTGACGGCCTCGATATCCATCACGTTCTGAATATGTTCCCCGGCCACTTCCCGGATGCAGTTTGCTATATGCATAGCCTGCACCGGGTCTGTATCTTCCACGGTTACCGATACGATCCTGGTGTCTGTCGGCGTATCCACACTGACTTTATTTAGCAGTTCCTGATATTCCATTTCTTCCAGGGCAAGTTTCTGGATCACCTCTTCCAACACGTATCTGCTGTTGATCAGTTCCGCATAATCCTTGGTAAGCTGGGTACCCATCTGTACATCACTGTAAGTCACGGAAGCCGTCTCATTCTTATTCAAAATATAAATCTTCGTTGTGGACTCATACACGGGCGTCAGTACGAAACTACTGACCATAAGCCCTATAATCGCCGTAAACAGCCCAATTCCTAATATAAGCCACCATCTTCCCAGCAAAATATGAAACAGCTCCAGTAAATCTATTTCTATCTCATCCCTGTTGTTCTGGTTCTCCATCTTTTCCTCCGTCTGTTTTTATCCGGTTATATAGCGGTCCTGCAGTATCCGAAGCGGATTGTCATGCAGCAGTTCTTTTGCATACTCGTCATTATATTTGCCTGCGATCTGCGCCGCACAGTCCGCGATCTTAGGCGACCTTCTGTCCATATCATGGGCATCCGTTGCCACGAAATGCACCATTCCCTTCTTCAGAAGCTTTCCGGTCAGCTGCCTCATACCAAATCCGAATCTTCCTGCGATGCTCCCGGCATTGACCTGCATAAGGCATCCCATTTTGGCCAGATCCTCTATCCTGTCCCGTTTGGCACAAATAGTCCGGTATCGCTCTACATGCGCCAGAACAGGCCGGTATCCATGCATCTGCAGCGAATAGATCCCGTTTCTTATATAGTCATATTCCGCATTCGGTGAAAACTCAACCAATACATAATGAGATCCGGCCAGCGTCATTGCCTCTCCCTGATCCAGTTCCTGTGCAAGCCCGTCCCTGTAATAAAGCTCGTTTCCCGCATGAAGTACGATGTCAATCCCATTTTCGTCAAGCTTATCCTGCAGTTCCTTCATCCGCTCTACAATGCGCCGCGGAGAAACATTACGGTGTGCAGGCTTATTGTGCGGCGTCAGAATGATCTGCGTGATCTGATTTTGTGCAGCAATCTTAAGCATCTGCAAACTTGTCTTAAGACAATCCGCTCCATCATCCACACCCGGTAAAATATGAGAGTGTATATCAATACAGTTTTCCATAGTAATTTTGGTTCTCCATATGGAATATCTTTGTGATCTTAAGGGAATAATTTTTTCGTAAAATATTTGATTTTATGAAAACCGGCATAAAATCCGTAAAAGACGCGG
>CANOBT010000038.1 GCA_947564305.1 uncultured Lachnospiraceae bacterium | reverse complement strand
GCTTGTGCAGAGATAGTATCATCGTCACTAGTGTTTTTCCTATCAATTGGATTATCAAAGTAACCTAATTGAAGAAATGTGTCATATTTAGCGGTTAATGAGATAGACGATGCGTCTTTTTGGGATAAATTGTAAAAAAAGCCTTGTGTAATGCAATGGTTACGTAAAAATAGCTTAAGGAAGATTTGAAAACATTTAAGGTTTTCGATAATCAACTTCTGTTTTTTCTTCAATTCCGGATTAGAATTTGATGCATTGGGTGAAAATCCTGGTTCACCAAAGAAAGCTGAATAAGTATAGTTTTCCGGAGTAATATACTGGTTATAGAATGATGAGTATTTATAAATCTTTTCAAATGTAATATGGAAAAGATAATTAGCCGGCAGATTATCGTGTAAAAGCTCCGATTTAATAGAGAACTGTTTTTTTAGTTCTGCTACTATTTGGTCAGAGTCAATAAGATAAAAGTATTTTAGGATTTTGTCTTGCTCATGAATGTCCTCTTCATTTAAAAGCTTTATTTTATTAGTCACAACAAACCTCCTTCATTAGTTTATCTATGATTCTTATTTTAACATAAAAGCTAATTTAGATAAATAAAAAATTTGATAAAAAATGAAAAAAACAGAATTTAAACTTATCAAAATTAGGGCTACAATTAAATCATAAAATAAAGGAGGTCAACAATATGGGTGAAGAAAATGGCAATACAATTGGCGAGTTAGTAAGTCAGATTCAGAGACACGACCAACTCATTTGGGAAAGTGCTCAGACGGTGATTCAGGCTCAACATCAGAACCGTAAACCTCGAAGAAGGAAAATGGGGGAACAACTTGTGGCATCTCGACAAGATTTTTTGTTTATACGTCGTTTTTTTGATGATGGGAGCAACGAAATTTTGTTCATATCCTCCAAGCTTACCGGCTATTACGAGGTGTATACTTTAAAACTGAATGGATGGGAAGGTGAAGAAATCTTCGGGATATTTTTTCAGGACCAAAATGTGTGGGTTACGGGAAACAAGAGGAGGCTTAAGGCGAGTTATTTGTTTGAGCGCTTTGTGGAATCTGCCGGTGAATTTCTTCCTGTAGCGTCGCACGCACTTATTGGAAAAATTCTATACGACCATTTTGCAAATCAAATTGCGCAGACGGAGAATTATGCTGAAGTATCCGCTCATGCAGGTTGGAATAATGAAAATTTTCTCCATCACGACAACTTTTTGTTCAGAAAAAATAGAGATTTTTTAGAACTTCCTGTGATGAAGAAAAGATTTCCAATAATACCCTTAAAGCGTGAGCACGTTAATATTTATTTTGCGGAAATAAAAAATATTATGGATTGGAAAAACTGTATGATTATAGCGTTATATCCATTTGTCGGAATTTTGGCTAGTATCTTTAATTCCTTTGGAGGCCCTGTGGATTTTTGCCTTAATTTTATTGAAATGGATACTAATTTGCGAAGAAGAATTTGTTCTTGGCTAAAAATATTTAATCGGAATATTTTGTTGCCATTCTCGTTAAATGTTAATATGGTGGATTTGGATAAAATGTTATATGAATCCAACGATGAAGTTCTCATCTGTGATGCAAATTCTACGGATTTGGATTCGCTATATACAAAAAATAAAATTAAAAAAATGTGATAAAGATTATCAAAACAATGAAAAAGGAGGGGAACAGTAATAGAGAAAAAAGAATTGAAACATGTTTTGCATGTGTCTTTTTTTCTGGAAGTAAAATATTAGAGAAGGGAGTGATAAACATTTGGGCTGACCATAATCTATGTCAAAATAAATTTGATAATTTGAATTTTATTGAAAATAAAGCAATGGAGGCTGTTTTATCTGATTTTGTGGAATATGTTAAAAAGAACCTGGAAGAGATTTGGGAAAAAATAGTAAAAATAGGAAATGAAGATGATGAAGAATATCACATATTTGCTGCAATATATGCCATTTATAAAAAATACTGGAAGCAAAAAGGAGTGAACATACGGGAAGTGTTGGACCTTCCAGAAAACATTGTATGGAGTCAAGTGGTTGGTGATTGTAGATATGAAGAAAATGAAATTATAGATGAGTTTATTGCTGCTGTACGTAAAAATATTTCAGAATATTACGCGATTCCAAAGACGAGAATGGCACCATATAGAGAAAATACAATTTTCTTTACGGACGATTACATATGGATGCCAACCAATATTTTTAAAAAGATTTTGGAACAAGAAGGAATCCCTTCTTACCATAACGAAATTTTACTTTTACTAAAGGAAGGAGACGAAATGATTGCTGAAGCCAACGGATATTCAAGAAAAACAATTGTATCTAAAAATCAGTTTGAAGCTTATCAAATCCGACTTTCTATATTTGATAAACCAGGAGCAGTGAGGTTGTTAGATTTAGCGAAAGAGGTGAAAGAATGCTGAAAGATATGGAGGGGAATTTGATTAAATTTTCACGCATCCCGAATGAATATATCCTTGTGTTAGGTAGTTCGGGCATGGGAAAGACATATTTCCTATGTCGAAAAATGGAAGAGGCGATACAACAGAAGAAACGCATAGTTATATTCGACTATTCAGAGAGCTATTCCATGCAAGAATTGAAAAAAAATCAAATGAAATGCATGGAAAAAGTGACAATTCTTGACCCGACGAAAGAGCCTGTTTGTTTTACATTTTCAGCAGAAAATGTAAAATCTGGCTTGTCAAATGCTTTATTTAAAGTGCTTGTAAGGTGCGGATATTATCAAAAGAAATTGCTGCGAGAGGCAGTTGATGAAATTTTTGCTAGAGGAGTAAAATTTTCAATCCCCTTGTTGATTGAAACATTGGAATGGTTTACCTATGTAAAAGAAGAGGAGGAAAAAATTAATATTGGACGTTTGCTTTCTAAACTGGACTGGTATTCAGAAATCGAAAATATTTTCATTTCCTCTGGCAGTGAATTTGCGGTAAAAGAGCCTGAAATTTGTATTGTGCAACTTTCAAATTACGCAGAAATTCAGCGTAAATTTTGCGTAGAATTTCTTGCAGAATTATTTTGGCAGGATGTTCGTGCAGGTGAAAAAGGCGGAGATATCTTTATATTTGATGAGTTTCAAAGTATGGATTTAAAGCCGGGAAGTGCATTATCTGGTATGCTGCGTGAGGGGAGAAAATTTGATATATCCGTTTGGCTTGCATCCCAATTTCTGGGGAATTATGACAAAGAAGCTGTAGACACATTGTTGCAAGTAGGAAATAAAATGTTTTTTCGACCAACAGAAAATGACGAGAGGATTATTGCAGATTTCATAAGTCCAAATGAAAGTAAAACCTGGACAAACATACTTAGAAAACTGTCTGTAGGGGAGGCAGTTCTAAAAGGAGGGTTCTCTATAAATGATAAAATGAAAGTAATTGAGACGCCGATAATTTGCAAAATTGAGGCAGACATAAATAACCAGAATCAGCGGAAAACTATAATAATTTTAAAACCGAAACCAAATGCAAATAGTTCAAAAAACTCAACATGAAGAAATGTGAAAAATTGTGTATAAATATCACAGACAGTTTTGATTTATTGTTTGTCTGAATAATTAAAATGTGAGATGATAATACATTTTCATAGGAGGTAAGAACCATGGAAAAACAGGTATACATGGCATCTGATATTCAAAAAGCGTTAGGCCTGGGTAAAACGAAAACTTATGATTTCTTAAATCAAGTGTACAAGCAGCAAGGGCAAAATCCGCCATTCCGTGTAATAAAAATCGGTACATCTGTGCGGGTGCACAAGAGGTCTTTTGACGCATGGCTAGGGACGGAAATAAATTGAAAAAATCCTTGCGGCAATCTGCAGGGAATCAGACTAGAAGCTGCTAAAAATTGAAGGGAGGTGAGCCTGATGGCAAATAAGAAGAGTGTTGCCTTTTTCGAGAATGGCAGTTGGTATCACCGTATCAAATTATTGAAGGAAGATGGCACAACCAAATATTCCAAAAAGGGTGGCTTTTTAACTGCTAAAGAAGCGGAAGAGAGCTACCGTAAGTCCGAGGAAGAATATAGGAAAGCTTATCGGGCTTGCCATGTCTCTTCTTCAGCGGATTTTGACCTGAAGGATTACTTGGTGTATTGGCTAGAAGAAATCTACAGTGCAAGAATCGAAAGTACGACACGTATGCTTGCTTCTTATGTGCTGTATCATTTGCTTATTCCAAATATGAATCAAGGGATTAAACTACGTTATGTCAACGTGGAGTATCTGGATGCATTATTGGAAATGTCTTCAAAGGCATGCGAATCCGCCGGAAATAAGTGTAGAGAGATGCTGAATATTGCTATGAAAGATGCAGTAACACAGGGATATCTGCATCGTAACCCTGTTCCGGATACAAAGCCTTATAGGAGACGGAAACCTAAAATTATGGTACTCAGTAAAGAACGGATGAAGTTCTTTCTGGAAAAAGCATCGGAAAGCAACTGGTATCTGGAAATTTTGCTTGGGTTATTTATGGGATTGCGTAAAGGTGAAATAAGCGGATTAAAATATGAAGATTTTGATGTAGAAAACAGGATTGTCAGGATTTCAAGACAGGTAACGGCTGACCCGGTCATGTTAGGCGGAGATTCTCAAGCAGTGAAGTATCAGCTTGTGGAGAAAGCACCGAAAACAGAAAATAGTTATCGGACATTGCGTGTACCAGAAACTATTATGGATGAGGTGTTAGAGCGAAAAAGACAGATTGATTTGAGGAAGGAACAGCTTGGCGAGAAGTATATAGATAAGGGGTATATTTCCTGTGCGGCAAATGGATTATCACACTCGGCATCATCATTTAATAATGCTTTAACGAAGCTGTGCAGCAGAAACGGACTGCCGCATTTGACGGTACATAGCCTGCGGCATATGTATGCAACGATTCTTACAGAACAAGGGGTTCCGCTTGTGAAGGTCAGCGCCCTGCTCGGACATAGCAGCATCCATACGACTTTCGAGTACTATTGCGAGGTTATGGATGAGCGGGAGCGGATTATGAGCTTTATCAATGATTCGTTTGTGCCGGAAGAAGGAAATACCTGATGAGCGTCCATATGCTTAAAAACAGGGCGAAAAGGGAGGGAAGAGATAATGCTTAATCTTGAAGTTCAAAATTATATTGACTGGGATGTGCGGTCAGTATTTAAAAGAATTGACCGAAATAAATTTGCTTATCGTGTCATTTTGAAGTTTATGGATGGTACGAAGCGTACAAGGATGTATTCTGGATTTGAAACAAAGAAGGAGGCCGAAGAAGCAAGAAAAATTACAATGGGAGAGCTTGCCGCAGGAACTTATGTAGTGAATGACAATGTGAAAGTAAGAGATTTTTTAGAATACTGGCTTGAATATGATATCAGGAAAAGGGTACAGAGCAGTAATACTTATGAATCTTATTCCAGTATCGTCCGTAATCACATTAATCCGGCGATTGGGAACAAGAAACTGATGGAAGTAAACAAAGGAGATGTACAGAGGCTATATAAAGACCGTGCGGAGTATTCAAAGTCTATTGCGCGGCAGGTAAAAGTAGTAATGAACGTTTCACTACATTATGCAGTAAACAAAAAGTTGATTTCTGCGAATCCGGCAGAGGGCATTGATTTACCCAAAATGGTGAGGTCAAAACCATACCATACAAGAAACATTGATATTGCAAAAACACTGAATATAAATCAGATTTTATTGCTTATAGAGAAAAGCAAAGATACACCGATTCATATGCAGGTTCTTTTTAATGTACTTATGGGCCTGAGGCGGCAGGAAATCAATGCAGTAAAGTATTCGGATGTAGATTATATTAACCGTACATTGACAGTGGAGCGGCAGCTTGGAAAGGAGTTGGACAGGACACCGAACAGTAAGGGGGAGAAAATGACGAAGAGGGAACTGCCTTTGAAAACACCCTCTAGCAGGAGGATTCTGCCTATACCAGATTATGTATTTGAGGCGATTTTGGAAGAGCGGAAGAAATATGAGAGGAATAGAAGCCGGAGAAGGTCACAATTTTTGGATGCGGGTTATATCTGCTGCTCGAATTATGGAAAGCCACGAAGCAAGGATTTCCACTGGCTGCATTACAAGAAATTATTGAGAGATATAGGACTGCCGGATATTCGTTGGCATGATTTGAGAAGTACATACTGTACATTGCTTTTGAAGCAGGACTTTAATCCAAAAGCAGTGTCTAAACTGATGGGACATGCGAAAGAGATAATAACGATGGATATATATGGAGACAATGCTAATATTATTCCGGAAGAAATACCAGAACTCTTGTCATACATGGAAGAGGTTATGCCGGTGAAATCGAGTGATGGCAGTGTTGGAACTGAACTGTTGGATGTAGTGATTGATATAGAAGCAATGATGCAATCGGCAGATTGATGCTGATGTTGGGAGATTTCTTTTAATAGGAAATCGTTTTAAAATAATACGAACTTATGTTACGAACGAATGTTTGGATTTATGTAGACAAGAGCAAAGTGATGTGATATAATATGCGCACTGGAAATTGAGCAGTACAGTGAATCTAAGTATTACACAGCGGGAGATGTTGTTCGTTGGGTTTTACTATTTCCGCTTGGTGCGGAGAATGGAGTTGAGTAACCAAAATTCGTCGAGAGGGCACTTTTTAGAAAACAGAGTATGTGCCTCGACGAATTTCTGTCTAATAGACGAACTTTTTTACTATTGAATTTGGAGGTGATTTTTGTACTATGTTGTTTAAACTGCACAAAGAATACGAACCTACAGGCGACCAGCCCCAGGCGATAGAAGCCCTTGTAAAAGGTTTTCAGGAAGGTAATCAATTCCAGACTTTACTGGGGGTTACGGGTTCCGGAAAGACTTTTACTATGGCGAATGTCATACAACGGTTAGAAAAGCCGACTTTGGTAATAGCGCACAATAAGACACTTGCAGCCCAATTGTATGGTGAGTTCAAAGAATATTTCCCGGAGAATGCCGTGGAATACTTTGTGTCCTACTATGACTACTACCAACCCGAAGCCTACGTCCCGTCTTCGGACACATACATTGCGAAGGACTCTTCCATCAATGATGAGATTGATAAGCTCCGCCTTTCGGCCACAATGTCTCTTGCCGAGCGGCGGGATGTGATTATTGTTGCCAGCGTATCCTGTATCTATGGCCTGGGAAGCCCGGTGGACTACCAGAATATGGTCATCTCACTGCGTCCTGGAATGATAAAAGAACGGGATGAGCTGATGGCCAAGCTGATAGAGATACAGTATGACCGAAATGATATGGATTTTCATAGAGGGACATTTCGTGTTCGCGGGGATGTGCTGGAAGTGATTCCTGCTTATGAGAGCGATACAGCTATCCGGGTAGAATTTTTTGGAGATGAGATTGATCGAATTACGGAGATTGATATTCTGACCGGGGAAATCAAAGACGAGTTGAAGCATGTGGCAATTTTTCCCGCATCCCATTATGTGGTGGATAAGGAGAATATCAAGCGTGCGGTTCAGGATATTGAGGCAGAATTGGAAGAGCGTGTCAGGGAATTTAAACGGCAGGACAAGCTTTTGGAAGCCCAGCGTATCGCAGAGCGGACAAATTTTGATATTGAAATGCTCAAAGAAACGGGTTTCTGTTCGGGAATTGAGAACTATTCCCGACATCTTGCAGGATTGGCACCGGGACAGCCGCCATACACACTGATCGATTATTTCCCGGATGATTTCATTATCATGATTGATGAGTCACACAAGACAGTGCCGCAGATTGGTGGAATGTATAATGGAGACCAGTCGAGGAAGTCTACCCTGGTAGATTATGGATTCCGTCTTCCATCGGCAAAGGATAACCGCCCCTTGAATTTTGAGGAATTTGAAAGTAAAATAAACCAGGTCCTGTTCGTTTCGGCTACACCAGGGGTATATGAAGAAGAACATGAGCTTCTCCGCGCGGAACAGGTTCTGCGTCCTACCGGGCTTTTGGACCCAGAGGTGGAGGTACGCCCGGTGGAAGGACAGATTGATGATCTGATTGGTGAAGTGAATAAAGAGGTGGCGAAGAAAAACAAGGTCCTTGTAACTACGCTGACCAAGAGAATGGCGGAGGACCTCACGGATTACATGCGGGAAGTAGGTATTCGGGTAAAATATCTGCATTCGGATGTGGATACTCTGGAGAGAACAGAGATTATCCGGGACATGAGATTGGATGTATTTGATGTACTGGTGGGAATTAACCTGCTCAGGGAAGGTCTGGATATCCCTGAGATTACATTGGTTGTGATTCTGGATGCGGATAAAGAAGGTTTTCTGCGTTCCGGGACTTCTCTGATTCAGACGATTGGACGTGCTGCCCGGAATTCCGAAGGGCATGTAATCATGTATGCGGACGTGATGACTGACTCCATGAGGCTTGCCATTAACGAGACCATGCGGCGCCGGGAAATTCAGATGGCTTATAATAAGGAACATGGAATTACACCGCAGACTATCAAAAAGGCGGTGCGGGATTTGATCAGTATTTCGCAGAAGGTGGATACCGAGGAAATGCTGCTGGAGAAGGACTTCGAGTCTATGAGCCGGGAAGAACTGGAGAAACTGGTGGACAAGGTGACGAAGAAAATGAAGAAAGCGGCGGCGGAATTGAATTTCGAGGCAGCGGCGGAACTGCGCGACCAGTTGATTGAACTGAAAAAGGCATTGAATGAGATGGAAGAGTAAAATCGAACTATGCCAGGATGAAAAGAGCGATTGTGTGAAAGCATGCGGCTTAAGGTTTGCCAGCAGTACTGTCTGTATATGAGCTGTTATGAGAGACAATAATAAATACAACAGGAGATAACAACATGGGAGTAAAGATAGATGCCAGAAAATATATAAAGATACGCGGAGCGAATGAGAATAATCTGAAAAATATTGACGTAGACATTCCTCGAAATGAATTGGTGGTATTGACTGGGCTGAGTGGTTCGGGCAAATCCTCGCTTGCATTTGACACGATTTATGCGGAGGGGCAGCGCAGATATATGGAATCCTTGTCCTCTTATGCCCGGCAGTTTTTGGGGCAGATGGAGAAGCCGGATGTGGAGAGTATTGAAGGGCTGTCACCTGCCATTTCCATAGACCAGAAGTCAACGAACCATAATCCGCGCTCTACTGTGGGAACTGTGACAGAAATTTATGATTATTTCCGTCTGCTGTATGCTCGTATCGGGATTCCTCACTGCCCAAAGTGTGGAAAGGAGATTAAGAAGCAGTCTGTGGATGAGATGACAGACCAGATTATGGCAATGCCGGAGGGCAGCAGGATTCAGCTTCTGGCACCGGTTGTCCGGGGGAGGAAAGGGACTCATGCAAAACTGTTGGAGAGGGCAAAGAGGAGCGGATATGTCCGTGTGCGTGTAGACGGCAGTATGTATGAACTTTCTGAGGAGATTTCCTTAGATAAGAATATCAAACACAATATAGAAATCATCGTGGACAGGCTGATTGTAAAGCCAGGGATTGAAAAGAGACTGGCAGATTCTATCGAGAGTGTTTTGAATCTGGCAGAGGGGCTTTTGATTGTAGACGTAATCGGCGGTGAGCCAATGAATTTCAGCCAGAGTTTTTCCTGTCCGGATTGTGGAATCAGTATAGAAGAGATAGAACCAAGGAGTTTTTCTTTCAATAATCCCTTTGGAGCCTGCCCCTCTTGTTTCGGATTGGGATATAAAATGGAATTTTCGGAGGAATTAATGATTCCAGACCCATCTCTGAGTATTAGCCAGGGGGCTATTGTTGTACTGGGATGGCAGTCTTGTGCAGATCAAGGCAGCTTTACGAATGCGATTCTAAAAGCGCTCTGTAAAGAGTATGGATTCGATTTGGATACTCCGTTTGAAAAATATCCGAAGAAAATTCATGATATTTTGATTTATGGGACGAATGGAAAGTCTGTAAAAGTATATTATAAGGGACAGCGGGGAGAAGGAGTATATGATGTGGCATTTGAAGGGTTGATTCGGAGTGTGGAGCGGAGGTATCGCGAGACCCATTCGGAGGCTTCTAAGGCAGAGTATGAGACCTTTATGAATATTACACCTTGCTCCGAATGTAAAGGACAGCGTTTGAAACAGGGGGCATTGGCAGTAACAGTAGGAGAAAAAAATATTGCAGAGGTGACGGCGTTTTCGATAGGAAAACTGCAGGAATTTCTGCATGGTCTGGAGCTGACCAAGACACAGCAGCTTATTGGAAATCAAATTTTGAAAGAAATTAAGGCCAGAATCCAGTTTTTGATGGATGTGGGATTGGAATATCTGACTTTGGCGCGGGCGACAGGTTCTCTCTCAGGAGGGGAAGCACAGCGGATTCGCCTGGCTACCCAGATTGGTTCTGGTCTGGTAGGTGTAGCCTATATTTTGGACGAGCCAAGTATCGGCCTGCATCAGCGGGATAATGATAAACTGCTGGCAACACTGAAGCGCCTGCGTGACCTGGGTAATTCTCTGATTGTGGTGGAACATGATGAAGATACCATGTTGGCGGCGGACTGTGTGGTAGATATTGGACCAGGTGCGGGGGAGCATGGAGGCCAGGTGATTGCCGTTGGAACTGCTCAGGAAATTATGAATTGTAAAAATTCTATCACCGGGGATTACCTGAGTGGGAGAAAAAGGATTCCAGTTCCGCAGTCACGAAAAAGCTCTACGGGTTATCTGAGAGTAGTGGGAGCGCAGGAAAACAATTTGAAAAATATTACAGTGGAGTTCCCTTTGGGAATTATGACCTGTGTAACAGGAGTTTCCGGTTCGGGCAAGAGTTCTCTGGTAAATGAGATTTTATATAAGAGGCTTGCAAAAGAACTGAACCGGGCGCGGACCATTCCGGGAAAGCACAAGCGGATTGAAGGAATGGAGCAGGTAGACAAGGTGATTAATATTGATCAGTCACCTATCGGAAGGACGCCAAGGTCAAATCCGGCAACCTATACCGGAGTTTTTGATTTGATTAGAGACTTGTTCGCGTCTACGGCAGACGCAAAAGCCAGGGGATATAAAAAGGGAAGATTCAGTTTCAATGTCAAAGGGGGGCGGTGTGAAGCCTGCTCTGGAGATGGAATCATTAAAATTGAGATGCATTTCCTGCCGGATGTATATGTACCCTGTGAGGTTTGCGGCGGTAAACGGTATAACCGGGAGACTTTGGAAGTAAAGTACAAAGGCAAGAGCATTTTTGATGTGCTGGATATGACGGTGGAGGAAGCGGTCAAGTTTTTTGAAAATGTGCCTAGCATCAGCCGGAAGATGCAGACACTTTATGATGTGGGATTATCCTATATTAAACTGGGACAGCCCTCCACAGAGCTTTCCGGAGGCGAGGCGCAAAGAATCAAGCTGGCTACGGAATTAAGTAAGCGCAGTACTGGAAAAACTGTATACATTCTGGATGAGCCGACCACAGGACTTCATTTTGCTGATGTTCATAAGCTGACGGAAATTCTTCGAAGGCTGGCGGACGAAGGGAATACAGTGATTGTAATTGAGCATAATCTGGACGTGATTAAAACTGCCGATTATATCATTGACATTGGACCAGAGGGCGGAGATAAAGGCGGGACGGTTGTGGCATATGGTACTCCGGAAGAAGTGGCAAAAAATAAAAACTCTTACACAGGAAAGTATATTGACGCGATAATGAAGAAAAAATAATATAAGAAAAAACGAAAATATAAAAAAAGGGGTTTCCAATTTGGAAAAAATTGATTATACTATTGGGGTGGTTGACGACATCAGATAAACAGGCGATAAACAAAGAAGTACGGATGATGGCAAGGATGGAATTTTAGAAGGGAGAGTTTATATGTCTGTTGATATCGGAATAGATCTGGGGACGGCCAGTGTCCTTGTTTACGTGCGGGGGAAAGGCGTTATATTAAAAGAACCCTCTGTGGTAGCGTTTGACAGGGATACGAATGTAATCAAGGCAATCGGAGAGGAAGCCCGCCTGATGCTGGGCAGGACACCGGGAAATATTGTGGCGGTGCGGCCACTGCGTCAGGGTGTGATTTCAGATTACACTGTGACGGAGAAGATGATCAAGTATTTTGTGCAGAAGGCGATCGGACGACGAATGTTCAAAAAACCCCGGATTAGTATTTGTGTACCCAGTGGTGTGACGGAAGTGGAAAAGAAAGCAGTTGAGGAGGCAACTTTTGCGGCAGGAGCGCGGGAGGTGCATCTGATAGAGGAACCGGTTGCCGCGGCAATCGGTGCAGGGATAGATATTTCAAAGCCCTGCGGCAATATGATCGTGGATGTGGGCGGAGGTACTTCGGATATCGCAGTGATTTCTCTGGGCGGCGCGGTTGTGAACACTTCCATCAAGCTGGCGGGAGATGATTTTGATGAGGCAATTGTTCGCTATATGCGTAAGAAACATAATCTGCTGATTGGTGATATGACCGCAGAGGATATTAAGATTAAGATTGGAACGACTTATCCGCTTGTTGAGGAAGAACGCTTGGAAGTCAGAGGGAGGAACCTGGTGACAGGACTGCCGAAGACGGTGACGGTTACTTCCACAGAGACGGAGGAAGCTTTGCGGGAGACCACCAGCCAGATTGTAGAAGCGGTAATCGCTGTGTTGGAGCAGACTCCTCCGGAGCTTTCTGCAGACATTCTGGACCGGGGGATTGTGCTCACCGGAGGAGGGGCTATGCTGCGTGGATTGGAAGAACTGATTGAGGAGCGGACAGGTATTCATACTATGACGGCGGAGGATCCATTAAAGGTGGTGGCCATCGGCACCGGGCAGTTTGTGGAATTCATGAGCGGAAGGAAAGACTTTTAGAGAAGACTCCTGGAGGCAGGCTGCCTTGTGGCGGCCTGCCTTTTTTTAGAAAGCAGTACTGTAAAGGCATGGATATAGATATCATTATGTGAGCATACTAGTAGGAGGATATTTGGTATTTTGGAAACAGTGACCGGATATGTAGAGCATATCGTGTTCCGGAATGAAGAAAATGGGTATACAGTATTTAATCTGGAAAGCGATGACGGGGAAGTGACCTGCGTGGGCAGCTTTCATTATATCAGCGAAGGGGAATTTCTGGAACTGGAAGGGGAATATGTGAACCATAGTGTGTATGGCATGCAGCTGAAAGTTTCCTCTCATAAAGTAAAGGAACCGGAAGATGTAGCGGCTATCGAACGTTATCTGGGATCCGGCGCGATTAAAGGGATTGGCGCATCTCTGGCAGGGCGGATTGTGCAGCGTTTCCAGGAGGATACCTTCCGGATCATGGAGGAGGAACCGGAACGTCTGGCAGAGATTAAAGGCATCAGCAGGCGGAAAGCGCAGGAGATTGCAGTCCAGGTGGAGGATAAGAGAGATATGCGCAAGGCCATGATCTATCTGCAGAAATATGGAGTATCCACTGCACTTGCCGTAAAGATATATCAATATTATGGATCGAAACTGTATCAGGTACTGGAGGAGAATCCATACCAGCTTGCAGACAATATTTCGGGCGTGGGGTTTAAGACTGCGGATGAGATTGCTTCCCGGATTGGGATTCATGCAGATTCAGATTTCAGGATTAAGAGCGGTCTCTTCTATACTCTGCAGCAGGCACAGGGAGAGGGACACATTTATCTGCCGCAGGAGGTGCTTTCTGCACGTGCCGGCCAGGTCCTGGGAGTACAGATTGAAGAAGTAGAAAAATATATCATGGATTTATGCATTGACAGGAAGACTGTACGTAAGGAGGAAAACGGACAGATTCGGATTTATCCGTCGAATTTGTATTATCTGGAACTGAATACGGCGAGGATGCTGCACGATTTGGACATTGATTGTGAGATGCCGGAGGAAATGATGGAAAAACGGCTTGGGAAAGTCGAAAAGCGGGAACAGATCACGTTGGATGCGATGCAGCATCGTGCGGTAGTAGAGTCGATTAAGCACGGCCTTTTGATATTGACCGGAGGACCGGGAACAGGTAAAACGACTACGATTAATACAATGATTCAGTTTTTTGACAGTGAAGGCATGACAATTCTGCTTGCGGCACCTACAGGGCGGGCGGCTAAGCGTATGACGGAGGCAACCGGATATGAGGCACAGACGATACATCGTCTTCTGGAGGTCAGCGGAAATCCTGAGGAAGAAGGAGGAGCAAGCGGTTTTCAGAGAAACCGGGAGAATCCGTTAGAGACGGATGTGCTTATTATTGATGAGATGTCTATGGTAGATCTTCCTCTGATGCACGCTCTTTTATCAGCAGTGACGGCAGGCACCCGGCTGATCCTGGTAGGGGATGTGAACCAACTTCCGTCGGTAGGTCCAGGCAGCGTGCTGAAGGATATCATTCACTCGGAGTGTTTCCCTGTAGTGACATTGACACGGATATTCCGACAGGCTGGGGAAAGTGATATTGTGGTGAATGCGCACAAGATCAATGCCGGGGAACCGGTTATATTAGATAACAAGAGCCGGGACTTTTTCTTCCTGAAACGGCAGGAAGCGGATGTGATTATCGGTGTAGTGATCACGCTGATTCAGAAAAAGCTGCCTCGGTATGTAGAGGCGTCGCCAAATGAGATTCAGGTCATGACTCCTACACGGAAAGGGCTTTTGGGAGTGGAACGCTTGAACACAGTGCTGCAGCAATATCTGAATCCAAGGTCGCCGGAGAAGGAAGAGAAAGAAATCAATGGCCGGATTTTCCGTGTGGGAGACAAGGTCATGCAGATTAAGAATAATTATCAGCTGGTCTGGGAAGTCCGGACAAAATACGGAATGCCTGTGGACTCGGGCACGGGTGTTTTTAACGGGGACATGGGAATTGTCACAAAGATTAATTTGTATGAAGAAGTAATGGAAGTAGAATATGATGAGCATCGGAAGGTGGATTACCCATTTCAGTCCGTGGACGAACTGGAACTTGCCTATGCAATCACAGTACATAAATCTCAGGGAAGCGAATATCCGGCGGTAATCCTGCCGCTGCTGCCCGGTCCGAGACTTTTGTACAACCGGAATCTGCTTTATACGGCAGTGACCCGGGCCAAAAAATGTCTGACAATTGTAGGGAGTGAAAATGTATTTCAGGAAATGATAAGAAACAAAAGCGAGCAAAATCGATATACCAGTCTGGCAGAGCGTATACAGGAATTTTAAAGATTCTGGATATCCTGTACCCTCCGGTGTGTCCTTTCTGCGGAAAAGTACAAAGATCTGGTATTGGGATTTGCGGTTCATGCAGAGAAAAATTTCCTGTGATAAAAGAACCGCGCTGCATGAGATGCGGGAAGCCTGTCAGCAGTGAAGAGCAGGAATATTGCCGTGACTGTCAAAAGCGGAACTACGCCTTCGAACAAGGAAGAAGTCTGTGGCGGCATGTACCGCCTGTATCAAAGGCAGTTTATCAGTTCAAATTCCAAAACAAAAGATATTATGCTGAAATTTTTGCCGGAGAGATGGCCGATGAATATGGAAAGTGGGTCCGGGAACGCGGGGTGGAGGAGATTCTTCCGGTCCCGCTGCATTCATCCCGGCGCAGGAAGCGTGGTTACAATCAGGCAGAACTGCTGGCAAAGGAACTTTCGGAAAAACTGCAGATTCCAATGAGGAAAGATGTGGTGTTCAGAGTGCGGAGGACAAAACCCCAGAAGCAATTGGATGAGCGGGGAAGGGAACGGAATCTTCAAGGTGCATTCGGTATATCCAGACACTGGAAGCCGCCTGCAAATGTGCTTGTGGTTGATGATATTTATACTACGGGAAGTACGATCAATCAGATTTCTAAATTATTAATAAGGGCAGGAGTGGAAAAAGTTTATTTTTTGACCATAAGCATTGGACAAGGACTCTGAGTATATGCTATACTAAAAATAATGTTTATATTCTGGAGGAAAAATATGCTGGATACGAGAAAAATCAGACTGATGGCGCGGATGGCCCAGTATGAGAAGAATAATATCAAAGAAGATTTAAGAATCAGCACATATTATAAAAAAGATTATGCGAGTCTGAATATGTTGATCACAATTCTGTGGATGACAGTCGGATATGGGATTTTGGCAGGGCTGTTAGCGGTCTGCTTTATGGACGAGCTGCTTGCAGACCTGACAGTCTCAAAACTGATTTTCCTGTGTGCTGAGGCAGGAGTTGGATATCTTATATTATTAGTGATTTATGCGGTCTGTTCGAATGCGTTTTATAGAGGCCGGCATAATGACGCAAAGCATCGTGTGAAAAAGTACTATAGAGATTTATCCCGTCTGGGTAAGATGGAAGTGAAGGAGAAAAAGAAAGTATGAGTACATTACTTGTCTGGAGAGAACAATTACAGGTGTTTTATGCAAAATATTCTGTTTTTATAAGGATTGGATTCCAGTTTATCTTAGGGTTTCTGGTGTTCTATCTGATTAATTCGAATGTTGGTTTTATGGAAAAAGCGTCCTCGACAGTATGTACGTTAGGACTTTCCGCAGTCTGTGCGGTTCTTCCGCTGATTGTTATGGTCATGGCGGCTACAGCGCTGCTGCTGCTGCATTTTTATACACTTTCCCTGCCCGTGGCAATCGTGGCAGCACTGTTGTTTCTGTTGATGTATATTTTTTATTTCCGGTTTTCCACAGGGAAGGCATGGCTGGTATTGCTGACAGCAGTTTCTTTTGCTCTCAATGTCCCTTTTGTGATTCCAATCGCAGTCGGTCTTTTGGGAACTCCGGTTTGTATGGTTCCGGCAGTGTGCGGCACATTTTCTTATTATATGATTCAGCTGGTAAAAGGGTCTTCCAGTACCTTTAAGGCAGGAGACGAAGTGCAGTTAGTAGAAACTCTTATAGCATTTGCAAAACAGGCACTTATGAATCAGGAGATGTGGGTCATGGCAGGTGCTGTGGCGGTATGTATACTCCTGGTATACTGTATCCGTACCCGTTCTGTGGATCATGCATGGAAGATTGCCACGGTTTCCGGTGCGGCTGCCGGTGTGATTATCGGCGTGGCAGGAAATGTAACTCTGAATCTGCATATCGCTCTTGCACCGTTGATCATCAGTGGTGCGTTGGGAGTTGGTGCGGGACTGGTACTGGAGCTGATTTTCCTGTCTGTGGATTATGTCAGGACAGAACATCTGGAATTTGAAGATGATGAGTACCATTATTATGTGAAGGCTGTGCCAAAGATTGGTGTTACGGCTCCGCAGAAAAGTGTGAAGCATATCAATGAAAGGCAGAATACGGGAAATATTAGTGATGGAAAAGGCTGGGGCAGTAAAAGTATCCAGAGTTCGTCATCCTATGGGACAGGCTTGTTGGGAAACGCCGGAAGTGCAGATGAGATTTTATTGCAAAGAAGCCTGAATAAAGAATTGGGACTGGACGGTAAAGCGAAAAAATAGCAGATAAGGTATTTCTAGTTAGGGGGTGAATCAGTGCAGGAGTTGATAGTAAGTATTATCCAAAAATATATTGGTGACTGGTACATTCCTGCCATCCGCCTGACGGACATTGCAGAGATTTTGATCATTACGGTGATTGTATATGAGATTATGCTCTGGATTAAGAATACAAAGGCCTGGATGCTTTTGAAGGGCATGGTAATGCTGGGCGTGTTTATTTTGTTTGCCTACATTTTCAGGATGCACACCATTTTGTATTTGGCAAGAGAGTCAATAGGGGTTCTTGCGTTTGCAGCTCTTGTTGTATTTCAGCCGGAACTGCGGAGAGCCTTGGAAAAGCTGGGAGAGAAAAACCTGTTGAGCAATTTTTCTCTTTTTGACAAGGGAAGGGAGAACCAGAGATTTACAGATCATACTTTGGAATCTATTGTAAAGGCATGCTACAGCATGGGGAGCGTGAAAACAGGTGCGCTGATCGTTGTGGAGCGAGCAATCCATCTTACGGAGTATGAGCGGACGGGAATTGAGCTTGATTGTCTCGTTTCAGAGCAGGTGCTCTTAAATATTTTTGAGCATAATACGCCGCTTCATGACGGAGCTGTGATCATTCGCGGAGACAGGATTACTTCTGCCACCTGTTACCTGCCATTGTCTGATAACATGCAGATCAGTAAATCTCTTGGAACCAGACATCGTGCTGCATTGGGGATGAGCGAGGTCAGTGATGCCTTGATTCTTGTCGTATCAGAAGAGACAGGGTTAGTTTCTCTTGCAATGGACGGTCAGCTTGCGCGGGGCATATCACCCGATTTTCTGACAGGGAAACTCAGCCAGATTCAGGATCGCTTTTCGGATGGGAAGAAATTTGCGATAGGGAAAGGACGGCAGGAGCATGAGAGGGTATAAACTGACTCAGAATATGGGGCTGAAATTAGCGGCGTTATTTTTTTCGATAATTCTCTGGCTTGTGGCGATTAATATAAATGATCCTGTGGAAACGGTTTCTTTTTCGAGTATTCCGGTTGAGTTTATCAACGAAGAGGTGGTCACCAATACTGGGAAGACGTATGATGTTGTCAGTGATTCTCAGTTCGTGCGTGTGACGGTGTCAGGAACCCGTTCAACACTTTCAAAAGTGAAAAATACCAATATTGTAGCAACCGCAGATTTGAGCCAGATGGAGGGGAATACCTACCTGGTCCCGATTACGGCCGAAGTGACGGGGCTTGACGGCGGGTCTGTGACAACGGAAGTAAATCCGAGAAATATGCAGGTGAAGATTGAGGATGTGACGAGAAACACTTTTCCGATTTCCGTGAGGGCAACGGGTATACCGCGTGGTGGATATGAGCTGGGGGAAATGACGGCAAATCCGGAAACAATTACGCTTAGGGGGTCTGTGTCTGCAATCCAGGATATCCACCAGGTAGTGGCACGGGTAGATGTGGGCGGTATGTCGGAGAGCAAGACCGTGGATGCGGAGCTGATTCTTTTTGACGGTAACGAGAATACAATGGACCAGAGCCAGATACGTCATAATCTGGGCGAGAAGGGGCTGAGTGTCAATGTGCAGATATTGAATACGAAGCTTGTACCATTGTCATTCGGAGTGTCAGGAGAACCGGCAGAGGGATTCATTTATACCGGATATACCAACGAGCCGAGACAGATTAAAATTTGTGGGACAAAGGAAGCCTTAGATGCCGTGAATGTGATTGAAGTACCTGCCTCTGAGATTGATATCACCGGACAGGACGGGAGAAGAGAGGTGACTGTGGATATCCTTCCCTATCTCCCGGAGGGAATCAGCCTGACCAACGAGACCGCCAACAACGTAATCGTGACGGTGATGATAGAGCAGGAAGGGGTCAAAACGATAGAACTTCCGGTGGAAGCGATTCAAGTCAAAAATTTGAAGGAAAATTTGAATGTTTCCTTTGAGTCGGATATGGATCTGGAGCTGCAGTTTACAGGGGCGGCGGAAGATTTGGAGGTGCTGGATGTCCGGTATGCGGCTTCCATTGATTTAAAGAACTATAAAACACCCGGATCATATGAGGTTGCAGTGAATATTGAGACCTCGTCCGGAGTGACATTAACAAAAAATCCGACAGTCAAGATTACGTTGACTGAAAAAGACGGAGGATAGGAGAGGCACTTGGATATGGTAAGAGAAAGCGTAGTTATTAAAAATCCAACCGGCCTACATTTGAGGCCTGCTGGGCTGTTTTGTAAGACAGCTATGCAGTTTGGCTGTAAGATCATGATTGAAAAGGCAGCCAGACAGGGCACGGTTTCTGCCAATGCGAAAAGCGTGCTTAGTGTATTGGGGGCATGTATAAAAAGCGGGGATGAGATTATGATAGTCTGCGACGGCGAGGATGAGGATGAAGCTTTGAAAGAGATGGTGCAGATTGTGCAGGACGGACTGGGCGAGTGAAAGACAGAGCTGGGAACTGTAAAGAATAGCAGAAACAGATTGTGCAGATTATTTTATTGACAGTTCCTGAAATACAGGAGGATATTTTTATGAGCAGGGCAGCGCTGGTGATTATGGCGGCCGGAATGGGAAGCCGTTTTAAGGGGGGGATCAAACAGTTAGAACCTGTTGGCCCTAATGGAGAAATCATTATGGATTACTCCATTTATGATGCTATGGAAGCGGGGTTTGACAAAGTTGTATTTGTCATCCGCCGGGATTTGGAAAAAGATTTTAAGGAAGTCATCGGAAATCGGATTGAAAAAATTGTAGATGTGGCTTATGCATATCAGGAAGTCGAGGATATACCGAAGGAGTACCAAAAACGTTTTGCGGGGCGGACAAAGCCCTGGGGGACAGGGCAGGCGATTCTCTGCTGCAAGGATGTGGTTGATTCTCCGTTTTTAGTGATCAATGCAGATGATTTTTATGGAAAACAGGCCTATGTACAGGCTTATGCATATTTGACCGGGCAGACTTGCCGACCGGGGACAGAAATCTGCATGGTAGGGTTTGTTTTGAAAAATACACTCAGTGAAAATGGTTCTGTAACCCGTGGGCTTTGTACACTGGGTACGGATCATATGTTGGAGAAGGTTGTAGAGACGAGGAATATTGAAAAGATGGGAGGCAATGCGTTGATTCGGAGCGCACAAGGAGATGTGACATTAGATGCGGACTGTCTTGTATCAATGAATATGTGGGGACTGCAGCCGGGATTTTTCCAAATATTGGAGTCCGGATTTGATGAGTTTTTGTCAAAAGTAGATGCAGAAGATGCAAAAGCGGAATACTTGCTTCCTACAATCATCGGAGGACTTCTTGAGGAAAATAAAGTTTCTGTAAAGGTGTTGGATTCCGCAGATAAGTGGTTTGGTGTGACGTATATCGAAGACCGGGAAGCTGTCGTTGCGTCCATTAGAGATTTGATAGAGAGAGGAAAGTATCCGGTGAGATTGCCAGGAGTGCAGTGAACAGTAAAAATTTGATTCTGGTTTACTGCCGTGAGATAATGAGACAAGTGAATATCACTGCAGATATATTTGACTTAGATATAGGAGAGGAAAGCACATATGGTTGAAACGGGAGTGGTATTTGGAAGATTTCAGGTTTTTACGTTAAAGCATATGGAATATATTCTGGCGGCAAAGATGCGCTGCCGGAAATTATACATTGGAATCACACATGCGGATATCGTATCATTTGCAGCAACATCCTCTCTGGATGTTCATGGAATAACAAAGAAAGATAACCCCTTGACATATTGGGAACGTTATGAGATGATACAAGGGGCGTTACTAGATTTTGGTGTACGGCGCAAAGAGTTTGATATTATTCCTTTTCCAATCACACATCCGGATTTGATTCGCCAATATGCGCCGTGGGATGCAATATATTATCTGAGCATTTGCAGTGAATGGGATGAAGAAAAGGCACAGGCGATTGAACGTCTGGGATTGAAAACGAATATCCTCTGGCAGAGGATTGAAGAAGATTGTGGAGCGACGGGGTCTGAGGTACGTAAGATGATTGCCGATAATCAAAGCTGGCTTCAATATGTACCAAAAACAGTGGGGGATTATATCTTGAAGCGTGGGATTGCTCAGCGAATTCAAGAATTAGAACGTCTGTATTCGACTCCTGAACGGAAGAATTAAAATAGGAAGGGCTGTCATATCAGAGATGAGAAGAAGAATTCTGGTATGACAGCCTTTCTGTATAGATATCAATATTTTTTGCTGTTTTATGCGACACATTGATATCAGACTAAGAGTCAAGCATACAGACAGGATATAGATGTCTATCCTATGGAAGCAGATAGGCATACATTACGACAAAATGGCAGGCGCTTCCGCCCATAACAAACAGATGGAAAATCTCATGACTGCCGAAATTCTTATGTTTGTTATTGAAAATCGGGAGCTTCAATGCGTAGATGACTCCGCCGATCGTATAAATGATGCCTCCGGCCAGGAGCCATCCAAATGCAGCCGTGCTCATGGAATTTAAAATCTGTGTGAAAGCTAATACGCAGGTCCAGCCCATGCCGATATAGAGTATAGATGATACCCATTTGGGACAGAAAACCCAAAAAGCCTTAATTAAAATTCCCACAATTGCGATACCCCATACGAGGGAGAGTAATATGATTCCGGTCCGGCCTTTCAGTACCAACAGACAGATGGGGGTGTAGCTTCCGGCAATCAGAACAAAAATCATCATATGATCGATTTTCTTTAAAACTGTATTCTGCTCTGTGGATAAGTCAAAAGTATGATATGTGGTACTTGCTGCATATAATAAAATCAGGCTTGCTGCATAGATTGCGAGTGAGATGATATATATGCGGCTTGGTTCATGCGCTGCTTTGATCAGCAGTGGGACTGCCGCGAAGATTGCCATCAGCATTCCGATAAAATGAGTGATAGCGCTGCCAGGATCTTTAATGTGTTGTTTCGTCATGAAAACCGCCTCCTAAATTATATAAATACGACATGTAGTTTTTAAAACTATGTTTAATATATGTTTATATTACACCAAATATTACAAGAATGCAAGAGAAAATTTACCAATGTCCTATTCATTCTGCGAAGCAATGTACTAATAAAAATTATTTTATAAGAGATTTCTCCTGCCGTTCATGATATACTGAAAAGAAACATGGCCGGATGGACCTCTGAGAAAAGAGGTTGGAAAAGGCTGGGAACGGCGCTGAATGACGGCAGAAGGAGGAAGATGGATATGAGAAATCACGAGGTTACGAATGTACAGCCGCTTTTAAATGAGGACGGCAGCCTGAGGGAGCCGGGATGGTCCCGCAAACTGGTGCAGATATATGATCGGGCAAGAATCAAAGCACCGAAATTCAGGATAAAGGAATGGGATTACTATTTGGCGTTAAATGAAGATTTTGCGGGAGCTTTCACGCTTTCGGATGATGGATACATCGGGCTTCAATCCGTCTCTCTGCTGAATTTTAAGGAGGGATGGGAACATACGGAGACCATATTGAATGCATTTCCAATGGGGAAATTCCATCTTCCACAGACATCCGAAGCGGGGGATGTCATCTACCGCGATAAACGCCTGCATATGGGCTTTTTCCAAAAGGACGGAAAACGACAGATTCGCTGCAGATATAAAGACTTCTATGAGGGAAAATCGTTTTCCTGTGATATTGTACTGGAGCAGCCGAAGATGGACACTATGGTGATTGCAACTCCATGGAAGGAGAAGAAAACGGCGTTTTACTACAACCAGAAAATCAATTGTATGCCTGCCAGCGGCAGCATGACTTTTGACGGAAAGACATATACCTTTTCTAAAGAGAAGGATTTTGGCACACTGGATTGGGGACGGGGCGTATGGACATATGATAACCGCTGGTATTGGGGTTCAGGAAATGGCAGGATAGATGGAAAGCCATTTGGCTTCAATATTGGATATGGGTTTGGAGACACTTCTGCGGCATCGGAGAATATGTTGTTCTATGATGGAATCGGGCATAAGATTGATGATGTGGAATTCCATATACCAAGTGACAGCTATATGAAGCCATGGACATTTTCTTCCAGTGACGGCAGGTTCGAGATGGATTTTGTGCCGGTTCTGGACAGGGCAGCCAGAACCTCTGCATTGATCATTGAGACGGACCAGCATCAGGTGTTTGGCCGTATGAGCGGGAAGGCGGTGCTGGATGACGGGACAGTGTTGGAAGTGAAGGACTTGATGTGTTTTGCGGAGGACGTGCATAATCGGTATTGAATGAACTACCTAGCAAGCTATGGGAATTTAACCTAACATGATAATATAAAGAAACAGGAACGGCCACCCTATTGGATGGTCGTTCCTGCTTTTCCGCGTACCCCGTCTTTGACTTTGTCGAATGAGGTGATGAGGGCACTGCGTCCTTCTCTTTTTTCAATGAATTCTACGGCGGCGCGGAATTTCGGGAACATATTATAGATTCCAAAATGTCCCTGTTCCATATACTGCCTTGCCTGTTCTACGGTAATTGTTCCAAGCTTTTCTTCTGTGTCCGTTCCGAAATTGATGCAGACCTGATCTACACTGGTCAGGATGATCAGAATGTCCGCATCCACGCCCTCCGCGAGTTTTCCGGCAGCAAGGTCTTTTTCAATAACAGCGCTTGCGCCCTTTAAATGGTTGTCCTGCTTCATGACCGGGATTCCGCCGCCGCCGGCAGCAATCACGAGCTGGTCGGCATCTAACAGGGCTTTCACAGCATCCAGTTCTACAATTTCTACCGGATTGGGGGCAGATACGACCCGGCGGTAACCCTTGCCAGGCTCTTCAATGACATAGTTTCCCTTTTTGCGTTCCTCGTTGGCCTCCTGGACAGACATATAGCGCCCGAGAACTTTGGTAGGAGTGTAAAATGCTTCGTCATAGGGGTCCACAACGACCTGCGTCAGTATAGTACTGACGGTACGGTAAATCCCGCGATTGAGTAATTCTTCCCGGATTCCGTTCTGCAGGTCATATCCGATATAGCCCTGGCTCATAGCCGAGCACACGGACATGGGGGCTGCAGTGTAGTTGGGATGGGATTTTCCAAATTCATTCATGGCGGTGTGAATCATTCCTACCTGTGGGGCATTGCTGTGTGTAATGGCAATCTGGTATCCTTCTTCTAAAAGATCTGCGATTGACTTTGCGGTGTTTTTTACGGCCACCATCTGTTCAGGGAGCGTGGTGCCCAGTGCGCGGTGTCCTAGTGCGATGACTGCTCGTTTTCTCATGCTTGATTCCTCTGTTTCTTTCCTGATTCTTGTTTATATGGTTTCTGATTTTATATGCGGCGTACCTGTCGGATGCGGCCGCTGCTTACAGCCCGGCAGGTGCCGGAATATAAGCAGAAATATATATGAAATGACTTTTTTAATAATGACATTATATCAAAAGGGTATTTCAGTGTAAAGTCTGCGGAATCACTATTTTTAAATATATCCCCCGTCCAGTCCGATTACCTGTCCGGTGAGATAGGGGTGTTTTTCAGCCAGTCCGTAGACCAGGTCGGCTGCTTCTTCCGGGGTTCCAAACCGTCCCGCCGGAATCTCTTCCGCCAGTGCGCTTCGTTCTTCATCGGTGAAGCAGGCATTCATGGCGGTATCAATGGCGCCGCAGGCAATGGCATTGACTTGGATACCGCTAGGGGCAAGCTCTTTTGCCAGGGCCATCGTCAGTCCGTTTACGCCGGCCTTGGAAGCGGAATAGGCAGCTTCACAGGATGCTCCGACCCGTCCCCACATGGAAGAAATGTTGATGATTTTTCCGCTTTTTTGCGATACCATGTGGGGGATTGCCGCGCGGGAACAGTAAAATACGGAGGACAGATTGGTGCGCAGGATGCTGTCCCAGTCCTGGTCTGTCATATCCGTTAAAAGTCCGACATAGGAAATTCCGGCATTATTTACCAGTACATCCACCCCGTCGCAAAGCGTTTGGATTTTAGCAAATATTTTGGAAACATCATCCGGATTTCCAACGTCGCCCGGGAAAGCTTCGCAAAGATATCCGTCTGATAGAAATTGTTTTTTGGCCTCATATAACTCTCTTATGGAATGATTACAGTTTATGAATACAAAATATCCGGCCCGGGCGAATCGGGACGCGCAGGCAAGGCCGATGCCGCGGGAGGCGCCGGTGATCAATACCGTTTTTTTTCTCATGATAGTGGTTCTTCCTTTTTCAATAGTTTGGGTTCCCTTTGACGTATCAGTGTTTCCAGAGTGTCTTTGTCAATCAGCGCTTGGACTGTTCCCTGTGTAGTGGTGCTGAATCCGGCTGCAAAGGAAGCAATTTTTGCTGCGGAAAGAATATCATATCCATAGAGCAGATAGGATACCAGTGCGCTGATGAAAGCATCTCCGGCTCCCGTATTATCAATTGTGGTAAAAGGGACGGCGGGAAGATAGGTTTCTATTTCTGCACTTTTGATATAACATCCCTGTGCACCCAGTGTGACAATCACTGTCTGGATTCCATAAGATAAAAGGGAGGCTGCCTTTTCCTCCAGAGAATGGCTGCCCGGGGAAATGGCATTTAACTCATCTAAATTGGGGACAAGGATATCTGTCTGTCTCAGCAGGGCATCCGGCAGGCTGGTACATGCACTGGGTTTTAAGACGGTTGTTACATGGTGCTTTTTCGCCAGTTCACAGGCGCGGATGATTGACGGAAATGGAATCTCTGTCTGCATGAGGCAATAACTCGCCCGCATGAACTGGCGCTCATTTTCCTCAATGTCGTTCTCTGTGACCGCCTGGTTGGCGCCTGCCATCATGGAAATCATAGACTCTCCGTCATTCTGTACAAAAATATAAGCCTGTCCGGTTTTGTAACCGTTGCTTCGTTTGACTCCAAAGGTATCGATCTGATGATTTCTCAGGGTTTTATAAATCAAATCTGCGTCCGCGTCATTACCGATTTTTCCAATCATTGATACGTTGTGGCCAAGCATGGAAACCCCTATCCCTTCGTTGGTACATTTCCCGCCTACATAGACGGAAGAGGTTTCTGTGGTGACGGCTTTTCCGGTATGGGGCAGGGTCTGAAAGTGCAGGTAATTGTCAATATTAATGCTGCCCAGGCAAATCACGCTTTTTAACCTCAGGTTATATGGGACGGCAACCGATAACATGTGGTTTAATGTGAGGGGAGTCCGGAAAGAAATCTCTTCCTCCTTTTTCTCTGCAATCCGAATCACCTCTTCCATCAATTTTTCTCCGAATTTCTGATAGGGAATCGGGATGGAGGAAATGGGAGGGTATGCAGAATATTTTTCTGCGTTCTCCCGCAGGGAAATGACAGAAAGCTCCGTGGGGATGGAATAGTGTCTGGTCCCGGCTTTCTCATATAGCCGCAGCGCCTCATCATAATGGAAAATGACAATGCCGCTGAATGTATGCTCCGGAATCCAATAAAAGGTATCCTCTATGTTTTGAGAGGATAATTCTTCATGGATTGGCAGATGATGGTCCAACAGGCACTGCCTGTAGCCGTCATAAAACGCGGCTTCGTGAAAACCATTCCCCGACAGGCACGCAATAGTTTCGTGCTGATTTTCTATCAGCTTTTCAACAGCAAAATAGCCCATTTCTTTAAAATCAAGATTGTATGCCCCTGCCTGCTCTATACCGGTGAGGATAAATGGCATCTCTGCTTTTTCAAATGATTTTATAAATTCCATGCTTTCTTCAGAAACAGGCTCCCAGATGATTCCGTCCACATGGGACTGCAGCAAAAAGGAAATATGTTTCCGTTCATATTCAATGGAAAGAGCGCTGTCACGCAGAAGGAGCGTATATCCAAGCCGGCTTGCGGCGGCAAGGAGCCCGGGGCCGAGGGTTTGGATTCCGGATGCAGCCCTCAGGATGACTCCTATGGTAAAGGATTTGTTCGTAGGCGGGAGGGCGGAAGCATAGGAACGGTAATTATATTCTTTTATAATCTTCATTACATGCTCCCGGGTCTCTGCGCTGATGCTCTCGTCTTTGTTGTTCATGATTTTGGATACGGTGGAAATAGATACTCCGGCAAGCTGGGCGATTTCTTTGATTGTCATGTAGGTCTCCCTTCTGCCGCAGAGGCGGCGGTGGCGGTGGTAAGGAACTGCCGAAAACCGGTTTATACAGTTCACGGAAAACGATAGCCATAACCATGGATTTTATTCTACACTAAATAAGTAAACTTTGAAATAAAAAAATGAAAAAAAGATTGACATTTTTTGTTTTATCGTTTATTATATGAGTTGAGAAAAAGTTTTCCGAAAAAATTTTCGCATAGGGAGAAATCAGAATGAAAGTATTAAATCTTGGGTCGCTGAATATTGATAAAACTTATTTTGTAAATCAGTTTGTCCAGCCGAAGGAAACCATTAAGGCATTGGCCTATGAGCAGCATTGCGGAGGAAAGGGGCTGAACCAGACAGTGGCGCTGCTGCGGGCCGGGGCGGACGCATATCATGCAGGCATGGTGGGAAAAGACGGGCAGGTGCTGTTGGACATCCTGAAGGGCTTTGGGGCATGTACGGACTATATAAAAATGACGGAAGGCACCAGCGGGCATGCGATCATACAGGTTGATGAGAGCGGACAGAATAATATCATCATCAGCGGTGGTGCGAACGACCAGGTGGATCAGGAATACATCCTTTCTGTCCTGGAACATTTTGGACAAGGAGATATGATCCTTCTTCAAAACGAGATTACCAATGTGAATTTTGCGATTGAGAAAGCGAAAGAAAAGGGGCTGGTTGTAGCATTCAACCCTTCGCCGGTCAACGAATCGCTTTATACATACAGTTTGCAGAAAGTGGATTATTTTCTGGTGAATGAAGTGGAGGCCGGCATGCTGGCCGGAACAGATTCAGAAAAGCCGGAAGATATGATAGATGCACTGAAACAAAAATTTCCAGATGCCGGATTTGTAATTACTCTGGGAGAAAAGGGAGCATACTTTGTGAAAAAAGATGTTACCGTATTCCAGAAGGCTTATACGGTGGACACAGTAGACACGACAGGAGCGGGCGATACATTCTGCGGATATTTTATTGCCGGCCTTGCAGAAGGAATGGGCTGGGAGGAGATTTTGAGTCGTTCAAGTGCGGCCGCAGCGATTGCCGTAAGCAGAAAGGGTGCGGCAGAAGGCGTGCCAGCACATGAGGAGGTGGAAGCGTTTTTAAAAGCAAGATAAAGACGGCGTCAGGCTGTCTGATGTACAAGTTGGTTATAAGTGAAAGAAGGTGAAAAATATGAGACACATTATTATTGACGCTGATACAGGGGTGGATGATTCCATTGCAATCTTATATGCCTTAAGATCTTCTAATCTGATTGTGGAAGGCATTACGACTTGCTTTGGGAACTCCAATGCGCTCCAGTCAGCAGAAAATTCTATCCGGCTGATCGCATTGTCAAAATGTGGCTACGATGTACCGGTTGCAGTGGGAGCAAACAAATCCATCGAGGGGATATTTGAATCGGCTCCGGCGTATATCCATGGAGACAACGGGATTGGAAATGTAGAACTCCCGGAAAGCGCTCAGAAGCCGGTGGAAGAGGAAGCATGTGATTTTATTATCCGGAAGGCGGATGAATTGGACGGGGAACTGGTGGTTGTGACCACCGGACGTATGACGAATCTGGCGCTGGCTCTGCAGAAAGACCCGGCCCTCCCGAAGAAGATTAAAAAGGTGGTCAGTATGGGGGGAACCCTTATGGAGACCGGAAATGTGAATCCTTACGCGGAGGCGAATATCCAGGGAGATGCGAAGGCTGCGGATATGGTATTTAAGGCAGGGTTCCGCCTGACACTGGTAGGGTTGGATGTGACGCTGAAAACATTTATCACAGAAAGGGAAATCCAGAACGTTTGTACCTATTTCAAAGAGGATTGCAGACAGATTGCGGAGTATATCCAAAATGTGTTAAAACTGTATTTTGAATTTTACCGGGTCAGCGCCGGGAGGGTATCTTCCTGCGTAGTGCATGACCCGCTGGCGGTCCTGATTGCAGAGGACCCATCCCTTGGAGAGTATAAAATGCTGCGCGCAGGAGTCGAGTATGAGAACGAGAAGTATCAGGGAATGATACTTTACGATACGGAATTTATTCCGAATCTGGACCGTGAAGAGATTGCAATCTGTACTTCGGTGAATTCAGACCTGGCTGTACGCAGGCTGTTTTCCGTATTTCAGGACATGGAGCCCGGAAGATTCAACTGATAGAGACCTGGCAGCCTAAAAGACCGATCAAAAAAGTATTGCAGTCTGGGAGTTTTGGCAGGCCCAGACTTTGGGAGCAGAAAAACAAGTATGAAAGCGCGTTATGGAATGCGGACGCTAGGAAGACCTCCTTAAAATAGAGTGAAATATTGTGTGATATAAAAGCAGGACATCATCGTTAGGAAACTGACGGATATGTTCTGCTTTTATATTTCATATTAGAAATCAGAACGGCATTCGCGGACGGAATTTTTTGATTACATGCGTATCAGATATTTTGACTTTTTTCTTTTTAGTAATTATAATTAGAACGAAATTCTTTTTGCGAAAAATAAATTTGCCAGACACTTATGGAAGGCAAACAGGAGATTGCTATGAAAAAAATTCTAATCGTTGAAGATGACAAAGGCTTGAACGACGGCCTTGTATATGATTTGCAGGAGGAAGGCTATGAGGTGTATTCTGCACTCACCGCTTCACAGGCATTGGAGGTTTTTACGGCACAGGAGATGGAACTTGTTTTGATGGACGGTAATCTGCCGGACAATGATGGTTTTACGCTTTGCAGGCAGATGAAAAAATTAAGGGATGTTCCGGTCATTTTCCTGACGGTCCGTGATATGGAGCTGGATGAAATGAGAGGATTTGACTGTGGGGCGGATGACTATATCACGAAACCTTTCAGTATCGGGCTGCTTCACAGACGGATTCAGGCCGTGCTGAAGCGGGCGGATAGAAATGCGAAGCTGAATCTGTATTCAGACGGGTATCTGACAGTGGATTTTGATACGGCAAATGTGACTGCGGACGGGAAAGTCTTGATTTTGACTCCTACGGAATACAAATTAATGAAGTTGTTTATAGACCATCAAGGAATGGTTCTGACACGTCAGGTGCTCATGGAAAAGCTGTGGGATGCGAATGGAAATTACGTTGATGAGCATGCACTGACGGTAAATATCGCTCGCCTCAGGGGAAAGCTGGAAAAGGGAAAGCATAAATATATTCAGACTGTTTATGGGATGGGATATCTGTGGAACGGAGGACAGCCATGAGTAGTTTTTCATTCAGACGTTTGAATCGTTTGGGAGCAGGAATTTGTATCGGAATGCTGCTATCTATTCCAGTATTGGCCTTTTTTCAGCTTTATTGGGCGGCGTATATTGTCTTGGCCATTGGGGGAATCCTTTATTTTCTGCTGTTCCAGGCTTACCAGCGGAAGGTATCGGATTTTTTTGATGAGATTCATGAAGATATGGAGCAGATGCTTTCGACCAAGAAAAAGGTCCGTCTTCCTGAAGTACAGGATCATGAAAGTGTCTTTTCTCGTTTTGTAGCGAAGCTGTCGAGACTGTATGATGCGCTGCGGCTCGCGCAGGCCAGTGCGGAGGATGAGAAACGCGCCATGCAGGGAATGATTGCGGACCTTTCTCACCAGATTAAGACGCCTGTGGCAAATATAAAAATGGATTTGGAACTGCTCTCTGAGAGAGAGATGGCGGGGGAAAAGCAGAAGGAATTTTTGGAGAGAACGTTACATCAGGCGGATAAGATGGATTTTCTGATTCAGTCTATCATAAAAATGAGCCGTTTAGAGAGCGGCGCTATCCAGCTTGTTCCCCAGCGTGCTGACCTTGCGCAGACATTGGCCAGTGCACTGTTGAGCGTGAGCGCTGCGGCAGAGCAGAAAGAGATTGCATTTCTGGTAGAATGTCCGCAGCCTCTCATGGTGCGGCATGATCCGAAATGGACGGAGGAGGCGATTTTTAATCTATTGGATAATGCGGTAAAATATACACCGGCGAACGGAAACGTAGAGGTTCGTGCAGAAATCCGGGAAACCGGAGTGAGACTCATGATTACGGATGATGGAATGGGAATACCGGAGGAATTGCAGGGAGCCGTGTTTTCCAAATTTTTCCGGGCTCCTGAGGTGCACAATCTGCCTGGAGCCGGGGTAGGCTTATATCTGACCAGACAGATTTTGGAGGCCCAGGGGTGCTATGTGACGGTCAATTCTATGCCTGGAATGGGGAGTACATTTACGGTGCAGTTTCTTTAAGTAATGTAAAGGAGCGTATGAAAAAAGATGCGGGCAAGCAGGCAATCACCTGCGCTGCAAGTGGTTATAAATTGTCACAACATTGTGAGATTTCTGTGAGGGGATTGTAACTTTTCGCTGCTATAATAACTGTCACCAAAGCGAAGGTTTGATGACCTACGTGCGCATCAGCGCACTTACGCTTAATAAATGTCATCAAGAGCAAGAGGAGGGCAAGACCATGAAATCAATTGTTCTGCAGGCTAAAGGTCTGAAAAAGTATTATAGCGCAGGAGAAAATGTAACAAAGGCGTTGGATGGGATTGATCTGGAAATCTATTATGGGGAATTTGCAGCGATCGTAGGTACATCCGGTTCGGGGAAATCTACACTGCTTCATATGCTGGGAGGGCTGGACAGTCCAACCGAGGGAAGCGTGAGGGTAGGAGATAAAGAATTATCTCGTATGAATGATGAGGAACTGGCGGTATTTCGCAGGCGCAGTATCGGGTTCGTTTTCCAACAGTATAATCTGGTGCAGACTCTGAATGTACGTGAAAATATTGTGCTTCCGATTCTGTTGGACGGAGGAAAGATTGACGAGGATTATTTCGGGGAGATTGCGGGACTTTTAAAAATCGAGGAAAAGCTTGAAAATCTGCCGAATCAGCTTTCCGGGGGACAGCAGCAGAGAGTGGCGATTGCAAGGGCTCTTGCCAGCAAGCCCTCAATTTTGCTTGCGGATGAGCCCACCGGGAATCTGGACAGCAGGACCAGCCAGGATGTGATGGCGTTTCTAAAGGCAAGTAACCAGCGGTTTCAGCAGACCATGGTGATGATTACCCATAATCCGGACATTGCACAGATGGCAGACCGGATTATCCGAATCGAGGATGGTCGGATTCAGACCGGAAGCAGGGGATTTTCGGAAAAAAGACATAAAGGGGCAGACCGCGTCGGCTCTGGTTCTGATGATTTCAGAAAGGGGGTGCCGGCAGATGTTCCAGGTGAGAAATAAAGAAGCTCTTAGATTGCTTGCAGGGCGGCAGATGAAGAAGAGCAGGCAGCGAAACGGTATTGCGATTGGCGCGATTATTCTGACTACAATTCTGTTTTCTGCATTATTTACACTCGGCGGCGGTGTTCTGGAGCAGGCACAGCAGTCTCTGATGCGTAAGCAGGGCGGTGTGAACCAGGCATCTATCAAGTTTCTGTCAATGCCGGAATATGAAAGGGTGAAAGAGGCCGGCGGTTATAAAAAAATCGGGTATTCCATTGTCACGGGAACCGGGGCGGATGAAAGCCTGCAGAAAATCAATACGGAAGTCCGGTATGGCGAGGACTATGTGGCACAGTCATTTCGCTCTTATCCGACGAAAGGAAGTATGCCGCGGGAAAAGATGGAGATAGCGGTTTCTGACATTGTCCTGGAGGCAATGGGGATTTCGGATGAACTGGGGAGCGAGATTGTATTTCCCATAGAGGTCAATGGATGTCTACATGAGGATACCTTTACCATATGTGGTGTCTGGGAGGGGGACCCTCTTGCACCGGCGCAGGAAATATGGGTGTCAAAGGCTTATAGTGAGGAAACAGCCCCGACTCTGATGACATCATTTACAGAGGATACGCCTTATGAGGGGTGTGTGATGGCAGAAATTGATTTTTCGAATACCTGGAATCTGGAAGGGAAACTGGATGACCTTCTGGAGCGCTCCGGACTGCCGGGAGATACGCGGGGCGGGACCAATCCGGTATATACAAATTTTCAGATGGACCCCGGTGTGCTGCTGGCCGGTGTGATTTTTCTGGCAGCCATACTTGTTTCCGGATATCTGATTATTTACAATGTATTTTATATTTCAGTGACTCAGGATATTCAGTTTTATGGATTATTGAAAACAATCGGGGCTTCCGGCAAACAGCTTAAGAAGATTGTTTTCAGACAGGCAATGAGATTATCGTGTATCGGGATTCCACTGGGGCTTCTGGCGGGATATGCTGTGGGGAAGACGCTGCTGCCGGCGGTGACAGGTGAACTCGACGGAATCAGAGGATTTGGAGATTATCACGTATCTCCGTTGGTACTTTTTGGGGCGGCTGTGTTCAGTCTGCTGACGGTATATATCAGCTTTCGCTCTCCCGGACGGGCAGCGGCGAGTGTCTCACCGATTGAGGCCGTTCATTATAATGGAGGGAACGTGAGCAGGCGTAAGCATAGAAAAACACGTGTGAAAAAAATGGTCTCCATGCAAAAGGATGCGCCTCTGACTCTGGGAGTCAGAAATTTACGCCGCGACGGGAAAAAGGCATTCCTGGTCATTGTGTCCTTGTCTTTGAGTCTGACCCTTTTGAATACCACCTTTACCATCCTCAGAGGGTTTGACCTGGAACGGTATGTGGAGTCTCAGACCAACGGTGATTTTGAGGTGACAGACTGGACGATTGCATCAGTGGCAGGGATAGGTAACAAGAATCTGGAAGGAATCGACGCCGAATTCGAGGAGACAGTCAGGCACCTCCCGGGACTGAAGAGATTTGAGAAGGTCTATGCCGAGGAGAATATGGTACAGCTTTCTGAAGATGCGCTAAAATGGATAGAAGAAGAAACAGCGAAGGGGGATGCACCTGGATTTTTTGAAAACCATGGGGAGGAAGAGTGGGTTCAGGTCTATGCGGCTACCGGAGGACTGGTAGAACATGCAGAATATCAGGAAGGGACATTTGATGCTGAGAAATGGGCACAGGGGAACTATGTGGTGTGCGAGGATTCCGCCGCTCGTTTTGGATATCCCGGACGGTTCTATGAGACAGGTGATTCTATCATATTGAAAGGAAAGGACGGCCAGAAGAAGGAATACACGGTGATGGCCATTGGGAGGCTTCCCCTTTCTATGACCACACGTCAAGATATTAATTTCGGGATTAACGTGATATTGCCGGAGCAGGAATTCATGGAGCTTTATGGGGAAAAACAACCTCTCAGCGTGGTCTATGATGTAGAAAAATCCCGTAGGGAAGAGGCGGAGCGGATTACCGCACAACTGGCGGAGGAGTCTGACAAGGTTTATGTGTCCTTTGAAACGCTGAAAGCAGAATTTCAGCAGTCGAAGCAGACCTATTCCCTGATTGGCGGAATCCTGAGTCTGATTCTTGGGGCAATCGGGATTTTGAATTTCGTGAATATTGTGGTCACGGGAATCCTTACAAGACAGAAGGAGCTTGCTATGCTGAGCGCTGTTGGAATGGGAGGCCGCCAGATGAAGAAAATGCTGCTCTGGGAGAGTGCGGCGTACATTGGAAGTGCGGTGCTTTTGACAGCTACGGCGGGAAATCTGTTAAGCTGGCTTCTCTGCCAGAGTGAGATTGTGGAGAATCAGTGGGCATTTACATATCACTTTACCTTCCTGCCTGTGGCGGCGTGTCTGCCGGTTCTGTTGGCGGTGGCTTTGATGGTGCCGCTTGTGTTCTACCGGAAGATTTGTGAGAGAAGTGTGGTGGAGAGGTTGAGGTATTAGGTGGGAATAAGGCTGGAAATGCGAAAGAGAAGAATGCAATAAAAAATATAGACGGCGCCTGCCATACAAGCAGACGCCGTTTTTGTCTTATCTTGGCTGCCGTTTTTCACGTCCCGGTATTGCCGGGAATGTGTGATGCGGTTCTTTCTGATACCAGTATGCCACACTGGACAGGTCATCCTGTCTTTCAAACAGCCCGCGGTGGGAAACACCAATCTGCTGTACAGTGACTTTCAAATCTTCCTCAAAAAAGATGGGGTCGCATACATGCCAGCGGTAGAAACCCCGCATTGGCGGACAGTCGTCATTGTGATAAGGATGAGTCAGATTCTGGTCGTGCCGGGAGTAGAAAGGATACCCAAGGTAGGGGGTAGAGTAACACTGCTCCTGCATTTTTCCGTCGGGATATCCGGCAAAGCTCCAGGAACCGCCGAAATAATCTTCCATTCCGGTTCCGCAGATTGTAGGATATTCCTGGTCCCCGTCGATATAGAATTTTACTTCGCCTTCTCCCCACCAGTACCGCTCTAAAGTGGACAGTGCAATATAGGTTCCCACATATCTTCCACATCCCTGGATTCCGTCTGCAATCACATAGTCCTTTCCTTTATCTGTCATCGGCTGCCGCCTCCATTGGGCATGAAAATACTCGGTCTCCACAGGTATTTCGTCATAGAGGATATAATCGATTTGATAAAAAAATACAGGGAGGGTCTCTGGGTGGTCGTTGACCAGTACAATCTTAGCGCCCCGGGCAAAGGGCATCTGGAAATAGCTGTTCAGCCCGCGCATGGGAGCAACCACGATGCAGGAGGAATTGACAAAACATTCTTTGCTAAAGCCGCAGCAGAAAAAGTCACCTAGAGGAACTTCTACCGAAGGTTCTGCCTCTCCATCCCAGAAAAATTTCAAAATCAGGTCACGCAGAACAAAACACTCTGCATCCGATGTCTTATAGTCTACGGTCATCCAGATGTGGGAGATCACACCGGCCCCCTGGATATCCGCAAGGACCACTTCTTCCCCTGGGGCGATGTCGGTCAGGCATGGGCTGCCCTTTCGGGATTTCCCCAGATGGCTGGAGGCCATGCCGCCCTTCCCCTTCTCTCCTGTTAAATTTTCCGCGTTGATTGCACGGCTCTTTCCACGTTTTACAAGTAATGGATTCATCATAGGCTGTACTCCTTTTTGAAATTATTCTAGCATATTTTACGGAAGATAAATAGTTTGAAAATATAATCATCTGCAGAGGAAGATAGTACTATCTTGACAGTGGAGAGGTGATTGAAAATCGTTCGAATATATGTTAGTATGAAGATACAAAATGAAAAGGAAAGCAGATGGGAAATTGACAGTGACGGAACAGCAGCATCAGGAAGATTTACAACGCCTGCGGGGGTTACGACCTATCGACGATGATTTCATGCGTTGTCTTTTTAAAGATAATATTCCGTTGGCTCAATTTGTGTTACGCATTATCACAAACAAGCCGGATTTAGTTATCACTGGCTGCGAAACACAAAAAGACATGAAAAGACTGGCTGGCGCACGCTCCATCTGTTTAGACGCATATGGAACGGATTCAGCCGGGAAAAAATATGATTTGGAAATTCAAAGGCAGGATAAAGGAGCAGATCCGCACAGAGCAAGGTACCATTCCAGCGTGATGGATATTGAGAACCTGCATTCCGGGCAGGAATTTAGGGAGCTGCCGGATACCTATACAATCTTTATCACAGAAAAAGATTTTTATGGCTAAGGTGAGCCGGTTTACTTAATTGAAAGAATCAATCTTACCATGGGTAAATCTTTTGATGATGGAGAACATATCCTTTATGTGAATGGCGAATACCGTGGGGAATCCGATTTAGGAAAACTCATGCACGATTTTAATTGTACACAAGCATCGGATATGAATTTTGAACTTATGGCAGACCGAACAAGGTATTTGAAAGAAAATCCGAAAGGAGTCCAAGAGATGTGCAAAGTAATGGAAGATATGAGAAATGAATCTTTGAAAGAAGTTGCAAAAAGAATGTTGGAAGATGGAATGTTGACGCTTGAAAAGATTGCAGAATATGTCGGACTTCCTCTTGATGAAGTAAAAAAACTGAAAGCAGAGCGAACAGTATAATCACATGCCGCAAAAGGCGGCGTCTGTCATAGCCACAGGCGCCGCCTTTTCAGCCTGATCTAAATAGTTTTACATTCACCGCTTACTTCTGCACTCGAAAAATCACCGATTCATAAGGCCGAAGCACCGGACCACGGTAGCCGCCCTCGCGGTCATAGGAGGAAAGCAGGACTTCACCCACACCATCCAGCAGGTGAGCTGGAATTTCATGTTCCTGCCGGGAGAAGTTGTGGAATGCAATCAGCGTTTCCTCTGCTGTGCTTCTGGTCAAAGCAAACAGTTCTTTGCATCCGGTTTCCAGGAAAGTCAAGTTTCCACGTGACAGTGCGGATGATTTCCTGCGCAGGGCAATCAGGTTTCGATAACACTGATAGATGGAGTGTGGGTCCTGCCTTTGGGCTTCCACGTTGATTTCCTTGGTGTTGGGATTTGTTTTCAGCCAGGGCGTGCCGGAAGTAAAGCCGCCGTTCTCAGAACCGTCCCACTGCATCGGAGTGCGGGCATTGTCACGGCTTTCTAACTGTGCCATAGCCAGAGCCTTTTCTGGGTTTATGCCGGAAAGCAGGTACTGCTGATATTGATTGCGGGTACTGGGATCGTCATATTCCTCTATGGATGGCAATTTCACATTGGTCATGCCGATTTCCTCACCCTGATATACAAAGGGCGTACCGGGCATGCTGTGGAGGAACATTGCCAGAAATTTAGCGGATACCTCCCAATATTGTTCGTCATCACCGTAGAGGGACACCTGCCGGGGCTTGTCATGGTTGCTGAAGAATCTGGCCCACCAGCCGTCTTCCTTCATAGCCTGGTAACTTTCTTCAATATCGTATCTGAGTTTTTCCGGTGACCAGGTATCAATTTCTGTCTTGGGAAGCACGAAAGGAATCGCCATATCAAATTCTTCCCTGTCAGTCTTCACATAGTTGCCAAGCTCTTCTACAGTGGGAGCTGATACCTCTCCTACCGTCAGTACATTCCGGGGAGCATAGACTTTTCTGTTCATTTCCCGGATATAGTTATGGGTGCCGGGGCGGCCAACGAGACAGTCCGGGAAAGAAAATCCATCCGGCTGGGGCGGCAGGGCGGAATCCGGGAAATCCTGCGGCTTGTCTAAGTAGCTGATTGCGTCCACCCGGAAGCCATCCACGCCTTTATCTACCCACCAGTTCATCATGCCTATGATTTCATCCCGAAGCTCCGTGCAGGCCCAGTTTAAATCCGGCTGTTTCTTGGAAAAGTAATGGAAATAGTATTGGCCGCGCTCAGGCACATATTCCCAGGCGCTGCCGCCGAAAGCAGAAGCCCAGTTGTTTGGCTCATGACCGTCTACCGGATCGCGCCAGATGTAATAATCGCTTTTTGGATTTTCGCGGGAGGACCGCGACTCCATGAACCAGGGATGTTCGTCGGAGGAATGATTGACCACCAAATCCATAATCATGCGGATGCCTTTTTCTTTGCAGGCGTCCCGCAGACGGTCCCAATCCTCCATAGTCCCGAATTCTTCCATAATCTCCTGATAGCCGGAAATATCATAGCCGTTGTCGTCATTCGGTGAGCGGTACACCGGAGAAAGCCACAGGGCGTTGATTCCTAACTCTTCCAGATAATCCAGTTTCTGTAAAATACCGGGCAGATCTCCAATGCCGTCTCCGTTGGAATCACAGAAACTTCGGGGATAAATCTGGTAAATGACCAGGTCCTTGATCCAATCTTTTTCTCTTGTCATAAAAACCTCCTATTTTTTGCAAGCAATCTGTTTTGCAGATTTGAAATGCGGGCAATTCCCGTATTTTTTATTATATTTTACACTAAATACAGGGACTTTGGAATAAGAATATGAAAAAATTTGTTGGTTGGCGGACAGCGGTTTTGGAAGTTTTTATATCGTTCTTTTATTAAAAAGAAGAATAGATAAAGTTCATTCCGACAATAGAAATAACCAGCCACAGTGTCCGATTGCCGCGTTTGTAATTCTTATGCGTAAGAATGTACCGCAGCGTATATCCTAAAAGCGAAAATTCCACAAGGATAAGCGGAATCAGAAACGGTAATATTTCAGTAATCATATTCATTATTTCAGCTCCTTTAATCTGTTTTTTGCTTTTTCAAATGAGGGCTCTCCGTCTAAGGCGGTAAACGGCGGAACATCTAAAGTTTTTTTTGCATCTTCTAAAACAACTTTCCGGCTGCGAGGAGCATTTGTCCCGTTATCAAACTTATTGTCAAACCAATCCTCAACTCTGTTAAAATAGGCATCCCCATGCAGGTGCAGATCTGCTGTGGAAAACAGATTGGATAAACATACAACATACTTCTCAACATGTTCCAGCGCTTTTTTCTTTTCACCATGTGCCAGATAGCAGATTGCTGCCTGATATTCAAAAGATGACAGGTTATTAGGATTGAGTCCGGCAATCTTATAAATTTCTGCTACACGCTCAATACGGTCAATGGTTTCCTCACACACAGATAAGTTCCCGGTGTGTATCAAAAGATAACATGCTGCATTTGCCAGCAGATTCATTACATTGTCATACATACTGATTTGAGCATAGTCATCTGCTTTCTCTTTGTCACCGAGCATCATATAAGCCTGTGTAAATTACCATTCCCTTTTGCTGCAGCTCCATATTTGCTTCATAAACTTC
>CANOBT010000037.1 GCA_947564305.1 uncultured Lachnospiraceae bacterium | reverse complement strand
AATGGTCATCCTCCGTGCTATAGAACTGGTGTTGGGGCGAACTCAGGACATTGGAAGAACCCACATTTATGCTGTGATGGAACTGTTTCAAAAGCAGACCGGGAGAAGCCTGAATCTTCCTGGTTCCGTGAAGGCAGTCCGTGTCTATGAAGGAATAAAAATATATCAGGTACAAAGGTTAGAACAATGCAATATGTCGCAGCCGCTATGTATTCCAGGAGAAACATACCTCCAAACGTTGGATTTTACAATACGCTGCAGCATTTTCGAGAAATCAGAATACTTTTCTATGAAGGAAATACCAGAAAAAACCTACACGAAATGGTTTGACTATGATATAATAGAAGAACCGCCTTGTATCAGGACAAGACAAAGCGGTGATTATATTACGATTGACCAGGCAGGACATCACCAAAAGTTAAAGTCCTGGTTTATAAATCAAAAGATACCTGCAGATGAAAGAGACAATACGTTCTGCATCGCGGACGGAAGCAAGATTATGTGGATATTGGGCTATCGTATGAGCAGTGCATACCAGATCAGCAGCCTTACAAAGCGAATTCTGCAGATTGAAGTCGTAAAAGAGGATACGTGTGAGGAAGCAGCTTCCAGACGGCAAGAATAAGAACAAAAGAGACAGCGGAGGAAAAGAAGATGGCAGAGACAATTCGAGAATTGATATCTGAGCAGAAAGTAGACCAAAGGATTGAGGAACTAGGAAAGCAGATCAGTGAGGACTATGAGGGAAAAAGCATTCATTTAATCTGTATTTTAAAAGGCGGCTCATTTTTTATGTGTGAGCTGGCAAAGCGAATTACCGTTCCGGTATCCATTGATTTCATGAGTGTGAGCAGTTATGGAGATGGCACAACATCCAGCGGACATATTAAAATAAAGAAGGATTTGGACGATCCGATTGAAGGAAAAGAAGTATTGGTTGTGGAGGATATCATTGATTCCGGAAGAACTTTGCACTATTTGACAGATGTACTGAAAGACCGCGGAGCCAAAAGTGTTCGCCTGTGTACTCTGTTGGATAAGCCAGAACGCAGAGAAGTGGAGGTAAGGACCGATTATGTGGGATTTGAGATTCCAGATGAGTTCGTAGTCGGCTATGGCCTTGACTATGCACAGAAATACAGAACACTTCCATACATTGGTGTTGTAGAAGGGGTATAGAGAAGTTAGTAATATGAGAAGGCAGGAAGGAGTAGAAATCATTGAATAACAATAACAAGTATAGAGCCATGAGCGGTGCGAGTGTAGTGATGTTTATCGCTATTGTGTTTTTTGCGCTCTGGTTCACCAGCCAGATGCAGCAGCGAGACCAGGAAATTACGTATCCCCAGTTTGTGCGTGAACTGAAAGATGGCAATGTGTCTGAGGCTATTATTACTCAGAGCAAATCCGTACCTACCGGAACGGTAGCGGTTACATTGAATAATCCACGTACTTCCAGAATTGTATATGTATCAGATGTGAATGAGGTTCAAGAACTGCTGGCAAAATATGAAGTTGATTATCAGATGATGAAAGTGCAGGAAGATACTGTGTTCACCACAGTGGTTTTGCCGGTTTTGATTACTATGGCAGGAGTCCTTTTGATTTTCGCATTGATGAACCGTCAGGGCGGCGGTGCCAATGCCAAGGCAATGAATTTCGGAAAGAGCCGTGCACGTTTAAACAGCCCGGCGGATAAACAGGTAACCTTTGCTGAGGTGGCAGGGCTGAAAGAAGAGAAAGAGGAACTGGAGGAAATCGTAGATTTTCTGAAAGCGCCTAAGAAATATATTCAAGTGGGAGCAAGAATTCCGAAGGGTGTTCTTTTGGAGGGGCCTCCGGGAACCGGTAAGACATTGCTTGCCAAAGCGATTGCAGGAGAGGCAGGAGTACCGTTTTTTAGTATTTCCGGTTCGGATTTTGTGGAAATGTTTGTCGGTGTCGGTGCATCCCGTGTACGGGATTTGTTTCTGGATGCAAAGAAAAGCGCCCCTTGTATTATCTTTATCGATGAGATTGACGCTGTGGCAAGACGGCGCGGGAGCGGTCTCGGCGGCGGGCATGATGAAAGAGAGCAGACTTTGAATCAGTTGCTTGTAGAGATGGATGGCTTTGGTGTCAATGAAGGAATTATTGTTATGGCAGCCACCAACCGTAAAGATATTTTAGACCCTGCGATTCTGCGTCCAGGGCGATTTGACAGGAATGTGATTGTAGGACGCCCAGACGTGGGAGGCCGTGAGGAAATTTTAAAGGTTCATGCAAAAAACAAGCCGTTGGGAGATGATGTGGATCTGAAACAGATTGCACAGACTACAGCGGGATTTACAGGCGCAGATTTGGAGAACCTTTTGAATGAGGCGGCGATTTTAGCTGCCAGAGAGAATCGAATTTATTTACAGCAGAAGGATATCCGCCGTGCATTTGTAAAGGTCGGTATCGGACCAGAGAAAAAGAGTCGGATTGTATCAGAAAAAGAGAGGAGGATTACAGCGTACCATGAGGCCGGGCACGCAATTTTGTTCCATGTGCTGCCGGATGTAGGACCGGTTTATAGTGTGTCCATTGTACCAACAGGGGCTGCAGGCGGCTATACCATGCCGCTGCCGGAGCGTGATGATATGTTTAACACAAAAGGGCATATGATGCAGCAGATTACGGTATCTTTAGGAGGACGTGTGGCGGAGGAAGAGATTTTTGACGACATTACGACCGGGGCATCCCAGGATATCCGCCAGGCGACAGCGATTGCTAAGTCTATGATTACCAAATTCGGCATGTCAGAGCGATTAGGGCTGATTAATTATGATAATGACAGTGATGAGGTATTCATAGGAAGAGATTTCGGACATACTTCCAGGGGGTATGGCGAAAAAGTTGCAGGAACGATTGATGAAGAAGTGAAGCGGATTATTGATGAATGTTATGTCCGGGCAAGGTCACTTTTGCAGGAATATCATTCTGTATTGGAAGCTTGCGCGAAGCTTTTGCTTGAAAAAGAAAAAATTTCCCGGAGTGAATTTGAAGCATTGTTTGATAATGCTTCGATAGGACGCATAGATAGTCTTGATTCAGAAATTCCAGTCGGAATTTAATAGTTGATGCAAATTAATTGATTTTGGGGAGGGTGGAGGACAAAAGATCGGATGCGAGGGCAAAGACAACAATCGGAAATAGCTATATAGTGTCATAGCATACGAATAGGGGGATTAAAATGCAATCACAATTAAAAAGAATATGGAAATCAATAAAAAAATTCTCTGGAAAAAAAGAGCCGGAAAAGAAAAAAGAAATAAGTACAGAAGCCCAGAAAGACTTTAGAGATATGTTAAAAGAGAAGGAAGAGCAGCTGGAAAAAACTGTCGAGGTTCAATTGGAAGAACGTGCAAACGAACAGGCAGAAGAAAGCATAACGAAACAGGAGCAGGAGAGTGCAGTCGAACAGCCGGAGGAAAACGAAAAAGTAGAAGCAGAAGAAAGTATAACCGGACAAGCAGAGGAAGGGGCTGTTGCAAAAGCGGAAGAGGGGGTAATCGAACAGAAAGAGGAAAACACAACGGAACAGGTGCAGGACAGTGCCGCTGAACAGTTGAAGGAAAACATAAGCGCAGAAGCGACAGAAAGTATAACCAGACAGGAAGAGGAAAGTATAACTGAGCAAGTAGAAGAAGATGTGGTTGAACAGCCTCTGGAAAATAGGGCAGATCAGCCAGAGAAAATGACGGAAACCGAAGACAGAACCGCAAAAGAGAATACGGAAGAAGTCCATGAGCGTAACAAGAAAAAAGGAGATTACAAGATGAGCAGAGAAGCATTGTTCTGCGATGGGACTTCCTCCTATGTGATTCCTCCGGAGCCAGAGAAAGGACAGACAATCAGACTTCGTTTCCGTACTGCACGGGGCAATGCGGATACAGTACTTTTGGTGGCAGATTCCGGGATATATCAGATGGAGCTGGTACTTTCACGTGGGGCGTTTGATTATTATGAGATAAGTTGGAAGCTTGGTACAGATGCGTTTTCTTACTATTTTGAGATTCATGGTGGAGAGCAGGTCTGCTATTATCATCGTGCAGGCGTCTCGGATGACATCCAACCGCATTATTCTTTCCGGATAGTCCCTGGATTTTCCACGCCGGACTGGGCGAAAGGCGCGGTGATGTACCAGATTTTTGTAGACCGTTTTTACAATGGGGATTCAAGCAATGATGTAGAGGACAGAGAATATATTTATATTGGTTTGCCAGTACAGCGAGTCAGGGATTGGAATGAACCGCCGCAGTCCATGGATGTCCGTAGATTTTACGGAGGCGATTTGCAAGGGGTCATGGAAAAGCTGGATTATCTCCAGGATTTAGGAATCGAAGTAATTTACTTTAATCCGTTGTTTGTCTCACCGTCTAATCATAAATATGATATTCAGGATTACGACTACATCGATCCACATTTTGGAAAGATTGTTCAGGACAGCAAAGAGCCTCTGCCAGAAGGGGCATCAGACAATCTGGCGGCATGGAAGTATCAGGAGCGGATTGGTGCAACGGACAACCTTGAGGCAAGCAACCAGTTGTTTATCCGTTTAGTTGAGGAAATCCACCGCAGAGGAATGCGGGTTATTTTGGATGGTGTATTTAATCATTGCGGTTCTTTCAATAAATGGATGGATAGGGAGCGCATCTATGAGCCTCAGGATAACTATGAAAAAGGTGCATTTATCAGTAAAGATAGTCCTTACCGCAGCTTTTTCCATTTTTACGATAATGAGGATCATGCATGGCCGTACAATAGCAGCTATGATGGATGGTGGGGAAATGATACGCTGCCGAAGATGAACTATGAAGGTTCCCAAAAGTTGGAGGATTATATTATGGAAATCGGGAGAAAATGGGTTTCTCCCCCATACAATATAGACGGATGGCGCTTGGATGTAGCCGCAGATTTAGGCCATACGAATGAATATAACCATGCATTTTGGAAGCGGTTCCGCAAAGAAGTGAAAAGCGTAAAACATGATGCATTGATTTTGGCAGAACATTATGGAGACCCGGCAGATTGGCTGCAGGGGGACGAATGGGACAGCGTGATGAATTATGACGCATTTATGGAGCCGTTGACCTGGTTTTTAACAGGGATGGAGAAGCACAGTGACGAATATAGGCCGGATTTACTTGGAAATGCGGATCATTTTGTGAATACAATGAATCATTTTATGTCATGTATGCTGACTCCGTCATTGCAGACAGCGATGAATGAACTTTCTAACCATGATCATTCCCGTTTTTTGACCCGGACAAATCATGTGGTCGGAAGGCTGGACAGTGTGGGTTATCAGGCAGCCAATGAGGGAATTAGCTATGCGGTCATGGCGGAAGCAGTTGCAGTACAGATGACCTGGATTGGAGCGCCTACCGTGTATTATGGCGACGAGGCAGGAGTCTGCGGATTTACCGATCCAGACAGCAGACGCACTTATCCCTGGGGAAACGAAAATCAGCGAATGATGGATTTTCATCGGGAAATGATTAGGATACATAAGACGGAAAAATCTCTTCGTACGGGATCTTTGCGTATGCTGCATTGTGAGAACAACGTGCTCTCATACGGGCGTTTTCAAGGTGATGAGCAGGTGGTTGTGATTTTAAATAACAGTGAAGAGCTTCGGGAAGTAACGGTTCCTGTCTGGCTTGCGGAAGTACCGATGACGGGCAGGATGAAACGTCTGATTTATTCCTATGAAGAGGGATTTACAACAAAACGAGATGAGTATATTATCCATGATGGAGAGATTGTGGTAAATATGGGGCGGCATTCTGTGTTGGTAGCTAAGACTAAGAAGGAAGAAGAGTAGCAGGTTGTTCACTACAAAATACAGATGGCGGGCAAGTAGGTAACCAATCTGAAAAGCAGATTGGTTACAAATTGGAGAAAGGAAGTACATGAAACAGTTATATACGCGTTGGGGCAGAGAACTTGACAGCAGCCATGTCCTGCAGGAGTATCCGCGCCCGCTCTTGAAGCGGGACGGTTATGTGAATCTGAACGGATACTGGGATTATGCAATTACAAAGGATTTTTGCAGGCCTCAAAAGTATGATGGAGAAATTTTAGTGCCATTTTCTCCGGAAACTGTGTTGTCAGGAGTGAACAGGCAGCTCCAACCAGATGAATACCTATGGTATCGTCTGTGCTTGGCGGATGCAGGCCAGGTGAACCGGGAAATCGATTGGGACAAGCTGAATGCCGGTATGCATCTTTTGCTTCATTTTGGGGCAGTAGACCAGGCGTGCAGAGTCTATGTGAATGGAAAAGAGGCAGCCAGGCATACAGGGGGATACCTGCCTTTCTATGCCGATATTACAGAATATCTGCATCAGAGGGAAGCGGTGCCTGAGAGCGGGGATATACAAGAAATATCTAATGAAATTCTTGTTGCAGTGAAGGATTTAAGTGACACCTCCTATCATGCAAAGGGAAAGCAGAAGTTGAAAAAAGGCGGCATGTTCTATACAGCACAGAGTGGAATCTGGCAGACCGTATGGATGGAATATGTGCCGGAACATTTTATAAAAGAGTTGAGAACAGAGCCAGATTTAGGCAAAGGGCTTGTTCGTATTTTGGTGCGCTCAGATGCGGAGATGCAGGTGAAGATTCAAATCAGAGAACCATCACTGCATCATCAGCAGACCGCAGAAGGAGTTGTGTCAGAGGGAAATGGCCCCACGGAGGGACCAACAGAGGAAACACCCATTGTGGATGCAGAGGGAAGAACGAATCAGTATATAGAAATTCCGATTCCGACTATCCGGCCATGGGCATGTGAGGAACCCTGGCTATATGATTTTACCGTGACAATGGGAGAAGACCAGGCAGAAAGTTATTTTGCCATGCGGACCTTCACCGTAGAGCAGGATGAGGAAGGGATTCCACGCATCTGCCTGAATGGAAAGATACAGTTTCAAAACGGTGTTCTGGACCAAGGATACTGGTCGGACGGATTGTATACGGCGCCGTCGGATGCAGCACTGATTTTCGATATCCAGGAAATGAAGAAATTAGGGTTTAATATGATTCGGAAGCATATTAAAATCGAGCCGCAACGTTGGTATTATCATTGTGACAGGCTAGGTATGGTTGTATGGCAGGATATGGTCAATGGCGGAAGCTATTATAAACACTGGTTCGTTACTTATGCAGCAACCTTGATTTCCTGGAAGAAATGGAAGATAGCAGATGTGTATACCCGCCTGTTGTCACGGACACATAAACAGGGCAGGTTGGAATTTATCCGGGAGATGAAGGAAACTATCCGGCACTTGAAAGGGCATCCCAGTATTGCGGCATGGGTGATTTTTAATGAAGGATGGGGACAATTCCAAACGGCGGATATGACGAGGATTGCAAGAGCGTGCGATAAAACCCGGCTGATTGACCAGGCCAGCGGCTGGTTTGATCAGGCAGGCGGAGATATGCAGAGCATACACAATTACTTTTTTAAACTGGTAATTACGCCAGAGCAGAAGAGAGCTACCGTGTTATCGGAATTTGGCGGATACTCCTTGCGGATTCCGGAACATAGTGCCTGTGAAAAGCTGTATGGTTATGGAACTCATGATAATTCAGAGAGTTTAAATACTGCATATAGAAAACAGATGCAGAAAGTAAGGGAGCAGATTCCCAAGGGATTATGTGCCAGCGTTTATACGCAATTAAGTGATGTGGAGGAGGAAGTGAATGGGATATTCACTTATGACAGAGAAGTGCGCAAGATTGAGCCTTAACATCATGGAAATATAAAATATAGCGAAAAGAGAGGTTGAAAAATGTCAGAGAAACCAAAGTATTATATCACAACTGCGATTGCCTATACATCTGGCAAACCGCATATTGGCAACACCTATGAGATTATCCTTGCGGATGCCATTGCGCGTTACAAAAGAAGTCAGGGATATGATGTGTTTTTTCAGACCGGGACTGACGAGCATGGTCAGAAGATTGAGCTGAACGCAGAGGAAGCAGGGATTACCCCGAAGGTATTTGTGGACAATGTTTCTACAGAAATCAAGAAAATCTGGGATTTGATGGATACTTCTTATGACAAGTTTATACGTACTACAGATGATTACCATGAGAAGCAGGTCCAAAAGATATTTAAAAAACTGTACGACAAGGGTGATATTTACAAGGGGTATTATGAAGGGATGTACTGTACCCCGTGTGAATCTTTCTTTACAGAATCTCAGCTTGTAGATGGGAAATGTCCGGATTGCGGCCGGGAAGTGCAGCCTGCAAGAGAAGAGGCTTATTTCTTTAAAATGAGTAAATATGCGGATCGCCTGATTGAGCATATTAATCAGCACCCGGAGTTTATCCAGCCTGTTTCCCGGAAAAATGAGATGATGAACAATTTCCTGCTTCCAGGTTTACAGGATTTGTGCGTGTCCAGGACTTCCTTTAAATGGGGGATTCCGGTGGACTTTGACCCGAAGCATGTGGTCTATGTATGGCTGGATGCACTGACCAACTACATCACTGGAATTGGATATGAATGTGAAGGAGAGAGTACGGAACAGTTTCATAAAGAGTGGCCTGCGGATCTCCATCTGATAGGGAAGGACATCATTCGTTTTCATACGATTTACTGGCCAATTTTCCTTATGGCTCTGGACCTTCCGCTGCCAAAGCAGATTTTCGGACATCCGTGGCTGCTCCAGGGAGACGGCAAGATGAGCAAATCCAAGGGAAATGTGTTATATGCAGATGAACTGGTGGATTTCTTTGGAGTAGATGCAGTGCGTTACTTTGTGCTTCATGAGATGCCATTTGAAAATGACGGCGTTATCACATGGGAACTGATGGTGGAAAGGCTGAATTCTGATTTGGCAAATACATTGGGGAACCTGGTGAATCGTACCGTTTCTATGACTAATAAATACTTTGGCGGCGTAGTGACGGATAAAGGTGCTGCGGAAGAAGTCGATGCTGATTTGAAAGCGGTTATGGAAAATGCAGGAAAAGTTGTGGATGCCAAGATGGATGATTTACGTGTGGCTGATGCAATGACAGAAATCTTTAACCTGTTTAAACGCTGTAATAAATATATTGATGAGACGATGCCCTGGGTTTTGGCAAAGGATGAGGCCAAAAAAGACCGTTTGGAGACTGTATTGTGGAATTTGATACAGGGAATTTCTGTAGGAGGAAGATTGTTGGAGGCATTTATGCCGTCTACCAGTAAAAAGATTCTGTCTCAACTGAATGATGGTCATGTGACGGACAAGCCGGAGATTCTTTTCCAGAGACTAGATTTAAAAGAGGTCATGAAAAAAGTAGAGGAACTTCACCCGCCGGTAGAGGAAACAGCAGAAGATAAAACGTCAGCAGCTGAACAACCGCCTGACAAAGAGACGGTGATTGATATAGAGTCAAAGCCAGAGATTACTTTTGAGCAGTTTGGCGCGATGCAATTCCAGGTGGGCGAAATTATAGCCTGTGAGGAGGTGCCAAAGTCCAGAAAGCTTCTCTGCTCCAAGGTGAAGATTGGCAGCCAGGTAAAACAGATTGTATCAGGAATCAAAGCCCATTATACACCGGAAGAGATGGTCGGAAAGAAAGTGATGGTGCTGGTGAATCTCAAGCCTGCAAAACTGGCAGGGGTTCTCTCCGAAGGAATGCTGCTTTGTGCGGAGGATGCAGAAGGAAAATTGTCCCTTGTAGTACCTGAAAAAGAAATGCCTGCAGGCGCGGAAATCTGTTAAGAGGATATCTGATATGAATTGCTAATATCGCGTAATTGTCAGAAAATAATATACAAAACAAACAATTATAAATTTATTGAAAAAATATGAAAGAAATGCATTGACAAATATAAGGCTGTGTGCTATTATAAATTCAATCCAAAAGAGATTAAAAATCAGATAAGAAATCTTATACAGAAGCGATATCCGGCAGAGCAAGATGTGATTTCTACTGGAAGCTGTTTCGGTATAGATGTGGAATATCAAGAGAGGAGGTAAAGGTCCCATGGACAAGGTAGAGATTCTTTCGATTCAATATGTTAGTGGTACGGCAGGCGGACATCACTGTGAAGAAGAGGCCTTTACTTATTTTCAGATAGAAGAGCCGGCACAATAAGAGTGAAAAGGAGAAAACAGTCGGAGAGCGAAGGAGCCGGATAATAATTATTAGACTCAACATCTGCGGACATATTGAATAGAAGTACCACTTATAACAGGGAATTCTGAGATGTGTAAAGAAACATTGACGAAGAGGCATTAGAGAATATGCCAGGCATGAACGTTTATTAATCGACCTGTTAGAATGAATGATATAAAAGTAAGAGCCTTACAGGGATGGGATTGAGAGATTCCTCCGATTTTTAAATAAAATAAAATTGAATAAAATATAAAAATGCATCTTCAATCGGATTTGAGGGTGCATTTTTTTGACATTTTTGAATAGTTATGGTAAACTATTGACAGAATGATTACGTTTTGTGTATAAGTTTGTCATAACCATCTGGTTTTCTGTATTTGAATACCCAGAAAGGATGAATTGCGCCCATATAGAGAGCGGGCATTCAAGGAAAAGTACGATACGAAAATAAAGATTATGAGGTGAACAGCAGTGGACAAGTATGAGTATAAGCAGAAGACCGAACAGATGCTTGAACTTATGGAGGACGGTGCATTTAGTAAAGCTGCGGAGATTGCGGACAGCATTGACTGGAAACGGGTGCGCAATTCGAAGATGTTGACAGATGTCAGTGATATTTATGAAAAAAACGGAGACTATCAAAAGAGTTATGATGTCCTGAATATTGCTTATCATCGTGCGGAAGGAAGCCGGAAGATTATCTATCGGCTTTGTACACTGGCATTAAAGACGAAGAATGTAGATGAGGCAATCGACTATTATGATGATTTTCAACAGATTGCGCCAAAGGACCCTAATAAATTTTTACTTCAATATCAGATATTACGTGCACAGAGAGCGCCAATCGATCAGCAGATAGATGCACTGGAGGCATTTAAGAAGGCAGAGTATATTGAAGAATGGGCCTATGAGCTGGCGAAGCTGTATCAGGAAGCCGGCTTGACAGCAAAATGTCTGGATGAGTGTGATGATCTGATTCTTTGGTTTAATGAAGGAAAATATGTCTACCAGGCAATGGAACTCAAGATGAAATATAAGCCGTTGACACCCTCTCAGCAGGAAAAATATGATCGTAGATACGAAGGATTGTCAAACGAGACTGTGGAGATGCCCAATGTGGCAGAGTATCAAAAGGAGAAAGAGGCATCAGCGGCAGGAGAGAGTACGGAAGATGTATCAGCGGAAATAGAAGGAGATACGAATGCTGCATCGGAAAGAATTATTCCTGAGTCTAAGATGGTGGATGCTAAAGGCCGTAAGATCGGCAACACTATGAAGTTGGATGAAGCGCTTAAAAGTCTGCTTCACTTGGGAATGGACGATGAGGATAAAGTGGAGGATTCTTCTAATGAGCCTGTCAGTACTGATGTTACATTTGATGAGGATAAGTTAAAGGATGCAATAGAAGAGATTGAGGCCGTTGTAGATTTAAATCTTGTCGATGAACTTTCCAACCAGAAAGGGTTAAGAGAACTTAAAGTAGACCCGGACTTAGAAGAGCTGCTGCCAGATCCGCTTCTGGAGGATGCGGAGGAGGATAACAGTCCGGGAAATACCCGCCTTGATGCTGCGACAACGATTATGGAACCAATCCATTTGGAATTACAGGAAAAAAACCAGCCGGAAGAAAAAAACGGAACCCAGGCAGAAGAAATGAAAGAACCGGAAGTTCAGCCGGAAAAGACGTTGGAAGAACTGTATGCGGAGGCAGGGGAGCCAATCGGCGTGCATAATGTTGGGGACGAACTGGCAGAAGTGCCATATGCGGAAACCAGAGAAGTGTATGAAGAGCAGCAAAGTCAGGATGCAGAACTGCACGAAGAGCAGTATACGGAAACGGAACAACTGATGCGGGAACTCGATGAGGAGGCCAGAGAAACGATTGCAGAGCTGGACGAAGAAGAAAGAGGAACGCTTGACCAATTGGATGAGGAAGCCAGGGAAGTCATTGAAGGGTTAGACGAGGAAGTCAGAAAGACAATAGAGGAACTGGATGCAGAAGAGGGAAATACAGCCGAAAGACAAAATACAAAAACTTCAAAGTCTTCTATGGAAGAGCGTAGGGATCAGATTGAAGGGCAGATGAGTCTTTTAGATATGATGAGCGGTATGGATATACAGGAAGATATCATACTGACAGGCGGCGATGAAGAAACTTCAGAAGAAGCAGAAGAGACACAAGATCCTCAAACAGAGAACAGCGGAATTGATGTGGAGGATAAGAACCAGGCAGCGAGGCCGATTTTGCCGCCGGATATCCAACAGATGATAGATGAAATTGAAGGTGTGGTTCAAGAAGACGGGCTGGCAGAAGTTAAGGCAGCAGAGATAAAGCAGGAGGAACCAAAGCAGGAAGAGCTACGGGAAAACATGGAGGAAGCAGCAGAGATGCTTCATGTGCATGAGTCCTCAGAGTTGTTTGAAGACTACGATGATATTACGAATGATGCGGGATATGAAGAGGAACTTCCGATACAGATAGAAAATGCATTAGACGTTGAAGAATATGAGAATGATATGGAGATCAGCTTTGATGGAGAATATGAAGCTGAAGACATGCAGGAGTATGAAGACGTAATCGAGTTCAGTGATATCAGAAAAGATACGGAAGCAGGAGAAGGGGTGGAGATAGAATATCAGGAAGAAGATGAAGATGCATCATACATAGAGAAGCTCAGCAAAGAAGTATCTGAGTATGAAATGGAGTATGATGATATAGAAAGAGACTATGCAGAGGACTATGAAGACGGCAGGTTTGAAAGCAAAGGGTTCGAATACGCAGGAGAATACAGGAGCGAAGAACCTGTTTATGTAGAAGAACAGGAAGACGACGAGCTTGTCTTTGCAGAAGCATATGAGGATACAGAACCCGTATATGAAGAGATGTATGAGGGTGAAGAATCTGATTATGAAGATGTCTACGAGGATGAAGAAGCTGATTATGAGGAAGTTTATGAAGGCGAAGAATCTGATTATGAAGACATCTATGAGGGTGAAGAACCTGAATATGAAGAAGTTTATGAGGGCGAAGAATCTGATTATGAAGAAGCCTATGAGGGTGAAGAATCAGAATATGAAGGTGAGGAGCCGGACTACATGGAAGATGGGCTTGATGATACGGATGGTTACGGTGCTGAGGAGTATGGAGAATATTCTGAAGGATATGGGTATGAAGAAGATGAATATTACGAAGAAGAGGATGCTGAGGAGTATGCATATGATGATGAATATGAGTATGATGCAGCAACAATAGAAGCGAATCTGGAGGATGAATTCAGTCCGGCCGAGGATTACGAAGAAGAATACGATGAACGTGAGATGCCTGAGGAGGAAGAAGAGATAGACATCCTTTCGAAAACGACCCCTCTCAGTAGAAAAGAAACGGCAAAACTGATTGCTACAGGAAAAACTTCTCCACTACCGATGGATGAGATTTCAGATGCACTATCACTGTCTGATACGGGATTTGTGGTACATGGCAGATATGATTTGAAGATGCAGAGTGGAATCGGCACCCGTGCAGGGCTGACAGAGGAACAGAAGAAACTGTTTTCATATTTTGTGCCGGTCCGGGGCATGAGTGAGCAGCTTGTGGATGTACTGGAGCAGGACAAAAATTGTACAAATCGGCGCGGCACGTCTACTACAGGCAACCTCCTTATCATAGGAAATAAAGGGAACGGAAAGACTGTTCTTGCGGTTGATGTGGTAAAAGCAATTCAAAAACAGCGAAACATCCGTCAGGGAAAAGTGGCGATTGTAACCGGCGACTCGTTGAATAAGAAAAAAATCAGTGATATTTTCAGTAAGCTCTATGGAGGCGCATTGATCATCGAGAAAGCCGGAAAGATGAATGAGAAGACTGTCGCCAGAGTGAATAAGGCGATGGAAAGGGATACCGGAGAACTTTTGATCGTACTGGAAGACCAGAGAAAGCCTTTGGATCGTCTTTTGACTTCCAACAGGGAATTCCGCAGAAAGTTTACAAGCCGTCTTGAAGTTCCGATTTTGATCAATGATGAGCTTGTGACGTTTGGGCAGACTTACGCCCAGGAAAATGGATATCAGATTGATGAGATGGGAATTCTTGCCCTGTACAGCCGTATTGATATGCTGCAGAGAGAAGATCATGCTGTGACGATTGCGGAGGTAAAAGAAGTGATGGACGAGGCGATGGAGCATTCTCAGAAGGCATCGGCGAAAAAGCTTGTAAAGCGGGTGCTTGGAAAGAACAGAGATGATTCAGACAGGATCATTTTGACAGAAAAAGACTTTAATTAATCATCTTGTGTGGTAAAATCCTCATTAGAATGTGGCTTCATGGTTGACCTTACTAATGAGGATTTTTCGTGATTTCAAAAGGGTGAAAGCAGGAGGAGGCAGTCTGAATGCAGATAGCCAGGAGGATGAAGGATTATGCATATAGATTTAAAAGCGCTTGCGAAAATAAATTTGGGGTTGGACGTCCTGGGGAGAAGAGCGGATGGATACCACAATGTGCGTATGGTCATGCAGTCTATCTATCTGTATGATAATGTAAAGATTGAGCAGAAAAGGCAGCCGGGTATTGAGCTGATATCAAACTTATATTACCTTCCCAGTGACTCTGGTAATATTGCATATAAGGCGGCACAGATGCTGATGGAAGAATTTGATTTGCCCGGCGGTGTGAGGATTACACTGGAAAAACATATTCCGGTGGCAGCGGGCATGGCTGGAGGCAGTTCTAATGCAGCAGCAGTCCTTTTTGGCATGAACAAGATTTATGGTCTGCATCTTTCACAACAGGAACTGATGGAAAGAGGCGTAAAGCTTGGGGCGGATGTTCCCTATTGTATTATGCGCGGAACAGTTCTTGCAGAAGGGATTGGAGAGAGATTAACGGTGCTCCCGGCGATGCCGAAGTGTGCAGTGTTGATTGCAAAGCCGCCAATCAGTGTATCAACAAGGGTAGTCTATCAGGGGCTGGATGCAATGGAAATTGTCAGACATCCGGATATTGACGGCTTGATTCATGCATTAGATCAGGGAAGTTTGGAAGGGACAGCAGCCTGTATGGGAAATGTTCTGGAGGATGTGACAATTACCAGGTATCCTGTGATAAATGAAATTAAGCAGGAAATGATTGCAGCCGGTGCATTGAATGCAATGATGAGCGGAAGCGGTCCAACCGTGTTTGGTCTGTTTGAAAGTAAGATGGTAGCAAGAGAGGCACAGGAGAGAATCAGAAAAAAAGGATTAGCAAAACAAGCATATGTGACGAATGTACATAGTGCGAGGAGGGACTAGAGCATGGACCCTAAATTTGAAGTAAATATGAATGAATTTCTCCCGCTTCGTGACGTGGTTTTCAATACTTTACGGCAGGCAATCCTGCGTGGAGAGTTAAAACCAGGAGAACGCCTGATGGAGATTCAGCTTGCCAATAAACTGGGAGTCAGCCGAACTCCTGTCCGCGAGGCGATACGCAAATTGGAGTTAGACGGACTGGTGCTGATGATTCCCCGAAAAGGGGCAGAGGTGGCTCAAATTTCAGAAAAGAGTCTGCGTGATGTACTGGAGGTGCGGCGTTCTCTGGAAGCGTTGGCAGTGCGGCTTGCCTGTGAACGAATCAGTCCGCAGGCTCTTTTAGAACTGAAAGAGGCGGAACAGGCATTTGAGGAAGTCTTGGGAAGGGACGATATTACAATGGTGGCAGAGGCCGATGTGGCATTTCATAAGATTCTTTATGTTGCCACAGATAATCAGCGTCTCATTCAGCTTTTGAATAATTTCCGGGAGCAAATGTACCGTTACCGTGTGGAGTACCTGAAACGAAGTGAATGCCATCAGCAGCTCCTTTCCGAGCACAGAGATATGATACGGTTCATTGAAAACGGAGACGCAGATGCGGCCATTCGTGTTACCTGCCAGCATATCGATAATCAGGTAAAGACTGTGAGCGGTCTGCTGCGCGGGCAATAGAATAACTGGCAGTTTTTGTATCATATAGTGTATATTTACCTTAAACAAGGCAATACTTCCAATATCAAATTGATGGAGGAAGCTACATATGGAACAAAGTGATACATACAATCATAAAAGAGAACAATATTTGAGATGGACGATAGCAGTACTTTCATTAGTCATTGCACTGTTGATTACCGGTTTTTTTGCATGGAAGTCCGGGATTCTGGCAAGGGCACAGATGCAGGAACATCTGGCAGAGGAGGTTCTTCGGTTTCATATCCTGGCAAACAGTGACAGGGAAAGTGACCAGAAACTGAAGATTACGGTAAGAGACCGGGTATTGGATTATTTGAAATCTGAAATGCCGCAATCTCTGGATGCGGAAGAGACGAAGAGATGGATACGCAGGCATGTGGATGAACTAGAGACACTCAGCCGGGAGACCGTAGCGGAAAACGGCTGTGATTATCCTGTAACTGCGGCGGTGACTACATGTTGGTTTCCAGATAAGACATATGGGGATGTGACATTTCCGGCAGGAAATTATGAGGCCCTTCGCATTGAGATTGGGGATGCTAAGGGGCATAACTGGTGGTGTGTATTGTATCCCAACCTATGCTTTTTAGATGCGGCAAATATGGTTGTTCCGGAGGATAGTAAAAAGAAACTTCAGAATGTACTTACGGAAGAGGAGTATGCACAGATTATGACTGCAGATGTTCATATTAAATGGTATCTTTTGGAACAATGGAAAAAATAAAAAGGCAAGAGGATTTATATATCCTACAAAAATAGGAGACAAAAAATGATTTATACATTTGACAGCAGAGTAAGATACAGCGAGACGGACCACCGAGGGACAATGACACTGACGGCATTGATGAATTATCTGCAGGACTGCAGTACCTTTCAGTCGGAGGACATTGGTGTGGGTTTGGCGATGCTTCGGGAAAAAAATAAAGCATGGCTTCTTTCTTACTGGCAGGTAGTGATCGATCGTTTTCCACGATTGGGAGAGAAAATTACAGTAGGTACGTTGGCGACCGGATTCAAAGGATTTCTGGGAAACCGTAATTTCTTTATAGACGATGAAAACGGGAATCGTGTGGTTTCGGCCAATTCAATCTGGACATTTTTTGATACAAAAAAAGCCCGTCCTGCGAGGCCGGAGGAGGAAGATATCGCGCCATACGGACTTGAAGAACCTTTGGAAATGGACTATGAAGCTAGAAAAATTCAGCTTCCGGAAAAAACAAACGCTCTCCCCTCTTTTCCAGTAAGACGTGCTCATATTGATACCAATGAGCATGTCAATAATTGTCAATATATTCAGATGGCGATGGATATACTTCCGGAAGATTTCTCAATACATAAACTTCGTGTGGATTATAAAAAATCGGCGGTTATGGGAAATATTATTTTCCCGGAAATCTCAGAGGAAGAGGAGCGCACGGTTGTGAAGCTTTGTGATGAAACCGGAAGCCCCTATGTTGTTGTAGAGTTGAAATAAATACCACTTTATTATATGGATTAGTTACAAGTAAAGGAGCAAAAAAATGAGATACGATGTGATAATTATTGGTGCGGGGCCGGGAGGGATATTTTCGGCCTATGAATTAGTGAAGGGTAATCCGAATTTAAAGATTGCCGTATTTGAGTCAGGGAATCCCCTGGAGGAACGGAACTGCCCGATTGATGGGGAAAAAGTAAAAAGTTGTGTGAACTGTAAGACTTGTGCCATTATGAGCGGGTTTGGAGGCGCAGGTGCATTTTCTGATGGAAAGTACAATATTACCAACGACTTCGGTGGTACGCTTTATGAGCATATAGGGAAAAAAGAGGCCATTTCTCTGATGCAGTATGTGGATGAAATCAACGTATCCCATGGCGGAGAAGGTACAAAAATGTATACAACGGCAGGCTCAAAATTCCATAAGCTGTGCCTGATGAACCGGCTGAATCTTCTGAATGCATCTGTTCGCCATCTGGGGACGGATATCAATTACGTTGTTTTAGAAAATCTGTATGATGAATTAAAAGATAAGGTAGAGTTCCGCTTCCATCATCAAGTGAATCAGATAGAAAAATTGGAAGACGGTTATCGCGTGTTCTGCGGCGAAGAGTCATCTGACTGCCACAAATGTGTGGTCTCTGTGGGGAGAAGCGGAAGCAAATGGATGGAGCAGGTCTGCAGTGATTTGAAAATTCCGACCAGTTCTAACCGGGTGGATATCGGTGTGCGGGTGGAACTCCCGGCGGAGATTTTTTCACATCTCACAGATGAGTTGTATGAGAGCAAGATTGTATACAGAACAGAGAAATTTGAAGATAATGTCCGTACCTTCTGCATGAATCCTCACGGAATCGTGGTCAATGAAAATACGAAGGGGATTGTAACTGTAAATGGCCATAGCTATGAAGATCCGGAAAAACAAACGGACAATACGAATTTTGCTCTGTTGGTTGCCAAACATTTTTCTGAGCCATTTAAAGACAGTAATGGATATGGAGAAAGCATTGCGCGTCTGTCCAATATGCTGGGCGGCGGAGTGATTGTGCAGCGGTTTGGAGATTTGATTCGAGGGCGCAGAAGTAACCAGAAGCGGATTGAGGAGGGGCTGGTACGTCCGACTCTGGCGGCAACTCCGGGGGATTTGAGCCTGGTTCTGCCAAAAAGGATTCTGGACGGGATTATCGAGATGATTTATGCCTTGGATAAGATTGCCCAGGGGACAGCCAATGACGATACGCTTCTGTATGGTGTAGAAGTAAAATTTTACAATATGGAAGTGGATATTGATGAGAATCTGGAAACCATCCATAAGGGATTGTATGTAATCGGAGACGGAAGCGGAGTGACGCATTCTCTGTCCCATGCATCTGCAAGCGGAGTGCATGTGGCACGGCATATATTGAATTGTGAGTGAAATTACCAGACAGTGAAAATTATGTCTGAAAATAGAGTGGCAATCAGAACAGTTTTGGCTGTCTGAACATCCGAGAGGATGACTATTGTCTGGTTCCTGGTAGTGTAAAGTATTATATGAAAAAAGATACGGGAATTGCCCGCATGAAAAATCTGCTTCGCAGATGGCGGGCAAGCAGGCAATCACTTGCTTCGCAAGTGGTTACAAAATGGAATGAAGAAAAAATGAAAGTGAGACGGTTTATGAAATTAGGAGAAAAACAGGTATTAATGGTTGTGAAGCAGGTGGAGTTTGGCGTGTACCTTGGGAATGACGAGCAGCGTGTGCTGCTTCCCAAAAAGCAGGTGCCGTCAGGGGTGGAGCCGGGAGACCCGGTGGAAGTATTTCTGTATAAAGATTCGTCTGACCGTCTTATTGCTACCACTCATGAACCTAAATTAACGATGGGCAAACTGGCGGTGCTTGATGTCGTAGACGTCACCAATGTAGGGGCATTTTTGGACTGGGGATTGGAAAAGGATTTGTTCCTGCCCTTTAAGCAGCAGACAGCGAAGGTAAAAAAGGGGGATCAATGTCTTGTGTCCCTCTATATTGATAAGAGTGAGCGCTTATGTGCCACTATGAAGGTCTACCCGCTGCTGCGTACAGATTCCCCTTATAAAAAGGACGACAAAGTAAGCGGAATCATTTACGATACCAGTAATAACTTTGGCGTTTTTGTTGCAGTGGATGATACATATTCTGCCTTGATTCCGAAGAAGGATGTTACCGGCACATTGCGTGTAGGAAGCAGGGTAGAGGCGAGGGTCACGGCGGTGAAAGAAGATGGAAAGCTGGATTTGAGCCTGCGGGAGAAGATTCCGGAGCAGATGGATAAAGACGCGGAGACCGTATTGAAGACAATTCATGCATATGGCGGTAAACTGCCGTTTACGGATAAGGCAGACCCGGAGACGATTCGGCAGGAGTTTGATATGAGCAAGGCGGCGTTCAAGCGTGCGGTCGGAAGGCTTCTGAAGCAGGGCAAGATTCAGATTCTTGACAGCGGGATACAAGAAAAGGTATGAAAATACATTATCGGATTCAGGAGAATTTTATCGCAATTATCCGTGTCTTCGGCTCAGAGTCAGAAGTGATTCTTCCGCGGCAGATAGAAGGATATCCGGTAAAAAAGGTAGCCGCATATGCATTTTCGTCGAAAAAGAGCAGTGAAGATGAGAATGTGTTTGTATTTGAAAGTGCAGAGGTCTCATTGTTTGAGGATCAAGAAAACCTGTTGGCGGGTGAGAATATAGAGGAAGTAGTATTCCCGGATACGGTTGAGGAGATTGGAAACTATATTTTTTATGGATGCAAGAAACTGAAAAGGCTAGAATTCTGGGATTCTCTGATGCGGATTGGAAGCGGCGCCTTTACCGGGTGCGGCAATCTAAGAAGCCTGAAAGTTCATTTAAAACAAGGGGAAAAATCTTGCGTCAAGGAAATTTTGGGTGACCTGTGGCAGCGGATAGATGTCACATTTGAGATACATACGGCCGCGTCAGAGATACAGGAGGTAGATTTAGTCTTTCCAGAGCATTATGAGGAGGCCGTAGAGAATACGCCTGCCCGGATTTTATTTACACAGCATCACGGGATTGGAAATAATTACCGACAGTGTTTTTATAACCGTGAGCTGGATTATCGGAAATATGACGGACTGTTTCCCCTGGCTGCCGCGCAGGATCAATCGGATGTGCTGACGGATATGATATTCGGGAGATTATGTACCCCCTACAGGCTTACTTCGGACTATGAGACGATGTACGAGGAATATGTGGCGGGCCATCTGTCAGAGGTTACATGCCATTTGATTGAGCAGGAGCGGATGGATTGGCTGAACCAGATTTCCGCACGGGGGCTGTGGAGTAAAGAAGGGCTTGAGAATGCGATTGATATGGCTGCAAAGGGTGAAAAAACAGAGATTTTAAGCTTCTTGATGAATGAGAAACACCTGTTGTTTCCAAAAAACAGGCGAAAACGGTTTGAACTGTAGGAGTGGACATCAATGAACATAAAGAGGGCAAAACAGGAAATCAAGGATTCCATAGAGGCGTGCCTGGCCAAAGATGAATTTGGCGAATACCGGATTCCGCCCGTGCGTCAGAGGCCGATTCTTTTGATGGGGCCGCCGGGAATCGGAAAAACACAGATTATGGAGCAGGTTGCCAGAGAATGTCACGTCGGGCTTGTGGCCTATACGATTACACATCATACCAGGCAGAGCGCAGTCGGACTTCCTTTTATAAAAGAAAAGCAATACGGCGGTAAGACCTATTCCATCACGGAATATACGATGAGTGAGATTATTGCTTCCGTATATGATAAAATCGAACAGACAGGTATCAAGGAGGGAATCCTATTTATTGACGAGATTAATTGTGTGTCTGAGACGCTTGCCCCGGCGATGCTGCAATTTCTGCAAGGGAAAACATTCGGCAATCAGAAGGTGCCCCTGGGATGGATGATTGTAGCTGCAGGAAATCCGCCGGAATATAATAAATCTGTGCGGGACTTTGATGTGGTGACCCTGGACCGTCTGAAAAAGATTGATGTGGAAGAGAATTTTGATGTTTGGAAGGAATATGCTTACAGACAGGGCATCCATCCGGCAGTGATTTCTTATCTGGAACTTAGAAAGCAGAATTTCTATCGAGTGGAAACGACCGTGGATGGAAAGAAGTTTGCGACTGCCAGAGGATGGGAAGACCTTTCTCAGTTTATCCAGGTGTATGAGACACTTGGGAAAACCGTAGACCGGGAAGTGGTGTGCCAGTATATCCAACATGAGAAGATTGCAAAAGATTTTGCAAATTATCTGGAATTGTATTACAAATACAAGGCAGATTATGGGGTGGAGGATATCCTGAAAGGAAAATGGAACAGGGCTGTGCTGCAGAAAATAAAGGCCGCGCCATTTGACGAACACCTGAGTATAGTCAGTCTTTTAAACGGGAAATTAAGCGAATTATTTACGGATTGTTATCTGTGTGATGCATATGTTTCCAAATTGTATCAGTATCTTGTGGCTTACAAGGAAAACCAGTCAACACAGAGAATTGAAGACATCTGGCATCTGGCGGAGAAAGATTTATCGGATTTGGAGCAGAAGGAATTACTGGACCGACAGGAAGAGTTGATTAGGAAGCGTGTGATTTCCGCATTGGAGCGCTTTACACTCCATGTAAATGGTCAAGCTGCTTCCTCAGAAGAGGCGTTTGAAGAGGTGAAGGCCCTATTCGGGAAAGAGGCAGACCTTCGGGAAACGTTGATAGAACGGACTTCCGAGAGATTGACTCATGTATTTGATTTCATGGAGGAGGCGTTTGGGGAGAGCCAGGAGATGGTGGCCCTGATTACAGAATTGAATGCGAATTATTATAGCATCTGGTTTATCAAGGAGAATGGGTGTGACCAGTATTATCGGCATAACAAGGGACTTTTATTCCAGGAGCGGCAGCAGTCTATTCTGCGTGAAATGGATGAGGTGGAAGGAATGTTGAATACGGGATTGAAATGAAAGCATAACAGAAAAAAGCTCCTTACCGGAGCTTTTTTCATATAGTTATCTAAAAAGGAATGAGAGTAAAGTACGGAATCTGGGGACTTCCACCCCAGATGTCCAAAACTTTATGAGGGGGAGATAGTTGTTTTTCAACTATCTGACATTTAGTATAAAAGAAAAATGTGTCCAAAGTGTTTTCAATTCATAAAAGAACTCGAAAAATTATAAACAAAAACAAAAAACATCATAAAGGGCTTGATTCTTGTGATTTAAAATCATGCATGCCCTTTATGATGTGACGATTCTTAGGATGCTGTGTAGACTAATTTCCCGCGGCAGATGGTATGTCTTACCCGGCCATACAGTTCCTTTCCTGTAAATGGGGAATTGGAGGACCGGGAGAGATATTCCTTTGGTATCCAGCGTTCCTCAGGGTCAAATAACACCAGATCAGCCGGACTGCCTTTTGCAATCGTTCCATAAGGCAGATGGTACAGCCGCGCCGGATTGACAGTCATTTTTTTCAGAAGTTCCATGAGGCTTAAATGCCCTTCCCGAACCAGAGTTGTAATTCCAAGTCCAAGAGAAGTTTCCAGTCCGATGATGCCGCTGGGCGCACTGGTAAACGGTTTTTCTTTTTCTGCCGCGCTGTGCGGGGCGTGATCTGTCGCAATGATATCAATAGTGCCGTCAACAAGCCCCTGGATAATCGCCAGACGGTCTTCCTCCGTCCGAAGAGGAGGATTCATTTTCGCCAGAGTGCCGTGGATAGATACCGCATCCTCTGTCAGAGTGAAATGATGCGGAGTGGCCTCGGCGTGGATGTGAGCGCCTAGATTTTTGAAGGTTCTCACAAGCTCTACGGAATTCTTGGAACTGATATGCTGTATGACTACATCGGCTCCTGTGCGCAGGGCAAGCATACAGTCCCTTGCCACCAGGGATTCCTCTGCAATGGCCGGAGAGCCATAGAGACCCATCCCGGCGGAAACTTTTCCGTGATTAATACCGTTATTCTGGATAAAAGCCGGGTCTTCCTCATGCAGGCTGATTGGCATGTCAAGTTTTTTTGCTTCCAGCATTGCGCGATAGCAGAAAGCCGCATTGGTAATGGGAATACCATCGTCTGTAAATCCACAGGCGCCCGCCTCCTTCAGTGCCGGCATATCGGTCAGGACTTCGCCTTTTAAACCATGAGATACGGTTCCGGTCTGGAAAATACGGATGTTCTCATCTTGTGCCCGCGTCAGGATATCCTTTAAGACAGGTACGGAATCTACGGCAGGAGATGTGTTCGCCATGCAGATGACAGAAGTAAAGCCTCCTTTTGCAGCGGCAAGAGCGCCGGTATGGAGAGTCTCTTTGTGAAGAAATCCGGGGTCACGGAAATGGATATGTGTGTCAATCAGACCAGGGGCAATGGTCAATCCCCTGGCATCCAGACACTCGTCAGAGGATGCGGCAGGAATATCATGGCTGATTTCGTCAATGACTCCATTGCGGATGTGGATGTCTGCTTTGTAGGAGGCGTTAGTATCGGGATTTACGATAAGGCCGTTTTTGATGATCATTTTGGGGACTCCTTTCCTATTATTGTAAAGTAAGCGGATATATTTTGTGTGGAAAAATTAAAATATTGTTTGTATATCTTACTTGATATGGAGTAGTATAAAAATAAAAGAATCTATTGTCAAGAAGAATCAATGAACAAGAAAAAGCCCCCGTCCGGGAGCTTCTTCTATATAGTTATCTAAAAAGGAATGAGAGTAAAGTGTGACACCCAGGGATGGCTCCCCAGATGTCTTAACTTTATGAGGGGGGAGATAGTTGTTTTTCAACTATCTGACATTTAGTATAAAAGAAAAATGTGTCCAAAATGTTTTCAATTTATAAAAGAAGTAGAAAAATTCTAAACAATAAGTTTATAATGTAGAAAAATGTCGTAAAATGGTGGAGAAAGAGGTGATAATAGATGGAGAATCGAGAGGCAGTGGAGCACTTGGATCTACTTGGAAATAAGATATGGAGTGCGGCGAGGGATGAGCTGTACCTTGGAATGCGTTTTTTAGATGTTGCATTGAGCAGCTTTGCCTATCAGATGGATGCGAATATAAGTCCCTTTGGGACAGACGGCATTGTATTATATTTTCATCCTCAGCAGTTGGGAGGATTATATCGGCAGAATCGGATTTTCGTGAACCGGGGGTATCTGCATATGGTCTATCATTGTATTTTTCGGCATATGTGGAAAGAGTACCCGGCAGAACGGGAGGAGAATCAACGTCTATGGGACTTAAGCTGTGATATTGCGGCAGAGCATCTCATAGATGGGAATTATCACCGCTCTGTCCGCTGCTCCAGAAGCCTCCTTCGGAGGGAGACCTACCGAAAACTGGAGGCAGGAGGAAAGACATTGCATGCAGAGCGGATATTTCATTTTTTGCAGGAGTGGCAATTGGATGAGAAGGGATTGTCAAGGCTGGAACAGGAATTTTATGTGGATGACCATCAATATTGGGCCAATCACCAGCCAGAGAAACATCCAGATATGAATGCAGACATGCAGAAAAAGTGGCAGGACATTAACGAGAAAATGGAGACCGATCTGGAAACAATTTCAAAAGAGGCCGCAGAGAAAAACGGGGAGCTGTTGGGCCAGATTAAGATTCAGAATCGGGAACAGCAGGATTATAAATCATTTCTCAGAAAATTTTCTGTATTGCGGGAGGAGATAGAAGTTGACCCAGACTCTTTTGATTATACGTTTTATAGCTATGGTTTGTCGTTATACGGGAACATGCCTTTGATTGAGCCCCAGGAGACGAAAGAGGCAAAAAAAGTAGAAGAGTTTGCGGTTGTGGTGGATACGTCCATGTCATGTTCCGGGGAACTAGTAAAGAAGTTTTTGCAGGAAACCTATGCAGTATTGAGCGAAAATGAGAGCTTTTTCCGGAAAATTAATGTGCATATCATCCAGTGCGATGAGAAAGTACAGTCCGATCAAAAAATCACATGTGAGAAGGAACTGAAAGACTATATGGAGGCTCTCACGCTCTACGGCGAGGGAGGAACAGATTTTCGGCCGGCATTTGAATATGCAGATGAACTCATCCGGCAAGGGGAGTTTACAGATTTGCGCGGGTTGATTTATTTTACAGACGGGTATGGTATCTATCCCCAGAAAATGCCGCAGTACCAGACCGCATTTGTATTTATGCAGGAGGACTATCAGGATGTGGATGTTCCGGCGTGGGCGATGAAATTATTGATTGATACGGATGAAATATAGGGCGGCAGAGCGGCTTCCTATTGCTTTGTATATCCTAAGGTGCTATATTATAATACGACCTGCTTTTGCGAAAGGCGGATAGATGCCGTCTGCGTTTGTATTTGAACAGAGGAAAGCAGACATCAATAAAAAAACGGAGGTAAAGTGTAATGAAGGTATTATTAATAAATGGAAGTCCTCATGCAAAGGGAAGTACATATACGGCTCTGCATGAGATGGAGCAGATTTTTACAAAAGAAGGTATAGAAACAGAAATCCTTCATGTCGGCAATAAGGATATCAGGGGATGTATCGCCTGCGGAACCTGTGCAGGCAAGGGGAAATGTGTGTTTGATGATATGGTAAATGAGGCTGCGCCAAAGTTTGAAGCATGTGACGGCCTTGTGGTGGGCAGTCCGGTTTACTACGCATCCGCCAATGCGACATTGATTGCATTTCTGGACAGACTGTTTTACAGCACCCATTTCGATAAGACCATGAAAGTCGGAGCCAGTGTGGTATCTGCCAGAAGAGGCGGGTTATCGGCCACATTTGATGAATTAAATAAATATTTTACAATCTGCGGAATGCCTGTGGCATCCGGACAGTATTGGAACAGCATTCATGGAAATAATGCGGATGAAGCCGGAAAGGATGCGGAAGGGCTGCAGATTATGCGGACGCTTGCAAATAACATGTCATTTCTTATGAAGAGTATTGCCCTTGGAAAAGAGAAATATGGACTGCCGGAGAAGGAGCCGTTCCAGAGGACCAATTTTATCAGATAAAAAGAAACATCCAAGAAATATAGTGGCCCAGTAGCGGCAGAATTTTGAAGAGAAAAATATAGGGAAGAAGACATGCGCAGACGAAAAGAGGATAAGCGGAAACAAGAAGAGAAGCAGCGCCGTGAGGAAGAGAAGCGCAGGGCACAAGAGGCCATACGTAAGGCAGAGGAAGAGCGTTTAAGGAAAGAGAAAGAAAGACTGGAAGCGGAAGAGAAACGCCGGATGAGGGAAGAAAGGCGGAAGACAGAATTTGGTTTATTGGGTGATTCGTGGGCAGAAAATCCGGATACAGAGGAATCAGAGAAAGAGAATAAAAGTATTGAAAAGCTAGAAAATTACAAATACTTTAAAGCGGCACAGATAAAGCACTCCATGACGATTCCGCAGGCTTCCTACAAAAAGGCGGAACAACTGTATCAGCAGGGAAATATTAAGATGAAGCAGGTTATATCCGGATATGACGGAATCAACCGGGGAATCCGGGGGCAGATAGATGCAGTCGGAAAATCCGCAGACAGAGAATTTCCGGTAAGAATCATATTTTCCCGAACGGAGGTCACGCATACAGACTGCAGATGCCCGGACTGTGTGAGAGATTATTACAACTGGAATTATAAAGAGACGAAATGTCCCTACAAAGCAGGGGTATTAAATCTCTTGGAGGAATATCTGAATTCGCATAGTTTAGGGGATGCTACGGATGCCAATGGAAGAATCCTTATGACATCCTATCAGAAGAAGCGTTCCAATCTGATGATGGCAGACGGGGAGGTCAAAGAAGACAGCCTGAAATTCATACCAAGGCTGATAAAAAAGGATGGAAAGTTGTCGGTTTCTTTTAAAATTGGGGAAAAGAAACTGTTTGTTGTAAAAAAACTGGATGAATTCTGTCAGAATGTAAAAGAATCCGCTACGGGTACTTACGGTACCAACACTCAGATTAACCACAATCTGGAGAACTTTACTGAGTCGGGAAAGGGATGGGTTCGTTTCGTCAATCGGATTGTGCGTGAGGAGGAGGAATTTCTGCAGCGTCTTATGGATTCAAGAAATGACTATTACTATCGGAAATCCGGCGTGGGAGGTTCGCTGAATCTGTTTGGGTGGAGACTGGATGAATTTTTTGAACAACTGGCAGACGAAACGGTTGAATTTGAAGATAAGGACGGTTGGGAGAAAAAGAAGAAGGAAACGCTGTCACGCATGAAACGCAATCCGAAGGTAACCATGCGTATTTCCGCAGAGAAGATTGAGAAGGACCAGGGATTTCACGGAATCCAGGTGGAAGGAACCTTACCCGAACTTTTTCTGGGAACAGATACCGCTTATTTTATCGGTGACGGACATTTATGCCGTGTAGATAAAGGGTTTCTGGAGAAGGTAGAGCCATTGGTGGATTTGGCAAAGGATGATACCTTTTCGTTTCATGTAGGGCGCAATAATATGTCAGAGTTCTACTACAGGATACTTCCTCAACTGCAGGATGTGGTAGAGGTGACAGAGACTGCGCCGGAGCAGTTCAGGGCCTATCTTCTGCCGGAAGTACAATTCGTATTTTATTTAGATGCCGAAGAACATAATGTGACCTGCGGGGTTGTTGCCAGATACGGAAAAAAAGAATTTTCTGCATTGGACATTCTCAATAATCGGCTGAATGGGATTGAGCCGCTTCGGGATACGGCCAGAGAGGAGGAAGTTCTGTTCCATGTGATGCAGTGGTTTCCCAGGATTGACTGGGAAAGAGATGAACTGCACTGCGGAGGGGAAGAAGAACTAATTTACCGGGTCATGGAGAGCGGCACGGAAAAGCTGATGGAAATCGGAGAGGTGCGCTGTACGAAACAATTCCTTGGATATCATGCGGTCAGGCCGGTGAAAGTGTCTGTGGGGGTTTCCGTATCTTCTGGTTTGTTGGAACTGGATATTGCAACCGATGATATTCCGCAAAGCGAGCTGCTTGATATTCTGGCAAGCTATCGTGAGAAGAAAAAATATTATCGTTTGAAAGACGGTTCCTTTGTAAATCTGGACGATTCCTCACTCAATATGCTGTCAGAGATGATGGAAGCCATGCGTTTAAAACCAAAGGAATTTGTGAAAGGAAAAATGCATCTTCCCATGTACCGGACCTTATATCTGGATAAGATGTTGGAGGAGAATGAGAGTGTTTACAGCCACAGGGACAGTCATTTCCGTAAGGTAGTCAAAGGGTTTAAAACGGTAAAGGACGCAGATTTTGAAGAACCGGAAAGCCTTTCTAAAATCATGCGCAATTATCAGAAAAACGGCTATAAATGGCTTAGAACATTGGAGGCATGGCAATTCGGCGGAATCCTGGCGGACGATATGGGACTAGGAAAGACTCTGCAGGTGATTTCCGTATTGCTTGCGGCAAAGCAGGAAGGAAAAGAAGGAACTTCTCTTGTGGTGGCTCCGGCATCTCTTGTATTTAACTGGGGAGAGGAGTTTCAGCGGTTTGCGCCGGAATTGAAAGTGAACTTAATTACAGGAACTCAGGAGGAACGCCGCAATATTATAGAGTCCAGTCAGGATGCAGATGTGTTGGTAACATCCTATGATCTTTTGAAGCGGGATATTCATTTTTATGAGGACAAACAGTTCCAGTATGAGATTATTGACGAGGCACAGTACATCAAGAACCACACCACCGCGGCGGCAAAGGCCGTGAAGGTCATCAACAGCCAGATTCGGTATGCATTGACCGGTACGCCGATTGAGAACAGGCTGAGTGAATTGTGGAGTATTTTTGATTATCTCATGCCAGGCTTTTTATATGGCTACGATGTATTTAAGAGGGAGATGGAAAGCCCGATTGTGAAAAATAATGATGAAGCAGCCATGAAGCGTCTGCAGAAGATGGTAGGACCGTTTATCCTGCGAAGGCTGAAAGGGGATGTGCTGAAGGACCTTCCGGCAAAACTGGAAGAACACCGGTATGTCCGGTTTGGAAGTACACAGCAGAAGTTGTATGACGGCCAGGTACTTCACATGAAGGAGAGCCTTGCAAAGCAGAATGACGCAGAATTTAATAAGAATAAGATGCTGATTCTTGCAGAGCTGACAAGGCTTCGGCAGATTTGCTGCGACCCGTCCTTATGCTTTGAGAATTACCAGGGCGAGGCAGCGAAACTGGAGGCCTGTCTGCAGTTGATTCAGAGCGCCATTGACGGCGGACACAGGATGCTAGTATTTTCACAGTTTACGTCCATGTTGTCCATATTGCAGGAAAAATTGGAAGAGTCTGGGATTGCTTATTATACGATCACGGGCAGTACATCCAAGGAAAAGCGTCTGCAGATGGTGAAGGAATTCAACGAAGGGGATGTCCCGGTATTTCTCATTTCCCTGAAAGCAGGCGGTGTGGGTCTGAACCTGACCGGAGCGGACGTGGTTATCCACTATGACCCATGGTGGAACCTGGCGGTACAGAATCAGGCGACTGACCGCGCCCACCGAATCGGGCAGACGAAGAAGGTAACGGTGTATAAACTGATTGCGAAAGGCACGATTGAAGAAAAAATACAGAAGCTCCAGGAAACCAAAAAGGACCTTGCAGAGCAGGTCATTGGAGGAGAAGGAGCGCAGCTTGGCAGCCTGAGCAGGGAAGAGATTATGGAGCTGCTTGGGGTGTAGGGTATAGAAATTGCCGCAAAACACCTTGAAAAAGAGTATACGCCCGGTATAATGTGGAGTATAGTTAAGGAGGAGGCAGAATGGATTCTTTATCTATGGAGAACAGCAGCAGATTCCCCAAATATTCCATAAAAGACAAAAAAGTAAACCTACCCGATAAAGTCCTTGATGCACTTCAAAATATAGGAGAAAAATTCAATTTGGAGCAGATTATTTTATTCGGCTCCCGTGCAAAATGTACCAATGCAAAGAGAAGCGATATCGATCTGGCCTTGTATGCGAAAGACGTAAAACAATATTTTCAAATATTAGATGAGATAGAAGAAATAGAAACACTGTTAATGTTTGATGTTGTCGATATGAACAGCAGTGCATTTTCAAAGGATTTATATGAAGAAATCAAGCGGGACGGGGTTATGATATATGAAAAAATATGAACAGCTAAAACGTCTTTACCAGACCATAAATGGATATATGAAACCCTATGATTTTTCAGATCAGATGGTTTCTGCACTGACAGCGGATTTTGACCGTCTGTTTGAATTGTCATGGAAGACATTAAAAGAATATATGCAGAATGACTTGATGATATTGGACGCAAAAACTGGTTCTCCGAGAGAGATTATCAAGCTGGCATATCGGGAACAATTGATTCATGATGAAGAACTATGGATTAGTATTCTCAAGGATAGAAATGACGATACGCACCATTATAAAAATTCGGCTGCTGTATTATATACCGGCAGGATTACGGAAAAATATCTGGATGTGATCAAAAAATTAATTGATACCTTATCAGAGCTGATTCCAACAGAAACAGTATTTGACTTCAAGGTCCCGGATTCCTTTGTGGAGGCAGTAAAAAATAGTGGATTCTCCTTAGATTCTTTCGTGGAGAAAGTAAAGACAGAAAATCATTTCATGTCAGAGGATGAGATTTTTATCCGCTGGGACACAATAAAAAATAAATATCTCTAATAAAATGTAACGACTTCTCATTTTTTTTAGGTGCTGCGAAAGAAAAAGATATCATTGATACGGCAGAGATTATCTATGCCAAAAGAAAACGGCCGCGGAATAGTTTGTACGGATAGTACAGATTGTTTTGCGGCTGTTTTTGAATTCATATTCAAATTAGGATTGACATAATTTGAATAGAGATATATAATTTATATTAAGGATATTTAATACAAAAAGGAGGAGCGTAAATGGTACATAACCTGTGGCTGATGATGTCGCTTTCAGGAAGTGTTATTTTGATTTTTTATATACTCTTATATCCGATTGCGAAAAGATATTTTTCAGTGGCATGGAGATATCGTGTTTTAAAGGTTTCACTTGCGTTTTATTTGATTCCATTTCCAGCGTGCTTATCTGGAATAAGGAATATTATAGTGGGATTTTTTCCACAGACGGTTGGTATATTCTGCAAGCCAGACATTCTTTGGAATACAAGTTGTGCGATTTATCTATATGGCGATTCTGTACATGTCTCATCAGGGTTAGAAAAAATGCTGATAGTAATGCTCGGAAGTGGGATATTTTCGCTTACAGTTATTTTGTTGTATGTTCTTCGGTATTGGAAAACAAGAAAAATTTGTCTGAAATATTCGAATATACCAATAGAACAAGAGCGACAGGATTCTTTTAATATTTTGAAAAAAGAGGTGGGTATCAGACGCAATGTAAAGCTTTTATGTTCTCAATACTGTAAAACACCAATCACTATAGGAATACACTCTTTGGCGGTTATCATACCGCCATGGGACGAAAGTGAGACCGGAAAGGACTTATACCAGGACGTGCTAAAGCATGAGCTGTTGCATATTAAGCATGGCGATCTTCTGATAAAGTTTTTCGGGATGACGGCTATGGCAGTTCATTGGTTTAATCCATTTGTATATATCCTATATCGTGAGATTTCAAATATCAGTGAAATATATTGTGATAGTATTGTGTTAGAAGAAAAAGAAGAAAAGGCACGCAAAGCATATGGAGAATTACTGCTGAGACTTGCAACAGAGAAAAGTTTTGCAAATAATGATTTTACTGTGGGGATTTTGGGAGGAAGTAGTAAAAAGGATTTTAAAAGGAGGATTTTAGAAATGAAAACAGTCAGAAAAAACAAGAAAATTCTCTCGGCTGCTGCGACGGCGTTGATTTGCGTAATGGGTGTGGGCACGGCCTATGCATACACCGAACCGGTGAAGATAACGTATGAGCAGGGAGAGTGCGCTGAACAGGGATTTGATTTTCAGTTCACAGTGGGAAAATCAAAATTACAAATCGATGAATTGCCCTATGAGCATTTTTTCGTGGACGATACAGGCAATGTATATGAGATAAATGATAAAAATAACGTTACAAGATCCACCTGCAGGCATCAATACACTGCGGGAACGGCGACATACCATGATAAGAACAACAGTAGAGACTGTACCGTTGCAGAATATGAAGCGTTGAGGTGTTCTGCATGTGGATATGTAAAACGAGGTAATGAAATCAACGTTCTAACATATAAAAAATGTCCGCATTGATGAATAAGGAGGGAATACGCTATGGAAAGAAATTATGGACTATCTAACACAGAAATGCTGATTATGGAATTACTATGGAAGGCAGAGGAACCAATGTCTTTTAAAGAGATTATGGGCGTAGCACACAATGAATGGAACAAGACGTGGAAAGCACAAACCTTGAATACTTATCTGATTAATCTGCAGAAAATCAGGATGGTAGGAACTGACAGGAGTTCGACTCATTATATGTATTATGCTTTGTGCAGCAAAAAAGAGCTGATTCATAACTGGACGCGGAAGTTGGTGGAGGAATGCTTTGACAATTCTATCAGCAGTTTACTTGCTGCTTTTACAGGAGACGAAAAACTGTCTGAAGAGGAAGCGGAGGAATTGAGAAAGATTTTATAAATGGTTTATAGATGAAATCAACTTAAGAAGGGGGCGATGATAATGAGACATATTAGAGAAAGTACAGATATGGCATTTGCATAGGGAAAAGAGAAGGATGGAAGCATTTATGAAAAAATAATTTGGAGGTATTTATGAAAAACAATATAAAGAGAGTATTGAGCGTATTATTAGCAGCCGCAATGCTGTTGGGAATATCCGTAACGTCATTTGCTGCAGAATATTCTGATACAGGGGAGTCCTCAGCCGGGACTCATAAAGTATGGACTTTAAAAAAGGACTTTGTTGTTACGGAGGATATGTTGCCATGATTGGAACATCTTACGGAAATTATGATTCATTGGCAATGACGCAGTCAAGATATCAGACGTCAGTCCAGAGCCGAAAGAGCGGCGGTAACGATAGCTTCGGAACAAAGGTTTCTAATCAGGGGCAATATATCAGCGTACTTCCGAACAGAGAATGGGCAACTTGGGAAACCTGCCCCGAAGTAGATAAAATACCATCTAAATACGCCTTAAAAGAGGGAGGGGCGATTTCGTGGCGTTGGGATGTGCCGGGGATAGAATACAGATTTTTCCACGCAGCCGAATCAACAGATGAGAACCCGGTATTGGTTGCAAGAGGCGTGGACCAATATGGAAAGCTGTTTGAAGAAAAGATTAATGTGAGGCAGCTCAATCCCTATAATATCAATAAGCTGGAACTGTATGCCCTGAATGATGCTACGAATACATGGACAGATGATCCATATGCAGGACTTAACGGAGGGGAAAAGGAAAACAGAGGATTGTACGAACGCTTTGATTTTATTGCAGGCGCCGAGAAAAAGAGGATGTTCTGTAACAGGCTGCGTCTCAATGAGGAGGCGTCACGCTGGACGAAGGATATTGATTTTATACTTAGTTATACAGGGAATCCTGCGAGGCCGGACAGGACAGGAAACGGTTTTAAATTAGATACAGATGCGTTCGCTGATTTTGCAAAGGCAAGTGAAAAGAATCTGGAGCTGTATTCCAGCGCGGCACGGGAGAGACTGATATACGGTATGGCACAGAAATGTTCGGAAGAACTTTCAGATATGCTCTGGAAAAAGTAGTGTGGTGGATGAATATGGAATGCTGTATCAGGGGGAGGGAGACTTAAGAACGGTCTCCCTTTTTTGTGTCTTCTTTTTTATTCCACAGGGGTGGAAAAATCAATTTATGAATATGTATCTACACACTGAAAATACACTTACACCCGGTCAGCTTCTGAAATTCTCGTTCCACATCCCGTAGTTTTTCCTCATTTTCTACATGTTGGATTTTCAATTGTACCATCCGTTTCTCAGGGAGATAGGATGGATTTTTGGCGAGTGGAATCTCGGCTTTCATGCATAGCAATTGTGCAGTTTTGAACAAGGCATTCTGATTGACCTTATCTGCAATACAGATACGCCACCCAATCTGATTCGTAATGGCCTGCAAAGTATCTTCATACATCTTTCCAATCATGGGAGAGATAAAACTGAGCTCCAGATAGTTTCCATTGGCATCTTGTTTTAGGCTCTTCTTGTCCGGTCTGTGGGGCAGCTCATCAAACATCTGGTCGATACAGAAAAAGGCAGTATTCTGTTCTGCTTTTTCTACAGAAGGATTCGCAGGGGAAAAGAAATTTTTCTGTTCTGTGGTTCCGGATGGCGCAGTATCGGCAGATACAGCCATTGTCTGTCCATTGACGGACAATCCCCAACCAGTAGTAGTATGAAAACTTTCAATTGCTTTTTTCTCTTTCTCGTCAATCAGTCCGTCTGTATTTCCGGTAAGGGTAATAGTATAACATTTCTTATCCGCATAATAGGATGTCTTTGCCAGCCGTTCTCCAAACAACATGGACAGCAGAAGCTGGGCCGCATTATGGTTCATAGAAGGACTGATTTCTGCAGTCCATCCGGTGGCATCAGAGAAAAATTCGGCCTGTTTCTGGAAAGTCTCCATATCCTGTGCATCAGGATAGTCAAATTGTAACAGGACCTTTCGCTGCTCTGCATGGTAGCTGATTTTTCGATAGGAAAGCCCGGGAAATGTTGCTTCAATCTGCAAGGCCACTTCCTGTTGGGTTAATTCTTTTGGCGCAAGCGCTTCTTTTACCTCCTCCGGTAAATTGGCTTCAAACAGGAAGAGACGCCGGATATTGGGAGAAAAATACAGGCTGTGCAGGAAGATTTCCTGCATCTTCTGCAGGATGGCATCATCTGTTGCTCCTGCAAGATAATCGGAAGGCTTCCCAAACCAAATATGGGCAATCTGGGAGATGGAAAATGCCTTTCCAAAATAGTGCTCCTGCCAATACTCCCAAAGGAGTTTTTCGTCTTTTTCCGTAAATTCTCTTTTCATCTGCATGGTGTGTGCCGGATGAAATGAGAGCTGTTTTCGTTTATTGCGAAGCGTGATTTCATAAGATTGCCCGCATTCCGGAAGGAAAATCTGTCTCCGGTAGTCCTCGGCAGCAAGTTCGCTTCCCAGTTCATCGATGACTTCCCGGTTGCCGTGCACAAGGAAGATGCGCCGTGCCGAAAGGCGCTCTAACAAGGCCATAATCTCCGATTTATCTCCATGAGCAGAAAGCCCCACCTGTTCAATCCGGCATTTTACAGGAATGGTACTGCCATTAATAGAAAGGCTTCGCTCTTCCGGATTTTCCAACAGGTTTAAAAGCTGTCGTCCGGGAGATTCTTCATCCTGATATCCGGTGATGATGATACACGCATTCTCCAAAGGAGCCAGTTCTTTTGCATACTGTGCGCTGGGTCCGCCGGTAAGCATGCCGGAACTGGAAAGGAAGATGGCGGGACCTTTGAGTTTCAGAAGGTCCTCCCTCTTTTGAGTGGCGGCGACTGGCTGAATTTCCTTTGTATAAAATGGCTCATTTCCTTTTAACACCCGCTTTCCGAGTGCATTTTTCAGATAGGTGGGATTGCGGGTATACATGATATTAATATCTCTTACCATGCCGTCTACATAAATCGGAACGGGTGGTATTTCCTGATTCTGGATTGCGGCACGTAAAATTAATAGAACCTCTTGAGAGCGTCCCAGGGCAAATGCAGGAATGAGAATTTTTTTCTCCTGCCGGATGCATTCACCCACCAGTTCTACCAACCGTTTTTCTTCCACCTGTCGGTTTGCATGCAGCCGGTTTCCGTAGGTGGTTTCCACAATGGCTGTGTCAGGACGAAGCTTTGGAATGCGGGCACCTTCGATTGTCCGCTGAGAAAAATTGGAAAAATCCCCGGAGTAGAACAGGCTTCCTTCCTCCGTCGTCAGATAAACACAGGCAGCCCCCGCAATATGTCCTGCAGGATAAAAGGTCAGGGTAAATTTTTCAAAGATGGGAAAGGGAGTCTGATAGCCAACCGGATGGATTCGCCCCAGCATGGCAAGCACGTCCTGCTCGGAATAGTGTGGAATCTCATCCTCCCTGTATTTCATGATTTTTAAACTGTCATATAAAAGGACACGGGTCAGGTCTGCGGTCATAGCGGTCATATAAACGGGAGCGGAGGGAAACGCCTTGCTGATGATGGGGAGTGTTCCGATGTGGTCCATATGTGCATGGCTGACGATGATGACATCCAGGCCGCCTTCTTCTTGTATGGTACGAAAGTCTGGAAGCGGGTCTTTGGAATTGGACTGCCGGATTCCGGAATCCATCAGGACGCCTTTGCCTGCAATCCGAATATAAATACAGCTTCCGCCGATTTCCATCGCTCCGCCGAGAAAATGAAGATTCATAGTTCTGTCCTTTCTGTTTGTTTTTCAAATATGTAAAGTTATTTTATCAGGTTTGCCTTTTCCTTTCCAGTGGGAAGTGATAAAATGTTAATAGAAGAATCAAGAAATATATACGCAAAGATAGATGGATTAAAAGTGGTGTATTATGGAATTCAGTCATGAATTAATTATGCCTAATCAAGGACTGCCGTTTAAGGTATTTCTGTTTGAAGGCGGAGAAGGAAAGTATTTTCGCAATAAGCATTGGCACAGGTCAGTGGAATTGTTTGCAGTTTATGAGGGAAGTTTGAACTTTTATCTGAATGAGCAGATTTATCCGCTCAGGACAGGGGAGTTTATGCTGGTCAACTCGAATGAGATACATTCTGTGGATTCCCCGGAGCCTAACCGGACGGTTGTGCTTCAGATTCCGTTAAAAACATTTGAAGATTATTTTACAGGGGAACAATATATTCGTTTCACTCATACAGCGAAGGAGCAGGATAAAGAAGTCATGAGACTGATTGGCGATATCTATGCATCTTACGAGGAACAGCTCTGTGGGTATGAAATGAAGGTGAAAAGCCTGTACTACATGCTGCTCTACCTTTTGGTGACAGAATACCGGGAGATGGATGTGACTCCGGATATGGTGAAGTGGCACAAGAATTTGAACCGTCTTTCCTTGATTACGGATTATATTAAAGAAAACTATGATTCTGACCTGTCCTTAGAGACGCTGGCGGAAATTTTTGGATACTCACCGACCTATTTGTCCAGGATGTTCCAGAAATATGCGGGTATCAACTACAAATCCTATCTTCAAAGCATCCGCCTGGAGCGTGCTTTTCAGGAATTGGCGAATACAGAGCATACCATCAGTGAGGCGGCGCTGAACAATGGATTTCCCAACAGCAAGGCTCTGGCGAAGGCATTTCAGAAGAAGTATGGGATTTTGCCAAGCGAATACCTGAAAAAGACAAGAAAGTGACATACATTAGATAATTTATTGGTGGATAAGTATAAAAAAAATTGTTATTATGGTTCCAGAAAGTGAAATGTGCACAATCTTACATTATAATGAAGGAGGAACCATAATGAACATTCAGAAAGTAACAGACCAAGCATTTGGCAAGTATGGAAAAGTTCTGGAAGGATATGACCTTACCAGAATCCTGAAAGAGATGGAACATACGCCTTTGCCGAAAGAAGTCATTTACGTTCCGTCTGTGGAGGAACTGGAAGCGCTGCCGGAGGCAGAGCATTTTCAGAACCGTGCATTCGGCGGACTTCCGATTCAGATGGGCTACTGTAATGGAGATAATTACAAGCTCAATGCAGTGGAATATCATCGTTCCAGCGAGATTAATATTGCGGTGACAGATATGATCTTGCTGTTGGGAGCACAGCAGGATATCCAGTTGGATTACACGTATGATACTTCTTTGGTGGAGGCATTTTTTGTGCCTGCGGGTACGGCTGTTGAGATGTATGCAACAACCTTGCATTATGCACCATGCACGGCAGCAGAAGGGGGCTTTCGCTGTGTAGTTATTCTTCCGGCAGGAACGAATACGGAGCTGACTTTCCCGGCGGGTGAAGCAGGAGAGGACCGGCTGATTACGGCGAAAAATAAATGGCTGATTGCACATGAGGAGGCAGGAATCGAAGGGGCGTTCTGCGGACTCAAGGGTGAAAATATCAGTATTGCGTAGCTTGTAGTGTAATTTTACAAAAAAGAAAGGTGAGTACATATTATGAAGAATATGCCAGAATTGAAAATCGGAGTTGTTGCAGTAAGCAGAGATTGTTTCCCGGAGAGTTTGTCTGTAACCAGACGAGAAGCGCTGATGAAAGCTTATAAAGAGAAATACGGAGAAGCAGATATCTATGAATGTCCTATCTGCATCGTAGAGAGTGAAATCCATATGGTACAGGCATTGGAGGATATCAAGAAGGCCGGATGTAATGCATTGGTGGTATATCTTGGAAACTTTGGTCCGGAGATTTCCGAGACATTGCTTGCAAAACATTTTGACGGACCGAAGATGTTTGTTGCGGCAGCAGAGGAGACAGGAAGCAATCTGATCCAGGGAAGAGGAGATGCTTACTGCGGTATGCTTAATGCCAGCTACAATTTGAAGCTGCGTAATGTGAAGGCATACATTCCCGAATATCCGATTGGAACTGCAGAAGAATGTGCAGATATGATTGCAGAGTTCCGTCCGATTGCCAGAGCAGTCATTGGATTGAGCAGCCTGAAAATTATAAGCTTCGGCCCGCGTCCGCTGAATTTCCTGGCATGTAACGCACCGATTCAGCAGCTTTACAATCTGGGTGTGGAGATTGAGGAAAATTCAGAACTGGATTTATTTGAAGCATTCAATAAGCATGCAGGGGACGAGAGAATTCCGGCAGTCGTAAAAGAAATGGAAGAAGAATTGGGCGAAGGCAATAAGAAACCAGAAATTCTGTCAAAGCTTGCGCAGTATGAAATTACTTTAAAGGATTGGATTGAAGAGCACAAGGGTTACCGTAAATATGTGGCAATCGCAGGAAAATGCTGGCCGGCATTCCAGACCCAGTTTGGATTCGTGCCTTGCTATGTGAACAGCCGTCTGACCGCACAGGGAATCCCGGTATCCTGCGAGGTAGATATTTATGGCGCGCTGAGCGAATTTATCGGAACCGTAGTCAGTGAAGATGCTGTGACACTGTTGGATATCAACAATAACGTTCCGGCAGATATGTACAAAGAAGAGATTGAAGGAAAATATTCCTATACTCACAAGGATACATTTATGGGATTCCATTGTGGCAATACGGCTTCCAGCAAGCTGTCCTTCTGCGAGATGAGATATCAGCTCATTATGGCAAGGTCTCTTCCGGAGGAAGTAACACAGGGAACGCTTGAAGGCGATATTAAGCCTGGTGATATTACCTTCTACCGCCTGCAGAGTACGGCAGACTGCAAGCTGCGCGCATATATTGCACAGGGCGAGGTGCTTCCGGTAGCCAGCCGTTCCTTCGGCGCCATCGGTGTATT
>CANOBT010000036.1 GCA_947564305.1 uncultured Lachnospiraceae bacterium | reverse complement strand
CTCGGGCTAAGCCGGCTGAAAGGAGGAACAGCAGTGCCTTCGGACATCAGACTCTACCTGATATCATAACACAGGATTAACCATTATGGAAAATGAAAATGTAACTATTAACTGTATAGACGGGAATCAGGGTGAGGGGAGTTCCTCTTAGATGTCCTTACCACTATACACATAAAAAGAATAAGTTCATAAGCAATATTTCTTGCTTACAAACTTATTATACGAGGAGGAAAGAAATGAAGAGATTAAGTAAAAGAAGTTTAAAAAAGTTGCTTTCGATGGCTTTAGCATTATGCATGGTCATTATTAATCCGATGGCTGTGTATGCCAAAGCTGATGCAGGTATTACCGCTCAACAACTATCAGACCTTCTCGGTGGAACACAAGAAATGATTGAAAATTTACAGGAGTTGGGCTTCACTATGGATGATATAGTGGATATGTTTGCTATGTCGGGAAATGTAGAGGAGCAGGACTTACAGTTACTCTATGATATGGTTGAACTTGACAATACAACCCCGTTAGCATTGTATGATTATGATGGAAATCCGCCTGCATCATATCAGGATCAAAAGCAGCGAATTCAAAACGTATATGGAGTGGCCTTAAGATATTATGGTACTAACTATTATGAAGGGAATTCTATAGGCGGGGAGAATTTTGGCAAGTATTTAACGTATTTGTACTTATCACACTATGTTGATGGACCAGGAAGGGCACCTACTGCAAACGATCTGCCATATATTATTTCATCAAGTGATGTTACTGCTTATAATACGTTTTTAAATTCTGCTAAATTGAATACGCTTTTTTCAGGACTTGCATCATTAGGTAGTGCTTGTTATTCAGGTTTTGATTATACACAAACAGTGGGGAATATAAGCAATATAAATTCGGAGGTACTGGATAAGATTGCATTGCTCTATGCAGCTGGCGAAGGTGAATATAACATGGAGTCTATTGTGGGCGCATTCGGAGATGTTCGAGATGTTGTACTCAGTTACTATATGGAAAACTATGAAGAGGGTGTGGACAAAGAGGCATTTCGGATCAGTAGCGAAGAATATGTAGAAAGGCAATTGAATGTATTAGGTATTTATTCAGATTATGATGCGGAGTTTATTGCAAGACTGAAAGGAATCGCGCATTCTGTTATATGGAGTGTAGTCACAGAATCGCTGTCAGTCGTTGGAGTATTTATTGCGGCATTACCTCTTTTTGTTTACTCATTTACAACTCTTACTGAAGTTGCCGTTTTCGTAAATCTGGGATATTCATTTAGTGGAAGACTCGCTGTACGTACCGGTATATACTTGGATTTATAATTGCAAAATAAAAATTAGCAGGGGCTGTTGCAGAAGTAGATGAAAAAGCTACCGAACATCAGCTCCGTTTTTATGTAAAATAATAGAATGAGTTTACAAAAATTCATCTGTTTCAAGTATAAGAAACTGCATAATGAGCCGTAAAATAAACCGCCTTATTAATGTTTGCAAAAAAATCAAGAAAGAATACATAAGTCGAGACAGCTCTCCCTGATCTTTATAATATATATCGAGGACATTATTCAATTTTACATTTGCGTTACATATATAGTATAATTGAAATAAATGTAGAATTATGTAGTATATGTATGTATAATAGTAAAAAATGCCGTTGGTTTGTGATAGGGGAATAAGTATGATAAACATAGCAATCTGCGATGACGAAAAAAAGGATATTGTGCATTTGAAATCCATACTTCAAGAGGTAATGGATAAATATTCTATGAGCTATGATATTCAGGAATATGAATCAGGCGAGAGCTTGATGCAGGCAGCATCGCTTTTTCATCTGATATTTCTGGATATTGTGATGAATGAGGAAAGTGGAATAGAGATCGGCAAGCATATCCATCGGAAAAACCGCTCTACAAAAATTATTTTCCAGACAAACTTTGGGAATTACTGTAAGGAGGCAATGAACCGGACACACGCGTTCGCGTTTTTGGAAAAACCCTTAAAGGCTCCGGCTGTTGAGGAACAGATTAAGGAGTTTTTCGAGGACAGTGAGGGTATGCAGGATCTTTTGATGGATTTCCATAATGTTCGGTATAGTCTTGATGGGAAAGACGTGGTAAAATCTATCTTATCAATCCCTGTCAAAGAGATTGTGTATTTTGAATATATAAAAATGCAGAAAGAAATAAAAATTGTGACAAAATCAACGGAGTACATATATACCGAGGCAATGAACAAACTTGAAGAAAAAATGCGGCCTCTGGGCTTTGAAATGTGTTGCCGTGGAATACTGGTTAATCTGGAGAGAGTTATGCGGATTAAAATGTATGACATTCTATTGGATACTGGTGGAAATGTTCCGCTGTCGCAAAGGAGAGTTAAAGAATTTAGGGAAAGGATAAATGAATATCTGCATGATTCATTTCATTAGGGTATGGATAGAATTATTTTATTGTTTTGCTCATTTATATCTTGTGTGATTCTTGTAAATTTATTGTTCCAGTTTTTTAATGACAGATATTTGAGAGCTTATAATAGTAAACTATTATACATATTGTTGCCAATAGTAAGTATTATTGTTGTTACTCCAATAAATATGTTTATGAGTCCTATACTTAATATGCTTGTAAATGTAATCTGGATTGGGTTTGTTAGCTACTTTTTTTATTACGAAGAAAAAGATAGAAGATTTATACAAATATTTGAGTCGGAAGCATTATTCATGGTTATAGGTGTAGCAGAAGCACTAGGAGTTTTCTTGATTGACGTAATTATGGAAATAATACAGATAACTCCACAAAGTACGGAGATTCAAAAAAGTATAGAAACTGCTTTTTCAAAAATTGTATTATTGTTTTTATACTATGTAGTTTTTAGTCGATTATGGAAAAAGAGTATCCTTCGTACAAAAACGCAATATATTCTTTACTTAATAATGTTTGTGTACAGCGTTGTCAATGTTTTAATTATTGCAGTTATTTCTAATAGAGAAAATCCCTTAGTATTGATGGTTATTGTAGGATGTACCATCTTTGCAAATATGTACCTGCTGTACTTTATAAAGTTTTCAGATGAGCGGAATTATTATAAGATGCAGTTAGAGATGATGGAACAACAGGAGAAGATTCAATATGACAACTACGAGATACAAAGTGTGAAATACAAAGAGGCTATGAGTATTTTGCATGACGTTGATAAGCATATGAAAACGATCGAGGGGTTATATCAGGAAGATTTTAAAAGAGAGGCTCTAAATTATACAAATCAGATACGAAAAATGCTGCAGCCGCTGGTTCCCTTTATGTATACAGACAACCCGGTATTAAATTGTTTGTTGTCAGATAAAAAAAGAGTGGCAGACAGAAGTGGAATCTCATTTAAAATAGAAACAAATGAAGTCGACATAAATTTTATGAAACCAATAGATATAACTACTTTATTTGGCAATTTGATTGATAATGCATTAGAAGCAACTAAAAAATGTAATGAAGAAAAATATATCGGTTTATACGTTAAAGAATATAATGAGATGATATCCATTAGAATAGAAAATAGCGTAGAAGATCCAGTAGTAGTTAAAAATGGAAAAATTTATAGCAGTAGCGCAAAAAGAAATGGTGTCGGATTATTAAATATACAGAGATGTATAGAAGATTATTTAGGTAGTATTATTTATAAATATTCCAATCAGTTGCTTGTATGTGATATTGTTTTGAACAGAGTTGATGAATAGATGAAATAAGATGGATTAATTAGGTTTATCCTATTTTCGTGTCCGTATTTATCTGTATTTATATATTAGGTTGTACATCGGAACAAAAAGTTGTACATTTTGAAAAAACTATTGATTATTGCTATATTTTTGGTAAAATTTTACACAAAAAAATAAAGGAGAAGAATAAATGAAGAAAGTATCTAAAATTATTGCTGCTGTTATTAACAAAAATATTCAAAAGGAAATGAATAGTGCATGCGCAATTTTTGGCTATCAGCCGGTTGTACCGGATTCCGCAAAAAAATTTAAGAACAGAAAGAAAAAATAGTGAGCGAGAAATATAGAAATTTTATTGATAAAATTACATATGGGTTAGTTGCGGATAGTACAATAAATTATGCTGATGTGGAAGTTTATAAGTTTGGTTTGGAAATGACCATACTAAAAGCATTCCATTATATTTCTTATATTGCAATAGCTCTATGTATGAAAAAAATTATTGAATTCGTAGTTATTTTTGCGGTTCTGTATGCTTTTCGGCGCAATACAGGTGGTTTCCATGCTAAAACAAGAATTGGATGCTACCTGTTTTCCTGCGCCGTTATTTTTTTATCTCTTTTGGCAACAGAGATAAACTTCAGTTGGCAGGGTGCCGCAGTAATCTCAATTCTTGACATAATCATATTGCTAATATTGTCGCCAGTAAAGAATAGCAATAGAAATTTGGATACAGAAGAAATAGAATATTTTAGGCATAGACTTAGAATGTTATCAGTGATTTTTTCTGTGGTCTATATTGTAACACTCGGATTAAAGGCTGGATATCTTATTACATTGTATACAATAGGGTTGACTATGGATACTCTTTTGACTATTTTGGGGAAATTGCAATTTATAAAGCAATCCTAAGCTTGCCAATATGTACGTCAAAACAAAAAGTTGTACGTTTGAAAATTACTATTAACAAATTTAGAGAATTTGACGAATCACAATGTAACTATATTAAAGTAAGGGAAAGAATACACAATAGTTTTTTTAAATTCGGCATTAATTAGTCAAAAGAAAGGTGGTAATTACCATGAAAAGAAAGAATTTTTTGGCAATGGCAACTGCAACAATGATGGCATTTGCAATAATGTTTTCACCTGTGGGGGCAGCAACGGTTAATGCTGCGGAAGCATTGGAAAAAGAGGGCACAGAAGTAGTTGTAATAGATATGAATGATGTGATAGATGGAGAGGCGATCGTATATGCGGCTGATCCAACAGCATCAAAAGTGTTATCCAAGGATTATGCAACTTCTACAGGTCAAACAGGGACTATCTATTCTATTGGTCAAAATGTGGACTTCAGTGGTGTGATTCCGGATGGAGCGACGATTAAGAGTATTACAATTTATTGTCCGACAGGTACAAAAGTTACTCAATCTAAATACACTACAATTAAAAACTATGTTATTACCAGCTATGCAACAAATACATCTGCAACAGTGCCGTTCCAACAGACCAGTAAACCGTCGTCAACAAACAAAACAACAGCTTTTGAGGGCGAGGCTGCAAATGTTAAATTTCTTGTTAGGATTGAAGGAAGGATATTACAGCAGTATACAGGAATGGATGGCTTTACCGTATTTGGGGGTAAAATGATTGTAGAATATGTAAAAAATTAAGAGGTGTAAGATATGGGTGTTTCAGTTGGAATGATAAATAGCAATAAGAACCAACTAATTACATCATGTAGTAGCGGCGAACCCAATTGGTCATATATTCCTTCGGCATCCAATGCAACTAAGGCAGAAGCTGAATATGTGGCAGAAATAAAAGAGCTTGCTCGTAGAGCAGCAACAGCTAAGAGTACGGCAGAACGAGATGTTATAGATCGGAAAGTGCTACAGTTAAGGGCAGGATATTTATCAGATGTGGCGCCCGATAGAAAGAGGTTGTATCAGTCTGCAAAAAACGCTATGAGCAGAAATAATGGCAGTAATACAAAATGCCGTGGAATTGGCGAGTTGACACTGCTTGATTTTTTGGAACAGTCAGAAGGGCATGGCAGTCTGGCTGACAAGCAGTTTGCGCTTGCAGGGGGAGGAATGCTTACCTGTCCAATATTAACAACAGGCGGCTATGGAGCTGTTATTGAATGTCAGGGTGCAAAGGTTTTGTCTAATACCGGGAATGGTTGGAGCTATGAAATGACACCAGCAGAACTTGCAAAAAAGAAGCAGTTTTATTCAATCTATTGGAGTGAATACCGCTCTGCAAAAGGAAACAGCGAGCTTGCTGCATTGCCAGATTATCTGGAAGAACGCAACGTGTTCGATGCAAAGGCATAAAGTATATGCGATGATATTGTTCTTGTGGTACAAAGGGATTATATGGAAAAGGATTTCAAATTATTTTATCAAGGAGGACGGGTTTATGTCAAAAATCACAGATTATGGGTTTTTATTTCAACAAATGTTGGGAACAAAAAACGCAAAAAACGCAAGTGTTATAGGTAGTTTTCAATTATCGCAGTTAAACAGTAGTTCTGTGCAAGCACAATTAAGGGCTGCTGGTATTGATACGAACAGCGCTCAATATAAGGCAGCAATAAAAGAAATGACGCAGAATGGAAACGGTGCAATGTTCACAAATATCCAGTGCATTAAAAATTCGATGAAATGTTACGATAAAGACGGTGATTATATCAACCCCAGAAACGGACTTGCCGGACTTGTGCTGACGGATGAAAATGCAGGTCGTCAGAAGCGCATCATTTCCATTTCGGAGAGTAGCAAGGACGAGATGTTTGAGCTGACGAAGAAAGAATTCTTGAGTGAAAACGGTGTTTTAAATGGAGACACGACAAAGCGCAGGGATGTATATGACAATTTGTACAGAAAAACGAAGAAAGATGATCGATTAGCAGCGGGGTATACTATGGAGCAGTATGAGCGGGCGTATCGGCAGACATTTATATCCGCAGTGAAGCAGGCAGATTCAAATTGGGAAATCGGGAAGCCGATCCCGTCTGGGGCTTTGAACGGAATTACAAGGGAATCCGTGGAAGCGAACTTGAAGAAATCTGGCAGTTTGCTGACACAGGCATCAGTGGATACAAGGATATAGCATGTTTTATATGGCATATATTTCACTTATTATTTCAAATTTTAGGAGGTCATAAAATGAAAAGAGTAACAAAAAGAGTTTTTGCAGCTGTTATGGCTTGTATGATGGCTTGCTTAATGTTTGTAACACCTGTGCTTGCTGCTACCAATAATTTCAGTAAAACAACAGTAAAACTGAATGCAATTAGTGGCGGAGAATCAAGATATAGCTCAGTTACATCGGGAAGTGTTTCGGGAAGCAATCCGTCCATAACTAAGGTGGAGTTGTATTGTAATGTGGCTAGTGGAACCGATCCATATACGATTTATGTTGAAAGTCCAAAGGGAACAATAAAATCAATCGCAGGACCGACCAAAAGTGGAAACGTTACCATAACTGGATTTGAAGGCGAAAATCCGAGTGGAACATGGACGATATGGATTAAAAATAAGGGTGTATCTTATAACGGAAACATCTATCCGGCTTCTACGGTAACGATAACATTAAAAGTAGCATATAGTTACTAAAACTGCTTGTCTTAAATGAGGTATAGTAACATGTGAATATATGCCAATTAAATATAGTCCTCTTGGGTTGGATAGAAATTCAGCTCAGGAGGACTTTATAATTAGGAAATAATAATATCGGTTTACGGAAGCTAGGAGGTAAAATTTACGAGAAAACGAATTTTAGCATTAACAATGTTTTTTCTTTCTCAAATGGATTAAATGTTAATGCTGTGAAACCGGAAAATGGCTTGGAAAGTGTTTCTTGAAAGTAAAATCTTTACAAGCATGAAGTTATATATTATAATATCTTCATGTTTATTAAATTTTTCAATGTTACCGGCATAGTCGGTATGATTTCTTTTAATTCCTGGAAACAGGTATAGTAACTAAATAACAGGATTGCACTTGCACTTGGGTTATAAGCTCAGGTGCTTTTTTTATGCGAAAAATTCGTATATATGCAAAATTTTGAAGAAGGAGGGAATGTTTTATGCAATCAATAACCAAAGAACCAGACAAACCGGACGGAAGCACATTAAAAGAGATGTGTTTGATTGTCCAGGCTGCGGATGCGGAAGCAGACATGGGGCAGTATGCATTAGAGACGGGAAACATAGTCTTGTCAATGCCAGAGGAAGTATCAATGGAAGCCATGCGCTGCACCGGCACAATCATACCAGATAAAAAGCCGGCACATGTCGCGCTTTGCCTGCAGGAGTTTGTTGCAGAAGCGCCAAAACTGTACGCTGATGGTCCTGAAAAAAAGGATTTAACGTATGGTTTCTTTGCAGCACGTCATGCAGATACGGTAATCTCGGAGTGTGCCGTTTATTTTCCGCACACGTCAACGGAAGAATATCTTCCGATCCGTATCCTTTCCGTCATAATGATCTTTGAAGACGGCAGGGAACTGGATTATTCGGACAAAATTTCATCTTACGTCATTGACTGTCTGGCAAAGGCCGCATGGTAACATCAATTTAGAAAAGGAGAAAAAAGAAATATGGCAACAATTAAGAGTTTTGAAGTAGACCGTTGGAGCGAAAAGGACGAAAAAGGCAGGGTGAAGCATATTGGAATGCTGAAAATGGGTGAAGTCTTTGAAATGCTCAAAGAACACCTGTCAAGCAAGGACATGCTGCCAGACGAGTATTTCCTGATAAGCCAGAACGACTGGAATGAGGACTGGGAGCTTCCGGATTATGATTATGCGATATGCATCCCGAATTTCGGCGGAAGCGAGGGAATATACCTTGACATTTCACTGGTATACGATGATGAGCAGAAACAGAGGCGTCATTTGCGCTTTGTGACAGGAAAAACACTTGAAGAAAGTGCGGATGCCTTCCTCAAGATGGCGCGGATTGCTGCAGAATGTTCGCTGATGCTGAACGGACACGGATCGCGTTACAGAAAGTCGGATGTGGACGTGTCGTTAAATCCGGCACAGACACTGTATCTGACGGATCTGTTGGAGAAAAAGTTTGTCAACAGCATGGATCCGAATGAGCAGGATATGCTGTCAGGGCTCCTGAAACAGCTCGTCTGTGTCAGCTATGTGCCGGTCATGGCAGTCTGCCGAAAGGAAGATAATCTGTTTTCACTTTGGCTGCATGATATGCCTGATGTACGATTAGATGCGCTCATACTTGGAAGCTTTGTCCAAAAAGGAAAGCTGGAGGATTTGATGGAATCACTGCCCGTTGACGGCGGACAGCATTTGTGTCTGATCCGGGAAGAAAAAACGGGAGAATACAGCCTGCATACCCGTGATGCCGGAAAATTCTATCATTCCGTGCATGGGCAGGAAGGGCGCAGACTGTTCGGAACTAAGGAGGAGATTATCCATGAAGTCAAATTGCAGGGCGGGAAGTAAAAGAATAAATGAAAAAAAGACGCATTATATGCTGTTTTCCTGCAATGAATGGAAAGAGTACAGCAGTATGAGATTTCTGGGCGCGACAGACAATCCGGAGACTCTTTATGTAATGATCGGCTCATGCATCAGGGCGGATGACATGCTGTATGGATGCGATAATTCCAAAGAGTCATGGAAACACTTTCAGGAAGATTACCATCGTAGCGAAATAAATCTGGACCTGCTGCAGTACGGATATGTGGAAACATATGAAGAGTCCGGCATATTAAGCAGGGAATTTGCAGGGGAATTTCCCAAGGCAGCATCTACATGGCGGGCACTGGGAGGAAAAGCAGGATGAATGACAATGATATTATGGCGCGGCTTATACTTGGAAATGTGGGAGATGAAACAGCACTGAGAAATATCTGTGAAGCGCATAATCAGTGCATAGACGAACTGGCACAGGAAGAAAAGGATTATATGTATGCCACAAACAATTTCTATTACAGTGCCGAGGAATTTAGCACCATCCATAGCGAGGAAACCGATGAGCTGTTCCATGAGCTGCTTGAAGCGGGGACGATTGTTGCTACAAAAGACGGATTTGTGTGGGTAAACTGTGTGTAAACACCAGCAGATGAAAATGGCGGAAAGCCTGCCGCATGTTAATCTGTCACAAGATCAGGAAAACAAATAACAGAATGGAGGAAAACACTATGAACAAAGTAATTTTGATGGGACGCCTCACACGGGATCCCGAAGTACGGTATTCTACAGGGGAGAATGCAATGGCTATCGCCAGATATACGCTTGCGGTAGACCGGAGATTCCATCGCGAAGGTGAAGCGGAAGCAGATTTTATATCCTGCGTTGCTTTTGACAAACGGGCAGAGTTTGCGGAAAGGTATTTGCAAAAAGGAACAAAAATCATAGTCAGCGGCAGGATTACCACGGGGAAATACACCAACAAGGAGGGCCAGACTGTATATACAACCGATGTGATAATAGAAGAATGTGAGTTTGCGGAAAGCAAGAACGCAAGTGAGAGGAGCCGGCAGGCAGACAATAGCAGTCCGGCATCCGCAGCTTCTGGTGATGGTTTCATGAATATCCCTGACGGGATTGATGAGGAACTTCCGTTCAACTAGGGATCACACTTTGGGTAGTTCTAATTCCCCAAATTTAAAGCAGGCTAAAAAACTAAATATGAAATATGGAAAGCGTATCTTAATAAAGACGCTCTTTCTTATATTAATTTTATCTATGAAAAAAGGAGGTGGCAGCGTAAAAGCTGCCTGTTTTTGTATGAACAAACAGAGAATTTTTTTTGATCTGGACGGAGTGCTTGCGGTCTGGCAGGATGTGCCGCAGGAACACCTAACCCAGAAGGGGTATTTTTCCAGCATTCCCATACAGGAAAACGTCGTGGCAGCTTTCAGATTATTGGAACAGCTTCCCGATATTGAGCTGTATATTTTATCCTGCGTATTTCAGGACAGTCATTCTGAGTCGGATAAAAAAGCATGGGTAAAAGAGCATCTTCATCTGCCGGAGGAGAGGCAGATATACTGTCCCTGTGGGGGCAGAAAGGAGCACGCGCTGGAAAAGATTGGCGGAATACGCCCATCAGATGTGTTGATTGATGATTATACGGAAAATCTGCGGTACTGGGCCGGCATACCTATAAAATTTTACAATGGGATCAACGGAACGAAAGGGACATGGCAGGGCAACGGAGTATATTTTGTCATGCAGCCGGAAACCATAGCCAAGCAGATTTACGAGCTGGCGGTTATTCAGCCCTACAGCATTCTGCAAAGGATTGCCTGTTGGAATGCTGTATTTCCTGCTTATTGAAGGGCATTGCACAAAACTTTTGTTTTCTCTATGTAAATGCTTTTTTTTTTGATATAATAATAAATATGGCAGGCGACCTGTACAGGTCATTCATCATATATGGTAAATGAACTTTTGTGCAGGCAGAAAGGAGAGGATTTGCGATGTACCTGAAGCGGAAAGCATATGAAGAGCTGACGGCCTGGAAAAAACGTCCGGACCATTCCACGCTGGAAGTATCTGGTGCAAGGCAGGTAGGTAAAACCTATATTGTAAACCGATTTGCAGATGAACAGTACAGCCAAAAGATATACATAAATCTGCTGGATCTTTCCGGGGAACTTTTTTTGGTGCAGTACCGGGAATTGTGGCAGGAAATGAAATCAGGGAAAAGATACCAGAATCCAATATATGAACTGATTAAAAGGTATCAGCCTGATTTTGAGGATTCAGAGGACACAATTGTTATTATTGACGAAATTCAGGAATCGGCAGACATTTACAACCGCATCCGGGAATTCACGCGCACGCTGAAATGCGATTTCATCATTACAGGGAGTTATTTGGGAAGAGTTTTGAAACAGGAATTTAAGTATTCTTCCGGTGACTTGGATTACCTTGAAATCTGCACGCTTGGATTTGAGGAATTTCTGACAGCCCTTAACCGCATCGATCTGTATGAGAAGATGAGTCTGTGCGGAGAAAGTGATGCAGAAACCTATCAGGAGCTGCAGAAATTATATAATGATTACTGCATGATTGGCGGGTATCCGAGTGTTGTCCTGAAATACCTGAAAAATGCGCCCCTGCAGGACTGCCAGGCTGAACTGCTTAAAATCATCCGCCTTTTTACCAATGAGAGCAGAAGGTACTTCGAGGACATATTGGACGCTGCTGTTTATGAAAACATCTTCTCTGGTGTTGCCCGCATTCTGGCCAAAGAGAAGAAAGGCTTTGACGCGGACAGCTTCAGCGAGGAACTGCAGGGCATTGTTGTGAAGGATTACTCCAGCAATATAACCAAGGCAACGATAAACAGGGCAATCGACTGGCTTTACAGTTCCGGGATCATAGGGTTTGCCGGCAAGCTGCCTGAATGCAACATTTTGGATTTTAAGGCAAAGGCAAGATGCTTTTTCTTAGACATCGGGCTTGCAAACTATTTTCTGATAAAGGCAGGCGTCCCAAAAGCCACGGTATCCGGTATTATAAATGAAAATTTTGTTTACCTTGATCTGAGGCGCCGGATTGCACACCCGAGCGAAATCGCACTGGAAACCCCCGCTTTTGCAACCCTGGGTAACGGTGAGATTGACTTTTATGTAAAAGAACTGGCATCGGAAAGGACATATGCGGTCGAAGTTAAATCCGGAAAAAACAGCGGAAAGACTGCAGCGGAAGCTTTGGAAAAGAAGAAAGCCGACTACGTGCTGTATGCAAAAGGAAATACCTGCGGCGGAAAAGCTGATAACACAATCACGATTCCGATTTACGGAATCTCAAAGTTTAAGTTTTAAATAATATAATAAGGAAGGAAAGCTGCTTGTGACTATCATAGTCAATGAGCAGTTTTTTATTTGGAGGTAAATATGGACGAGATAAGAACCAGCAGTAAAGAATTGGAAATGACAGACGCTATGGTGCGTCAACAGGATCTGATAGATAATGCGACTTATGATGTATGCTGCAGCTATCTTGGCATTGCGGATGAAGAACGGGAAACACTGTTTCCGTGGGATATGCGGATTTTAGCAGAAGTCCGCGAAAGCATAACGGATGCCCTGATGCAGTTTGGAAAACCAGTATGCTATCCGTATATCGAAAGCGGCAAAGAAGGATCTCGTTACTGCGACCAGAAGGACTGTCATTGTGAAAGCTGCATAAGGGACAGCGAAAATACACTTGATACAAGGGAGTGAATAAGTTATGGAAGATGCAGTAAGGCTTATCCTGGCAACAGGGGAATTTCTGGAATACAGCTTTGCGGAATGTGATTTTTACACAGAGGGCTGTGACAGTGCAATTGACTACACTTTATATGATGGGAATTACGAAGAAAAAGATGGCGGGCAGATGGATTACAATTCGGAAAAAGCGAATTATGTCCACCTTGAAGATGCGATTTCCGACATTATTATGTTTGCGCTAAGTATAAGCAGGGAGAACATTCCTTCTTATTACATTATATAAATGTGATATGCATATTCCGGCAATGCTGCAATACCTGTAAAAGCAAGCAGGAAATCAGGAATACTATAACTATGAAAGGCGATACGGTTCACATTCTGTATCGCCTTTTTGTTTTTTAAAGGAGGAATTTTATGAGAAATGAAGCTCGGATTACAGGAATCTTTCATTGGAAGGAGGCAGTGCGATATGGCGAATGTATGCTCTGACACAGTAGTTTTATTCCCGAAAGAGGATACTCCAGGGAATGCCGTATCCCGTTTGAAAGAGGATTTGTTAGACTGTTACCCTTCAATGGGGATTCATGCCGACACACGGCTGGTTTTGTTGTTGGAACGGCTGAATATTCCTACGGACGGTATTTGCTTTCGGGGAGATGTTGTCTGCATGGACATTGAGGACGCTTATATTTGCTTAGAGTTGGAGACAGCATGGAATCCGCTTTATGATGCATACCAAAAGATTGCCGAGCATTACGGACTGGATTTCGTCCTTCGTGCAGAAGAACCAGGAGAGCGCATCTTTATCAATACCGATGTTTATGGCGTGTATTTGGATGTCAGGTACCGTGTCTTGCTGAAGCTGGATGCAGATGCAGGCGGCACGGTTTACGAAAAGATGCTGAGAGAAGAAACAGATATGGAAATTTATTTTTTCCATGAGAGCGATATGCTGGAATGGTTTGCAAAGTATGGAATATCCGCAGGCAGCTATGATGAACTGGAACGCAGATTGGATTCTGATTATGTGTGTGTCAATTTATATGATACAATCTGCGCTTGATACGAAGCAGGGATTTTATACTATTCTTTATTGATTAAAAGGAGCACTTATATGGAACTTATGACAAAAGAAATTGAAGAAAAGCTGGAGCAGGTAGGTTTATTCCCTGAAACCGAAGATATGTTTGAAGCGGAAGTAATCGTTAAATATTTCAATCCCTGTGGAGCCGGGACATGGCTTGTTGTAGGCGGTGAACGTTACGAAGATGACTGGGAGCTGTACGGATATGCCACCATAGGATATGAATGGGAATGGGGAAGCGTTATGCTGAGCGAACTGAAGGCTTACAGAAACCGCCTGTCAATTGGCATAGAACGCGATTTACATTGCGCAGGAAAATGTGTCAGGGAACTTGCCAAATGATCGGCAGGCTCTGTAAAAACTTGTTAGGAGGTATGGACAAATGCTGATTTTACTTATCGGTAATAAACGGCTAAGTATGCCGCTATCCCGAAAAATCTCGGGAGATTACATGAAAGCAGGTCGGTATCAGGATATTGGATTTAATAACAAAATCATTTCAGGAAAGGAGTAATAACGAATCCCGGTAAACCGGGTTGACCTGTGAAGGTGTCAAACACAGAGAAGAAAAGGGCGGATCAACGGCGTGAAAGAGATATGGTGGGAGCTGCTCTGCGAAAGCCGTATCAAAGTAGCATGGGAGGCCTGACGCCCTATCCACGAACGGAATTTGTTTCGTGGTGTTATGAAACAGAAATTAAAAATATGCTGGATGTCGGCAGGAATATCATCCTTCATGGCTGGATATCTTGCAGACAATGTTGACGAGTGGATTTATATTGATATTGCCGATCAGCATGAGGACAGTATGAGGTTTATCCATGACTGCGAAAAAGCAATCGGAAAGGAGATTCAGATATTAAAATCAAGCCAGTATGCATGCGTGGAAGATTGCGTCAGGGCATTTGGCGGTTTCCGCAATCCCCGGAACGGGTTTGCGCCATGTACGAACTGGCTCAAAAAGAGAATCCGGAAGCAGTGGGAAGCAGAACATCATGGATGTGAGCTTATTTATGTGTGGGGATTTGATTTAAAAGAAAGGAACCGGGCAGACCGGACTGCGGCAGAAAATCCGCAGGCAGAGCACGAATTTCCTTTGATTGAGAAAAATTTATCAAAGAAAGATGTTCACGGGCTCTTTAAAAAGCTGTTTTCTTTTCCCAGGCCCCAGATGTATGAAATGGGTTATCCCAATAATAACTGCGTGGGGTGTGTGAAAGGAGGTTTTGGTTACTGGAACAGGATAAGGAAAGACTTCCCGGAAGTCTTTCAGCAGAGGGCGGCACTGGAAAGAACGGTCGGCCACTCGATGCTGAAAGATTATAAGGGGCATCCGGTATATCTTGACGAACTGGAACCGGACAGAGGAAATATGGATACTGAAGTATTTCCGGAATGCAGCATCATGTGTTACCTGGTAACAGCCTCAGAAAAAGCCAAATCTGAATAAAGAGAAGAAGGGAGGCAATCATGGAAATCATTGAAAGGGCAGTCATGCCAAATGGAACAGAGATCCAGTTAGAGGATTGGAGCAGTCGCAATACGCCCGAATATCCTGATTTGTACGGACTGACTATTGGTGTATATCCAATTGCAAAGAACAACGGAAAAGGCAGATGGGTAGAAAGCGGCGAAAGGTTCCGCCTTACGATTTCCCACAATAACCACTCAGGTTATGCAAATGACGATGTAAAAGCGGATTTTTCGGCATTAAAAAATGGGAAGAAGCGCCTGGAGGATCTGGCCGCACATTTCTGGAACGGAAAAAAGGATATGTATTATCTTGGCATGATTTCGCAGGAACCACATTAACTATCAGGCGATAGATTGCGGTATGAATAAAAGGAGGATTTCTATGTCTATGGTTATTGCAGAACATGAAGCAGATATGCGTGAGATTGTATGCCGGTATTATCCACATCCCCAATATCCGGGTGAGGGATATTATCAGATACAGACATCCGGCGGAGATTTTTTAGGAAATGTCGGTGTGGATGAGCTGGACTGTGAACTGGCTGCAATTAGGAATCAGGGCTACGGATCAGTCCGGTTCATAGGACATAACAGTAAACAAATCAGATAAATTTTTAGAAACGCTCAAGGATTTTACCATCCCTGAGCGTTTTTTGAAAATTCAGGAGGTATATGTAATGAAACAATGCATAGCAGTCACAGAGATATTAAGAAGAATTGTTGTCGTTGACACAAAAGAAGCTGGTACAGACGGTCTGGAAAATGCAATCGAACGTGTAAAGGAAGCATACAAAGCGCAAGAGGTCATTCTTGACGCAGGCGACTTAGTTCCAGATCCTGTAACCGGAGAGCCTGCCTGTTTTTGCGAAGCAGACTGGATTGATCCGGACGAGATTCAGGAAATGGATGCTGATTTCACGCTGTGAAAAGTGCTTTTGCAGAATTTAATAAAAGGAGGATAAAGACATAATGAATGAAATTAATATTTCCATCAATTGGGAGAGCGTAAAGGAAAAAATATTCCTGCGTTTAGTGAATTACGAAAAGTACAGGGCAGATATGGAAGGGAAAGCATATATTAAATTCCTGGACCTTGCAATCCTGTTTTATTGTGATTGTACAGAATGGGGCTGCAACGGCTTCTATGTAAGCAGGAAGCAGATTCTCATGTGGCACAGGGACATTAATGATATCTATCAGGCTGCACTGGAAAATACATACCGCAAGGACAATACACTTGTAACACCAATATTGAATTTTTTCCCGGAAGAATCGGTATATATAGCGCAGAACGGGATGGATGTCATGCCAATAGAGAAAGAAATGATAGTCCTTGCAAACCAATCGCTTTTTTTTGGCGCAGCGATGCTGTTAAATATATCTGTACTGAAAAAACTGGCAGACCAGCTTGACAGCAATCTATACCTGTTGCCCAGTTCCGTTCACGAAATTATCGCCGTACGTTCAGACCCAAACACAGATGTTTCCTATCTTACAGAAATGGTAAACGAGGCAAATTATAGGATGGATTATAAAGATATCATGAATTTAAATTACCTTGAACCAGAGGGAACATTCCGGTTCGGATGCAACTGCTGTGGCCACTGCTGCAAAGAAAGAGGAGATATCCTGCTTACTGCTTATGACATTATGCGTCTGCAGAAATATCTTGATATTTCTTTTAAGGAGCTGCTCATTACATACTGCGAGATGTATGTGGGCAAAGATTCCGGACTTCCTATTATCCGGTTAAGGACGGATGCAAGATGTCCTTTCCTGTTTCACAACAAATGTTTTGTGCAGGATGCGAAGCCTACAGTGTGCGCCCTTTTCCCATTAGGAAGGATATACGATGGGAAAAAAGTACGGTATTTTATACAAGAAAACCACTGCGGGACAGGTGCAGAAGAACACAGCCTGCGTGAATGGCTGGAGCAGCTTGGTACCGATAATGAAAGCTGCTGTATCCTTTGGGGAGAACTGTTAAAAGAAGGAGTAGAGATCGTAAAACAGGTAAAGGAGCAAAGCGACGAACTGAAGGAATTAATCCTTAGTTTTATGGTTTCCCTTATGTATGACGACTATGACAGCAAAGGAAATCCCATATCCCAGATACAGGAGCGGATAGATATGATAAAGCAGCTTCCAGGGAAGTTAAGCGAATTCCTTGAAATGAAAAAAATGGAACCTTCCGGAGAAAGGATGTGAGCAGATGCAGGGTGGAGGACCATATGAGGTATCAGACTGCCCTAAGTGCGGAAGCCTCATGTGGAACGGACAATGTGAAAATATAGATTGCGAATACCACTGGTATCCGATGCAGGATGAGGAGGAAGAGGAATGAGGATTATAGCCGTTTTAGATGTAGATGAAGAGAAGCTGGTCCGGACAGGACACAGTTTTGAGGAAGAGATGGGATGGGCAGCTGAGTCCGGCATCACACTAACCAGCTATACAGATGCGGAGAAATGCAGTACATATGAATACGCCGCGTTTGCATGGAATAAGGAAAAGGAGGAATATGCACAGATTGGGCGGGACGTTACGACAGAGCAATTATGCCGGAACCGGTTCAAAGAACGTGTGGAAAAAAGGCAGCTGGCGCCATGCTATGATTCTGGGAATGTTATATATAAGAAACGCAGCATATCAGAGCTACATGGCGACTGGGCAGGTCTGGAATAGTTGGAACATCATTCTATGCAGACAACTACGCACTATGGGAATAACGGAGCAGGATACCATGCCTGTTTCGTTATTTCCAGTCTCAATCTGAGGCATTGAGATTTGTTAATGAATAAATAAGAAAAAAGGGAAAGAAAGGAAGCTGCGCAACAAATGAAAGGAGGGGCATGAGAAAGGGATGCTCCATTCCCATAGTGCGTAGTTGACTACACTTTCCCTGATTTTTTCTATGAATGGCAAAGGAGGGTTTTATGGCTGAGACAGAGACTGTTGCGTTTTCTCCCTATTTAAGCGCCAAATTTATCACTATCTTAAAGAAGTATTATTCTGAAAAGATGCGGGAAGAACGGACGAAACAGCAGTACACCTATGTTTTTAATGCTTTATGCGACTATGCGAAGTGCGATTTTCTTGACATTACGCAGGAAACAATAAAAGCATACTTCAACGGAAAAAGCAGTGTAATGAAATCTACGGACTACAATCTGAGCGTTCTGCGTGCCGTAGCACGCTATATGGACGAAAATGCGGATATTTTGGAAATTCAGGATGGATACCTTAACCTCTTTTCCGTAATTGATGTAATATTTCCGGATCTGCAGTTCCGTATGGAGGATCTGCCCGAACTGGACAGTATTGACAAAGTTCTGGCTTATTTTAAGTCCGAGGGCGATATGACAGGTTTTCTATCCTGTTCCATGGTGCTTCGATCAACGCTTACCACGAATGAGCTGGTTTCTTTAAGGCGGGATATGCTCCTGCAGGATGCGGACGGTAATTTCGGAATCCGCCTGAAAGTGACGGAACACGCTTACCATTTCGTAAAAATTCCGGAAGATGTCGCGGAACTGATTGACCGGTATTCCATGCAGCGTACCGACAGCCAGCCATATTTTTTCCTGAACAAAAAAGGAAAGGCAGTCAGTGCGAGGGCACTGCAGAACCGGCTCCATGAAGCCTGCACAGCCTGCGGCGTAAGGCCGTTTACCTATAACGACCTACGCATCTTGAGTCAGGCGCTGATGATTAAAGACGGCGCGCCGCTTGAGAAGATAGCGGAGCACATCAATGTGAAGAACATGAGCTGGTTCTTCCGTTATGACAGGGTGGTGGAAAGCTTGAAGGAATCACCGGTTGATTACACGCACCTGAAAGTCGTGTGGTAAGGACATAGGGCAACAATACTAAAACACATTTGTTTGAGAATTATACATAAGAGGAGGGATATACTTGATAAAAATAGAAGGTGTCCGCTTTATGAGATACAGTGGAACATGGTCATCCATTAAGCAGGAAAATATATGTGGTGTTACGTACTTTTTAATGGAGTCTGATTTATTTGGAGACATTATGTATCATATAATAATGAATGATTCTGGTGCGTTTGTAATGACCAGCGAGGATGGATTTAATCCGCTGTACGAAAAAATAGGTGATGCGGATAACGGTTATAGTTCATCATAATGCGATTTTAAAAATGAATGACTAATAGGAAAAAATTTAATAAGCAGTAATTATAAAGAAGTGTAAGGCAAGCAATAAATGAAGATATTGCTTGCCTTTATTAAAGAAAACGGAGGATTCCATCATGGCAAGAAAGCATGATAAATTTTCGTATAACTATGGATGGAGGACGGCGCCGGAGCAGTGGAACTTTTACTGGAATAATAAATTAATACGGCTGGATCACAATACACGCTCAGGAGTTGCCCTTTTAATGTTATCAGGAAAAGAAACAGAAGCGGAGGCAATACTCAAAAGACTGTTGAGAAAACAGGAAAAAGAAGACAGTTATATCTGCATTGGATTTTTTGGTGTAAACAGCAATCAGTATTACTTCACACAAGCGCTAAGATGCAGCAGAAATGACATGCAGGGCAAATTATATTCCTATAAAGAATGGAAACATTATATACAGTCTAAAGATTGTAATTTGCCAACGTGCGAAGTTACGAGCGGATACTTTATACCCAACGGGAAAATGCCAGGTAAAAAAGAGGAAGTGAATAATAAAATTGATTTGAACAGACCCGTTATCATTCGTCTTATAAGAGCGGAACAAGATAAAGTATTTCAGTTTTAGGGATAAAAATGGGAATGTATCATAAAAACTGACTGGTGGGTATTAGGTCTAAGCGTTTTGCCAAGAGATGTACATCAAGGCGGCGTGCTGTAAAAAAAGCTGTGATATTTGTAAGGTTGATAAATATACATTAACAAGAGTTTCCTTCCTGTTGCGTTAGAATAGAGAAAACAGATTTTACGCACAGGGGGAGCTCATGAAAAAAGAAAATGAAAAAGCGCAGCGAATGGATCATAAAGCCAGATAAGAACACAAAAAAGGAAAAAGACCGCGACATGAATCATGAAACCAATGGTGGGAAAGCAGTCAATATCATCGCACCCCCATTTACTGGATTTGAAAGTTATAATTTTAACTTAATACAACCCGTATGCAGAATACCACTCCGGAAAGGGTGGTTTTTTTGCAGAAATTTATAAAAGAAAGGTGTCGGAATTATGATTGAAATAAGTAAAGAACAATGGAATTTAATTGAAAACGCCTATAAAGGAGAATGGCAAGATTATTACAATGAACATCCTGAATGGCTTGGAAGAAAAGTTGTTATGAGTGGAATTATTTCTAAAGATCCACACGAACTTGGAAAACTTTTAATTGAGGTCGTACATTTTGTTATAATACAATTAAGCCCATTTAAAGCCTTAAATCAGTGCATACGGAAATATTCATATGCATTGCATACCTGATTAAGAAGCACAATATCAGCGTTCCATTAAAAACACAGGGATGGATTAACAACAAGCTGACTTCCGTGGCATTCAGCAAAGATAATACAATAACCGTATGTTTTCTTAGAGATAAATGATGCAAATATCCTCAAAGTATTTATAAATATCTAGGATTATTAAAGGACGCTGTTAATACAGCTGCTTAACTAACTCATTGTATAGAAGGCCAGAATGTACTTTCTGGCTTTTTAGTACATAAAAAGAAGTATCGTTACATCTGCACTGAATTTTTGGAATAGGCGGTAATCAATAATATTTTACGCAATAGCTGACTATATACATACTTATGTTTCAAAGAAGTGGGTTGTACATCAAGTCAAAAATATGTACATTTATCTTAAATTATTTACATGGAAATAATTAGTATAATATAATTCTTTTATTAAATGCTTCGCATATTTTACCAAGACAAGTAAGGTTATTTGTAAATCTAAAATGTACTTTTGGCAATTTATTAATGATAGATAACAATTAGCTCCCTGTGAGATTATGGACATTGATTATTCCATTTTATTATTTGGAGTTATTTGTTGCTATAAATGCAGAGTTGGAAATTCTGTATTTGCCATGCGTTGTAACTCTACATAATCAAGCACGTAGAGTCTTGCTCATGGTCATTCTACTTTTTGAAAGGAGGTGCATATGATGGGATTTTCAGCTAAATCTGTAATTTTTCTTTCCAGAAATGCTAAGGTGCAGGCAATATCGAAAAAAATCAACAATAATATTAAGCAAAAGAGTAGCGAAAGAAAAAACGTCAAAAGTGTTGTTGCATAGTTTTTAATCAAAATTACTGCAAGATTATACGCTTGCAGTAATTTTGCTGTGAGGTGAAAATATGGAAGTCAAAAAAGTTTTGCAAGATGAAAATTGTACTAAACTTATAATAAGCCTTGATGACGGCTATCTTATAGAAAACTGTTTTAAATATCCGTTTTGGATATGTGTTACAACACAGGTTGGTTGCCCAATACATTGTGCCTTTTGCCAAAGTGGAAAAAACGGTTTTATAAGAAATCTTACGTCAAATGAGATTTTAGAACAAATTAAGATATCAATGCAATATGCAATAGGAGAATATTCGGATGAATTTTTGTTTTACACGGTTTCTTTCACAGGAATGGGAGAACCCCTTATTAATATTGATAACGTTTTTGACGCAATATACGAGATTCAAAACAGATCTGATTCAGAGATAACATTAACAACAACCGGAATAAATTCTAGTATTCAACGTCTTTTTTTTACACAAAGAAAAATAACTCTTGATATTTCATTGCATGCCATTTTTCCTGATAAAAGGATTAATATTATTCCATCGGAAGAAGTTAATCCAATTATTGAGACAATTAAGTTTGTCTTAAATAACAAAAAGAGGTTTAAAAAAGTAGTTTTTGATTATCTTCTTTTAGACGGAATAAATGATTCAGATAACGATTTAAATCAACTTATTGCATGTTTTGCCAATAAAAGAGCAAGTATTGAATTAATTAAATATAATACAATAATAGAAAATGATATATATAAAGCATCCGAACCAGAAGTGTTTCAAAGGTTCTATACGGAACTAAACAAAAATGGAATTGAAACTATAATTGAAGAAAATGTAGGAATTGAGCTAAAAGCTGGATGTGGTCAATTAATATGGAAATATAGTGAGGTGACAACAAATGAAAATATGTTTAGCATTCGCAAAAATACAACAACTGAAGCAAATGGAAATTATTAGTAATGAGCATATAGGTCTTGGATATATCGCTAACTCTCTGTCACAAAAAAATTATGACTATAAAATAATAGATGGACATTTTTTCGATTATAGCATAGAAGAAATGGCTAAGAGAATCTTAGATGAAAAATTTGATGTAATTGGTTTTTCTGTCGTATATTCTAATTTTCGAGATACAATTGAGATAATAGATTTAATCAAAAAAATGAATCCCAATATTTTCGTCTTCTTAGGTGGCCAACACGTATCATTTTGCGCAAAAGAGATATTAATAAATAATAAAAATGTTGATTTAATTATGTGTGGCGAAGGTGAATTTACTACTATTGAACTTATGGAATACTTAGAAGGGAAAAAAGAATTGGAAGAAATCCAAGGCATAACCTATAGAAGCAATGATGCCAGAATGATCAGGGAAAATGCATGGAGACAGCCTCGGACAAGAATTGAAGATTATGGAGAGATTAAAAGAGATGTGTTAGATGAGGGTTTGCAAAAGGGACTGACATGCTCTTTAAATATAATGGCGGGAAGAGGTTGTATATTTAATTGCAGTTTTTGTACAGGAAACAGAATATTTAATCCATATAAAAACTGCAGCTGGAGAGTAAGTATAGCAGAAAATATTGTTAAAAATTTAAAGGATTTAATCAGAAAGTACAATAAATATGACAATCTATATGAAATTGTAAATTTCTGCGATTTGAATTTTATTAATGAAACAAAAGACGGATTAAAATGGATAGACGATTTTACCAACTTAATGAAACAAGAGAATTTAGATATTTGGTTTTACGTGATGACACGAGTAGATTCAATCGTGAATCAGCAAAAAAGAATGAAACAACTAAGGGATTGCGGCTTGGTTCAAGTGGAAATGGGATTAGAATCGGGAAACGATCAAGGACTAGCTGTTTATAACAAACATATTTCTACAAGCCAAAGCATAAAAGCAGTCAATTTATTGAGAAAATTAAGAATTGACTTTGGTATGTCAGGCTTTATTATGTACCACCCGTATATTACATTAGATGAACTGAGAAAAAATTCAGAGTTTTTAATGAAAATCGAATATTGGAAAGTCCTTTTCCTTTATACAAAGATGGCATTGTACCCTGGAGCGGAAATTACTGAACAAGTAAAAAAGACCAATTTGTTATATGATACATATTCACATTATGAAGTGTATGATTATAGATTTCAAGACGAAAGAATAGAAGTGTTATATAATAGTATAGTAGAAAAAATTCCTTTCGAAATACTCAATGAATATTCAGAATCGATAAGCTATATTGAACTGCAGATGACACTAAATTATAGAAAATTAGAAAGAATATCAACATTGACAGAAACAGATTTTAACAAAAGAATACATTCGATAGAACTGCCTCTAAATCAGAACATTTATTTATCCAAAGAATTAATACATAAGTTTTTTTTAGAATCAATATCTTTAGCTGAAGAAGGTTGGAATGAAAAAAAATTTGAAACATTAGCAGGAGTCTTTTCTCTGAAATACACGAAAATAAATGATAAAATTATAAAATTATATGATGAATACGGTAATAACATTCTAGAATTTTTGGAAGTAGGAGATTAGCCATGAAAATACATTCTAGATATAAAAACAATATAATATTGTATATTATTTCTATGTCTTTAATTTCATTTGCTACGGGCATATTTCTATTAGCATTTAATTTGCATATAAGTGTAATTATTGATTCAAAAGTATTTATAAGTAATTTTTTACTAGTGGGCAATGCTTCTATGGCTGTGGGCGGAATTATATTTGGAAGAATTATTGATAAATACAAAAAAAATAGAGTGCTATTATTATCAACCGTAATCTGCGGCATGGCATTTTGTGGTGAATGTATTATGCAATCTCAACTAATTTTGTATGCACTGTCTGTGATTTATGGACTAGGATACTCAGTGCTGATGAGTATACATACTCCATTTATAATGGAATATGTTGAAGAAGAACGCCAGCCATATATAATCAATTTATGTTCTTCAATAAAATTATTTGCATCTACATGCGGAACATTTATAGGAGGCCTTATTCCTTTAAAAGTTATTAGTCCAATAAATAACAGTCCCTATCAATTGATTTTCATATTAGCAGGAAGCATATATTTACTTGGAAGCATACCATTGATATTTTGTATTAATAAGTCCAATAACAATGGACAACACACATATAGTATAGAAAAAATTGAAAAACCGAAATTATCAGCTTTTTCATTAGTGTTTCTGATATTAGGTTTATTAATATTTTTCTCTCCATATATGAATTTGTATTTTAACAATAGATATAATTTGAATTTGCGTTATATAAGTATAATTATTACAATCATAGAGATATGTCCAGTAATTACTAATGTTTTATTATCAAAACTTTTTAAATGGTTTAAAGAGTCAGATATAATTATTGTAGGAAGTACTTTATGCGCTGTTTCTTTTTTTGCACTATCATTTATTGAAAAATTATGGATTCAAATTATATTATTTTTATTAACAACAATTATTTCGTCCTTTTTGTTTCCGCAAATTAACCGTTTTTTATTGAAATTGTACCCTGAAAATCAAATAGGAAAAATGTCTGGTTATGCAAACTTCTTTTATAATATAGGAGATTCAATTGGGACATATTCGGAAGGATTATTTATAAACTATGGAATATTCAGTATGCCATTTCTAGTTGCTGCTATATTATATATTTTTTTAATACATTTTATTAAAAATTTACACAGATAGCATAAGCTAATTGCATACATATAAAGAAGATCCTGTTAACTACAGGAAATATAAGATTAGAATATTATAAATTCCCCCAACTATGAAACAAATACACATTTATTCCATAGTTGGGGTAAAGTTAAAAATTTACACACTCCTTAATGCTTGTCCAAATTAAAAAACATCCTCAAATGATTAGTAGAATCGCCTTTCTTGCTATTAATTCTTGTCAGTTTCCAAATGCTATCAAGTAGCGCATCTCCATCTTTATTAAATTTCAATAATGTCATCACTATGTCATATAACTTGTCAAACGACAGGAATAGTCTATTTAATCTGATACATTTTTCTTTGTGTTCATAGCATTGCAATTTCAACAACTCAGCTTGCTCCGACAAGAACTCATCTATATATACTTTACTTTTCTTTCTTTTAACATTATATTCCATAATATGTCTCTCAATGTGATCTGCAATACCCCCGTCACTGGCAATCCAAAAACTGCCACCTGTGCAGCTTATTCTGATAAAATGCTTTACATTCGTAAAGAGTGCCGTTTGTTTATATTCGCAATACTTGGCATTTTGAGATTCTTTTGTGCTAATATCACATTCCGACGGATAAAAATCCACCTGTTTTCCAAGCGACTCTATGGCTCGTTGCATCCGATACGCCTGCGCCTGGCTTGAAAAATATGTCTCGGCGATATCTTGAACAATGTTTGCATCAGATCCTCCACGTGCGACTCGAGATATGCCTTTTCTCTTACACTCAATAATAAGTGCATATTCTGTACCCATTATGATAGCATCGCACTCATATACTTGCTTCTCAAATAAATATTTTCCACTATATTCTCTCAACCCATTAATATTCTTAAATAAATCAAGCACTGCGGTCTCAATCTGAGGTCCAAAATCAATCCAATCTAACGCCTTGCCAATCTTATCATATACGCCAAACATAGATATGATTGGAGGAATAACATAATATGCATCTTGCTCCTTAATAATCCACTCAGAATCACTATAAACTTTATCCCACTGAGTTGGAATGTAGTACTCCCCATTGAGGGAATGATTGGCAGTCATCAAATCAAGAATATTGCGTTCATCATTACTTACAGACTTAAATGGTATTTTAGAAATTATACCAGTCTCAAAATCACATTGCGCATTTTTTACAATCCGGCTAATTATATTGCGCAGATTTTTACTATTACAGCTATAGTACTCTTCAAGCCGCTCACTGTATGCATCTATGATTCTCTGAATTAGGAATAGCATCCCCTCCGGAACATACTGATGTATATCATACACGGAGGAATAATTCATAATACGTTCTAAATAATCGCTCTCATCACTCGGAAGCAAAAATCCCAAATCATACTCATTGTCAACATCTAACAGCCTGATAGCGTATTTTGTATCTATCAATAATTGCAGAAAATCATTTTCATTAGGCATATATGCTTCATCATATACATCTGTTTCTGCTTCCGCATTATTATCCGACAATGCCCTAATAGAATATATCAGAAGTGTTGGAAGTTCTGTATTTACTCCATTATTTATTCGAATCCGCCGTTCTTCTTTATCGAACGCCTTGTATAATTCTTTATATATTTTTTTATAAAAAGATAATGGTCCATATTTTAATATCCTGCTGTAGATATTCTGAAATATGTCATCTATACTTATCCTGAGATTGCAGTCGATTTTATAATTGCAAGAAAAATGTTTTAATGCCTCGGTATATTCCAAATCTAATTTGTGGCGATATAATTTATCGTCCTCAATCTGATCATCTGCAAGGTTTCCTTTATCTAAAAGAAATTTATAGCATGCATATGCTATCCAGCAGTCATAATATTCTCTATTAATTTCAATATCTCCCTTTATTTTTCTGTTAGTGTTATAGTAATCAAGGTTCTCATTAATAAAATAAATATATTTTGGTAAATCACCCCAATAATAGAATTTCCTTCTGCATTTTCTAACTTCTTTTTTTATATTTTCTATATCTCCGGATTTGGCAATTACTGCAATAGTTTCAGAAAAATTCATAATTATATCGCTTAAGGACCACACAAACTTATTATTTTGCTTGACGTGAAAAGAATCATACAAAAATTGAAGGTTATTCGTATCGCAGTTGTCGATATCTGCTTTACAATCTTGATAAATTTTACTCACATCAGAAACTGTATATTTATAGTTACCAATATCATACAAAATTCTATTATCTTCATTCATATTATTTTTTGTTTCTCCCTCTGTAATCTTATATAACACTTTTCTTTTAGATGTGACCCGCAATAATTAATACGGATGATTGTCAACAACCAATGACTTCATCACCATGTCAATTCATCTAATATCTACGGATAATCCTTGTTACCCACCGTTACAGATACTTTTGGTAATCGAATTGCGATACTCAATTTATTGTATTCCCTCATACAATCCTTCGCAGCTTTAGTCAAAAGGACTCGTTCCCACGACATCTGGGGAGCAGCTCGCACAAAAATGTGAGCAGATAAAAATTCTTAAATTTCTGCTTCGTCATAAATAACCTTTTTTATTTGTTCATATGTAACCTCTGCGGCTGGCCGTCCAGCTAAAACTCTGCCTTCGACATCCTTTGCAATTATGGAAAATCGTTCCCATAAATCAGAAAATAGAATATCATAACCCTCTAACACATGTAGTTCATTCTGCATGGTTTTCTGCAACTTTCTCTTTATCTGCAAAAGTCTGTCCTTTGCCGGTGGATGAGTCGCTTTGCCTGATTCACCCTCAATCCGTAAACTCTCAATAATACTTAACATCCACATGGCAACGTATATCCCGCCCAAAATGACCTGAATATCAATTTTTCTTTCAATAAGTATCGGAATTGTCAGCAACGCTCCTATATAATCAGCATCAAATTCCTGCTCCCAATCAGGGACTAAATTCTCATACTGTACTTTTCCAACAGTCACTATCCCTTTAATTGCATCTTTTCCCAAATGTCCCAGATAATAGTGTGCGCACTCATGGGCAACAATAAAAGTCAGAAAAGAATCTGCCAACGCATTACTGAATTGCCGATAAAGATAATCATTTACTGGCTGAGAAACATCACACATATCAACATTCCCATAAAAAAATATGCTTAAGACTATATCTGTGAACCGTTTTTCAATCCATTTGTTATTATTGATACATTCTTTGATTTTTTCAGGTTCCATGCCGAAGGTAATTTTTTCTTCATCTAATACCTGTATAGGGAATGCCTTTGTCAGCACATTTGTAATGTTATGGGCAAATTGTATAATTCCGCTGTAAAACAGAATAATTGGCGGCATATCACTGTTCGGACACCTAATCTGAGCATAAAACATATCAAACTCTACAGTCCCAAACAACGGCATATTCAGCCCATGACAATCTATAAATGTATCCTTTATCCTATGAATATTACTGATAATATCCCTAAAAAATTTATAATAGTATGGATTTTCATACCGCGAAATAACATGTTCGCTTCTCATTTCGCGCAGTGATTTTATCAGTTCATCTCTGTCCTCATACTTAAAATTGTATTCCTGCTGTAAAAAATCAAAAAGTCTTCCGTCAAAATACATTTCATCATAATTTATAACTTCTCCGAACGTACTAACCATATATTCACGTTGCACTTCTTCCAGAAATTCCAACGGATTCATCCCTACCATTACAGTTCCTCCTACTTTATTCCAGCTTTCCCCAGACCTTCTCTTTCAAACAGATTTTCCCATTCTTAAAATCTGCCACTTTCATTTCATACAAATGGTTGATAGCGCCCACTATCTTTTCTCTTTCCAACATAGTATTTTCGCGTTGCGTATACCACTCCTGCAGATCATGAATAAACCGCTCCTCTTCAATGTCAGACTGGTAAGCCCCTTTTATATGAAGCATGTAGACTATGTGCGCTTCTATCCCCTCCAATTCCTGCCTTGTGATACTCCTGATAAACAATACTGACACTATCAACATTTGGATATAATTAAAAATGCTCTCCGGTCTGCTGACGGCAGCGGTTAATTCCAGTCCTGCCAGAAGCGCTTTCTTCAGGTCAAGTCGGGCATTGCCAAGTTTGTAGGAAACCGGATCATTGCGAAGGAAAATCATACCTTTCATATCGTCTTCCGGCAAAAACTCTATAAAATTTTCTACTATGTTCATAGCAACTATCTTATCTTCTCCGCAATCACTGGCATAGTCTTGCAACTCTTTACTCAGTTTATTATCATATTCCACCGCCTGTTGCCTAGTCATTGTATTCTTCCCCTTTCATCATTTCTTTCAGTTCTTCCCTTTGCTTGGTACGGAGAATTTTTGTCAGCTTACCTTTCTCCATCTTCAAAACAGTCTGAATTTTATATTCTTTATATACCTCATTGAATCCCCGATATAAATAATTGCCTTCCCTTGTATCCAAAATGTATTCGTCCCTGTCTACAATGGCAAACAGCCGACTTTTCCTCTTTTTCAATGCCGGATGTGTGTCATTATAGAAAAATGTTTTATATAGTATCCGGTCCGTATAATAAACCATGTCAAAAAAATCCATATACATCATCGGCGCAAGGTAGGTATAAGGCTCTAAAACAATACCCCTCGCCTCTTTGTCCATGATAATTTTCAAGACAATATGGTATGCAATCTCATCTGCATCAAATTCTTCCTTTTCAGGGTGTTCTCTGGTATATTTTTTTCCAATATTGGCTAAGTAAGCATGTGCAACCTCATGGGCCAGACTGAATGCCAGAACAGTCCAATAACAGTCCTCGGCAAGCTGCAAGATCTGCAAATCATCTGCAACCATTTCCAGTAATTCTCTGTTAGCATCTTCTCCCTGCATTTCCCCCAGAATGCTTACGTCATTCATCAAAAACAGCACATACAGATAGCAATTTCCATACACTTCCAAATTGTCAAAGTCCTTCGACCATTTGAACATAGCGAGAAGAAATGCCATCATGGTAGATTCAAACAACTCGTCTATATGTACTACTGCCGGATTTTTCTCATCATTGTAAATATAGCTGTTTATCGTCCTTTGATATCGGTTGTTCAGCTCTATATTAGTTGCTACATAGCCATATTCCTTTAGAAAATAGTCCTTTACTATAGCAAGCATGTTTTCAAGATTATACCTTTGCATATTGGCTTGAAGCTGCTCCTCAGTAAAATACTCTGAAAAATAATCCAACATTAACCGCATGCCACGTTGATCATCCTTTAAAGTGCTTCCACCGGACTTATATATGTCATAATACGAAGGGACTGCATATTTAATTTCACATGGTTCAATATTTTCTTTATCCTGCATACTATCACCCCATCAATAGAAGCGCCTATTTATCTTCCCGCAACCTAATAGCCAAAGCCGCCTTCCTCCGGTTCTGGTCTTTAATCGCTGCATAGTGCTTCTTCGTTGTTCCGACATCAGAATGACCCAAAACATCCGCCACCAAATAAATGTCCCCTGTTTCCTGATACAAGTTTGTACCAAAAGTAGAACGGAGCTTGTGAGGAGTAATCTTCTTATGCGGTACAAATTCTTTCGCATACTTTTCAACAAGATTTTCTACCGCATGAACACTGATCCGTTTCTTTTGCAAAGAGAAAAATAAAGTATTTTCTTCTCCAGGAACAGCTTTCATAGCCATCATAGCTCGTGGACCTTCAATATAATCCAAAAGGGCTTTTTCTACCTCATCTCCAAAATACAATATGGACTCATTTCCGCCCTTACGGACGATGCGAATACTATTTTCGCGGAAATTAATGTCGGTAATATCAAGACCTACACATTCCGACACCCGGATCCCGGTACCGAGGAACAATGTAATAATTGCGATGTCCCTGATTTTTGTCTTCATGAAAAAATCTTTCTTCTTTCCGGTAAGCCGATTTTCATAGTTTTCTATATTATCAAGCATAATGGCAACTTCATCCGGTTCAAGGCGGATGATTGCTTTTTCATGCAGTTTCGGCATATCAACCTGCATGGCAACATTCTTTGTCAGCATTTCCTTTTTATAGAAATAATCCAAAAAGCTCCGCAGGGAAGACATTTTCCTTGCAATACTGGGCGCCCCATTCTTCTGCTCCCCATTTTCAGCTTCATAATATTTTAAATATTCCTGATATTCCTCAATATCGCCGCTTGTCAGCAGGTCAATGTCCCCCAATGTTATCCCATTTATACCCTTACTGGATAATTCAGGATTCTTCTCAATCAGGAATCGGAAAAAGACCAGCAAATCATAAGCATAGGAGACCCGTGTTTTCGCACTGGTTTTCTGTTCAGCAGCGCGGAAATAATCCCTTGCATATGGTGGCAGTTCCGTTAAGAGCTGTCTAAGCTGCAAAGTATAGCTTGTTTCCCTCTGTTCATGGTATGTAGGATTTCTACTTGGCATAATTTCCCCTCCAAATGAATACTAACAAAGATATTATATCAGATAATGGTGTATACAGCAAAAAACTAACTTAAAAATACGAAAATCTTCCCAATTCAGCATACCCCTACTGTGAAAATATAATGAAAAGCTGCTACACAAAAATGTGCAACAGCCTATAAAGCTTAGATTAATATAAATCATTTAACAAATCCCATTAGGATAAAGTCCAAGAAATGTCTTATTCTTTATATGACATGGTTAGTCGCGTAACTGCTATTAAATGCATACTGCCACGAAAAGCTTCTTTGCCAGCATACCTTTATAAAGCTATTATGTATGATTACAACTGCTTTTCCTTCCACAAATAACTTCTTAAAAGTATGACTGTATAGGATTCCCTGCTTTATCTCTTGCATTATTAATAATGTCTTCCAGCATATTAAACTGACAAAGCCCATCCCTTATTCTATTATCTGCTCGTAATTCATCTATTGCTTCTGTCAAAGTTCTTCCCTGCAAATTTCTCATAATTATCGTATTTACGCCTTTTATTTGACTTTCGAAAGGCTCTCTATCCCTAAAGTTGTATACTCTTTCCTGTATTTCAAAAATTGGTGTACCACCATTTGCATCAATGATGATAATTACCCACATACAAGCATAATATAACTGCCGGGCTATTGGATTCCATTCAGGATTCCTTCCTCCTCTACCTCCATCCCCTCTTTGCGGATCGCCATTATCATGACCGTCTGCTTCTTCCCCTCCTTGCGGACCACCATCGACGCAACCGCCTTCTCCATGTAAAGGGTTGAATACGGGCAACCCCTTATGATTCAACAGCTTAAGAAAATCCCTGGCAGCCCCATACCACACAGAATAATCTCCCGATTTCCGCTTTCTTTGGATGTTGCCTCAAAAATATAATATTCTCTTTCAATTTTTCCTCCGGCATCGCTAATTTTTTCTTGTCCCGCCAATAACTTAATGTGCGCTTTTGGCACTACATTATACTCCTCAACAATTTGCTTTCTTCTGTCTTCACTTCTACAATCCATAAAATATATCCTCCTAGTTAACTTTATTTTGTAAATTTTCCGCCCGGCGGAAACTCTAAAGTCCCTTCTACTCACTTAGCCGCCTTGCGATACAGGTGGTCTGCAAACAGATCACTTCCCACTCCTGCTGTTCTCCATTAACGACAACAGAATAGTGCAAATCCCTCGAATTATCTTCCTGTTCTATTCTTTCAACATTACTATAAAGAGCCTCCTGTACTCCCTCATGAAAAAAAAGATTCCAGCGAATAGCACCCTGCGGAGTTCCTAATATGAGCATCATTAAAATGCCAAAAACAATTGCAACAGCATAAAACAGATTCATATATTGTCTTCTGTACAAATACCGTTTGCATTCTTTGCATTCAGCACATGGCTTACATCCAAAGTAATCGTCATAAAAGGGAACCCCTGTACTTAAATAAAAGCCCTTGCAAAACATCAGTTTTTTATGCGCCATTTCCCCCACATATTTCTCAAGTTCACACATATTTTTTATCTTCTTCATCTTCTCCATTACAATACTGCTCCTTATTATCAATATATAATCATTTTATAACATATTTCGCGCTTTTTATTAGGATTTCACGCTGATTTTCTTTACATTACAAAAGCCCCCTTTTGCATCATTTCAAATTGATTCAAAAGAGAGCTATCCAGTAATATTTCTATGGGATCATCTGATTTACTTTTTGATCCTCTTCAGTCCTGCCGGCTGCTTGGGCTGGTGGTAAATATACATACATCTGCTTTCTGCGGCTGCCTGTGCTGATTTTCCTGCTACATTTTTCATCAGTTTTGCCAATATGTTTCTGCCTGTCGGTTTCATATGCGAAATACCTCCTTATCAATATATCGAAATATAGTAAAATTACTTTTACTATATTTCAGTATATATCTTTTGGCATTTTCTTTTTGTTGCTCGTAATAAATACGAGTATCCACGTCATTTTTGCCCCTCGCTGCCGTACATCACCACCGATACCCTGAACACGCCGTCCTGCCCATCTGCAACTACCTGCCCGCAGTAGGCTTCCGCCGCCTGCTCCACAGAAGAGAGTCCCAGTCCGTGGCTCCTGCAGTCTTTCTTTGTTGTAACGTATTTCCCCATGCGGTTTTTCCTCCGTTCCCCGCGGTAGGGGTTTGTAACGGCAATCATAAGGACTTCCTTCTCATACGAGACGTCCAGCGTGACATATCGCTTTCCCTCCCCAACTTCCCGACATGCTTCCAGCGCATTATCCAGTAAGTTCCCGAACACTATGGTAAGATGTCCGCCCAGGAAAGGTAGCTCAGCAGGCAGAAACACGTTGGCATCAAAGACGATACCCTCTGCTCTGGCGATGCCACATTTATGATTTACAAGGCTGTCCACGATGGCGTTTCCGGTCCGGGAAACATCCTCTGCCCGGCATTCTGAGGCTCCCTGAAGCATTCCGCGCACGTATTCCTCTGCCTGTTTCGTATCATCCCCCTGCAGCATCCCCAACAGACTCGACATATGGTGCTTCATATCGTGCCGTAGCCGCCTCATCTCCATGTCGTACGCCTCACGTTCCTGCGCATGTCTGTTTAAAAGGTCAAGCTCCTGTTCATAAAGCAGATTCTTCTCCTGAGCCTCTGCATCATCCACCATGCGGTCATAGACCTCAAATATCATGTAGATCAGCAGGAGAAGCAGGATACCCGAGATGATGGCGAACGACGTGTATTCCTCATGCTGCGCTGTTATCAGGAAAATGTTGTGCATCAGGTAGGCGCTTCCAGCGGGAACAGTGAGAACCGCAACGGCATACCGGAACGGAATGTCACGCTGTTCTGTCCGCCTCACGTAATGCCCCGCGGTTATGGCAAGCAGATACATGAGCATCAATGAGATGACGGTTCCCGCCGTCTGCAATTCCCACCCCTCCATTCCGGCCAGTCTTAGAATGATATCAACGGAAATCTCCATGAGCATCCACACGGCACACACCAGCACTGAAAAGATGCAGTGCCTTTTTATGCCTGCATCGTATGATATAGAACTGATTATGAGTACAAGTGACATATTTAGGGAAAACATTACCGGCGGAGATATGACCACGCCTATGATGGGAACCACCTGCAGGATGTAATAAACGGTCCATACCACAAAACGCAGCGGGTTTCCCGATGGGCAGGAGAAGAATGCCTTCATTAATTTATGCATAATGAGTATGTAAAAGCATGATGTCAGCAGGCTGCCGACATAGGTAAATATAGGATTCATCCGTCCACCGCCTTCCCTCCTGCCATCTTGCAAAGCCGTGATCGCACCTCCTTCTCTCTGTCTTCGCTGATCTTCAGGTCAATCCGGTTCCCGTTCCCGAAGAGCACCGTCACCAAAGAAAAGTTCATCTTCTCTATATAACCATAATTCACGAGAAACGACTGGTGTATCCGCAGAAACTCCTGACACCCCTCTGAAAGCTCTTTCTCAACAGCGTTTAGCCTGCCGTAAAAACGCTCCTCGGAGCCATCTGCCATGAATATATGTACTACTCGGTTGCGACTCTCGAAATATACGATGTCCCTGACCGCAACTTTCCGAATCTCCTTATTGAAAGAAAAGTGATAATAGGCTTCCGTATTTCCTATGCGGGCACAGGCATCACGGAAGTATTTTCGGAACTTTATCACATCCACGGGCTTTGAAAGAAACCGAAACGGCTCCACCTCAAACAGCTCCTTTAAATACTGTTCATAGCCGGACACGTAAATGAGGAGAGCGGCTCGATCAATGCGACGTATCTGCCGCGCAGCATTTATTCCGTTTACCCTCTCCATCTCTATGTCAAGAAAAATCAAATCATAACGGTAACTTTTTTCAATGTCTGCAACCAGAGTGTCGCCATCAGAATAAGCTTCCGTCTCTACACTGATCCCCGCATCCGCCGCTTCGCGGCGCACCATTTCCTCCAGTTCCGCCGCAAAACGCATATCATCGTCACATACCGCTATCTTCATCATCCACATCATTTTCCTTCCGGTGTAAATTCCCTGTTACAAGTTTCTCCTGTTCGCCCTGCGCCTGCTCCAGCCGTTCCAGCATTGTCATTAAGGTCTTTTTATTAATGTCCGTCAGGCGCTGGTAGCGCAATACAATATCGTAATACCTGTCCATTTCATGATTCATACGCACCTGGCCGCTTAAGTCACGCTTGATGTCGGTGCGTCCGAGTATGTAGTCGGTGGTAACGTTGAATGAATCCGCCATCTTTACCAGCAGGTCTGTGGGTATGTCATAGGCTCCGTTCTCCATGCGGCTTACCGCCTGCTGGGAGGTGCCGAGGATGGCGGCGAGGGTCTCCTGGGACAGATTCATGCTCTTCCTGAGTTCTCGAATACGGTTTTTGGTTTCCATAGTGTGTATCATCCTTTCTGACTTCTATTTTACATAAAAATCAATCAATTAATTACAACTATATAATGTATTTTATATACGCATTAATGAGTAATCTCAGGCTATAAAGCAAGATATAGACTGGATAAAAAAGAATATAAGTCTAATAAACAAATTTGCAGTGGAAGTGGCTAAAAAAGAAAACAGAGCGTATATAAATTGGCTCTGTCTCATGGTTCCGTTCACATATTTTATAATGAGTTTTGTAAATATGCATTATGCGAAGCCCAGCGTCCGTAGATGTGTTTTTGAACGGCCAGTATTTTAAGGAAATTCCGGTGTCAATGGTAAAGGCTATGCCGATGCTAACGCATCTCATTGACTCCAAAATCCCTTTAAAATGAATTGTAATCAAGCAAACCTAAGCTTAGGTCTGTTACACCAACGAGCATTTTTTTGGTGACCGTTTGGTAATGTAAGATGGCCGTTTGCTCCGCAAAAGTGTCCGCCGGAAATCGCAATATACAAAATGTGGAAATAATGAAGATACTGGCATGCTATGTCTGTCAAAAAGCTATTCTATATGAATATCAAGTTTAAAGAAGGATGACTATTCTCGGAAGAGAAGCAAGTTACTAACATAAAATCAAATATTGTAAAGTTCTGCATATAATCCACCTATATGTAATAGTTCTTCATGTGTTCCACTCTCTCCCACATGTCCGTTGTCTATAACATAAATAATATCAGCATTTTTTACAGTCGATAGCCTATGAGCTATAAGAATTATTGTTCTATCCCGAAACGACTTTAATAATATTGAAATAATTTTGTCCTCTGTGTCATTGTCTAACATTGAGGTCGCTTCATCAAATACAAGTAATGGACTCTTTCGTATTAAAGCTCTTGCTATAGAAATTCTTTGTTTTTCTCCACCAGAAAGCTTTATACCGTTTTCACCAACCATTGTATTAAGTTTGTTTGGTAAATTTTCAATAAATACATCTAATTCAGCTTCTTTTAATACAACTTCTAGCTCTTCTTGAGTAATTGCTTGTCCTAAAACAATATTATTATATATACTATCATCCAACAAAAAAATGTTTTGACTAACTATGCTTATCTGTTTTCTTAAATATTCTATTTCGATTCTTTTTATATCTTTTCCATTTATGCTGATTTTCCCTTGTTCAACATCCCACAGTCTATAAAGCAAATGAATAAGAGTAGTTTTACCACATCCACTCTTTCCAACAATAGCATGAATTTTCCCTTTAAATATTGTTAGAGACATATCATTTAATATCCAATCTTTACTTTCTTCATATTTAAATCTTGTATTTTCGAATATTATATCACCAGTCAAATCTATCTTTTCATTTCCAGAAACAACTGTACTTTCTATATTTAAAAGTTTTTGTAATCTCTCCCATGAAACCATGCATGCTACTAAATCATTGTTAAAACGAACAAGATTCATAATGGGCCCCATAAATCTTTGAGAATAAATGTTGAATGTAACTAAGCCGCCATAGGATAAACTTCCGGCAATCACTTTCATTCCTCCATAACATAAAATAGATGCCATAGATATTAAATTCACCCCTGATAATATTAGGTTATTCTTTATCATATTTGTCATATTTTCTATAAACGATTTTGCAAAATTATTTTCTAAATTATTATGCTTTTTTCTAAAATAAGATTTTAATCCTCCTTCGTTAAATGCGAATAAATTACTTATCATTTCTTGTGCTGAACTATTTAATGATGATATAGCATTTCTCGTATGTTCTGATGATTTCTCAATTATAGAATTATATTTCTTCTGAATAGCAAAAATCATTATTTGAAAAGCTATTAGGATTAGCAATAAGTCAAACTGTAAAGTAACTAAATAATATGCATATCCAATTATTAATATAATATTCGATATAAAATTTAATAAGGAAGTTGTAAGTATATTTGGAATTTCCTCAACATCTCTATATAAACAAGTAAAAACATCTCCGCTAGAATAACTCGTCAAGAAGTCACCCGACATCCTTTCCAAATGATCAAAGCAATCGTTTCTCAAGCTAACCACCAACTCTCGATTATAATGATTAAGCATTATTTGGTACACATAGTCACAAAGTGAACCTAAAAGAGTACAAATAATCATCCCAATTGTATAGCGAATCAATAGTTTCATGTTATTATATGAAATAGCATTATCCAAAATCTTCAATATAAAAAAAGGAAGCATTATCTTGGAAACACTACTAATAAACATTAGCAAAAGTCCAATGATGTATATTCGTTTTTTTATTTTAACAAAATTAAATATTTCCATCAGCAATTTGATTTTTTTCATTTTAATCCTCCTGCCCACTTTCGGATTTATAGCGTTATATTAAATAAGACGTTCAATCATATTTGTCATTCCGCTAAGCGTACCTATACTGTCATAATCAATAAGATTTTCGGATATAACTATATTAAATGTTTCTTCTATTAGTTTTATCAATTTCTTACAAGTATCCCTATTTAATACATTCTCATCAAATAAACTTGTGTATATTCCAATATTAAGTACTTCCTTATTTCCGGTTATTCTATATAAAAGCTCTTTAACCTTTTTATTTATTTCGTCTTTAAACAAACAATTCTCATATATATGGGGCTCTTTACTGCAATTGATCTCAATTTCTTTCCACTCTGTCCGAACAGCATACTTTTTTAATATACAGCAAGCATTATTAAAATTAATCTCTATATTTTCATCAGCGCAGGTTTTTATAATGTACCCTGCAATGTATGCGCATGCTTTGCTATTCCCCCCAAATAGATAAAATTTTTCCCTATCCCACCTTGTAAATATTGGTGTCAAATCTCCAATACATTGTATTTCTTTATTATTATCAAACCAATATTCACGATGTAACTCAAATCGATTCCCTCTAACACCTATTACAGTACTAAAAAGTGCGGGAAATGACTTTTTTTCCCCATTGTAGACAGATGCAACAATTACTTTTCCTCTATTCAATAAACATTGACATATTTCTCTAAGTTTTTTTTCACTATCCTCTTGTAACATTGCCAAGCTTAGATTAATAAGTCTATATTCTAGGGAGATGCAGTATTCCATAGCCATCTCTAGGAGCGGATAATTTGTTTCCGCTTCTGAATTTAAAATCTTTATAACAAAAAAACGAGCATTCTTATATACTCTAGTAATAACATCTGCGCACGCAGTTCCATGGCCATTATCATCATTATAATTTTTATCGCAACATATCATTTCGTCTTCTATATAGAAATGAATGCCGCCAACAATGCGATTCCTGTATATCTCTTTATCTAAACCCGTATCTATTAATACAATAACATCATTATTCATATAAATCTCCATTTAAGAAGGGAAAGGCAGCTATAAGTACCTTTCCCATATATGTCATATGCCCTATGGTCAATTATGGTGAGCAGTTACCCTTATAAGTGGGTGTTAGTTTTAGGCGTGTATACAGTATTGTAAATTACGCAGCCAGAAGTGTTGCCATCAGTTCTGCCAACCCAGATTTTGGTTTCAGTACAGTCATCTCCGCAAGCCTGACCGCGAACATTTAAGTTGACATCTGTACTTGCGATCTTTTTAATCTTCATGCCGAATCCCTCCTTTATATTATTTTTTCAGAAAAAATGCTATTTTAGAATAATGCGCCGCGAGCCGTATAACCAGTTGCTGTCCAGCATCCACCTGCATTTCCCTCTTTAGAGGTTTTACCGGCCCAAACTGTTTCTTCGCACATATTTGTGCAAGCCTGAGCGACTACCTTTAATGGTATAGATGTATCAATTTTCTTGATTTTCATATTGCATTTCCTCCTTTCACTCTTTATTTAGGTAGGCGTTTGCGAAACGCCAGAACCCACATAAATACGGGATTCTTTTTGTTACAA
>CANOBT010000035.1 GCA_947564305.1 uncultured Lachnospiraceae bacterium | reverse complement strand
CCGAAAGTCACTCCCTGCTTGGGAGTGTGGATTGAAATCATTGTTACATCCGAAAAACGAATCCTTTCCCATTGTCACTCCCTGCTTGGGAGTGTGGATTGAAATTATAGTGAACAAAATTCCGCTTGGAAGGAAAATATGTCTATGCTGTTAAAATTAGCACTAAATCTTTCAGCGATGCTGCGGGCAATACCGGTATTACAATTATTTATTTCCCGATGCAGAGCGTCAATTACAGTTCCTAAACCACTTCCGTATCCCACTGTAGCACCATCTTCAAACGATATGGAACTGGTTTTTGACACATAGATATAGGAATTTTCCGGAAAGGAAGCGGAGTTTTGTTCATCACGGAAAAAATTTTTTGCTATACTGTAAGCAAAAAGAAGATTGGCGGAAATGGATGTGAGGACGAAAATTATTGATAATGTGCTGGAGACATTGGTTGGCATGGATAGTGAGGTACTGGACAAGGTAGAAAGCTCTTTGCATATCCAGTTTAAAGACTATGAGATACAAGAACGCTGTACGGAAGTAGTGGTGCATGATGGTACAAATCAGGGGCTTGTTAAAAAGTTTATAGCAACTAAACGTTTGGAGGGTAAGAGCGAGAGAACACTAAAAAATACAGCAGGGAATTGAACCAGCTGATAGAATGCTTAAATAAAAAATTGATGGAAGTAGAGACTTTTGACCTACGGCTATATCTTTCGCTGTATAAAGAAAACCGGAAGGTGACAAACCGGACGCTGGATAATATCCGAAAAACGATATCCAGCTTTTGGGGATGGCTGAATGATGGAGATTATTATGAGAAATTCGGTCAGAGCATTGAAGCAGATCAAGTATGTAAAAGTGGTGCGTAAAGCTTTTTCTGCCGTCGAGAGAGAAAAACTGAAAAATGCTTGTGAATTTCTGTGGGATTTAGCATTGACAGAATTTTTATATGCATCAGGACTACGTGTATCTGAGGTGGCATCCCTTAATCGGGACAGCATCAACTTTTTAACGAGGGAAGCTACTGTGATCGGCAAGGGAGGGAAGGAACGAAAATTTTATTTGTCAGAGGTATCGGCTGAGTATCTGCAGCAGTACCTTTAGAGCAGGTCGGACAATAACCCGGCGCTGTTTGTATAAGTAAAGGCTCCATAAGATCGGTTGGGAAAGCAAGGGATTGAGACCACAGTTAGAAAGATTGGAAAAAAGGCGGGGGTAGACAATGTGCACCCGCATCGATACCGCAAAACATTAGTCACAGATCTGGTTAAAAAGAATGTCCCAATCATTGTACTTTATGGAATACCGTGCTATAATGACCACGGGAAAACCAAAGAGCTAAGGCGGCTATCCTCCACTGCTGGAGGGGCTAACCCTCTGGACGAGAGAAAGGAGGGATTGTCAATGTATGTTACATACTCTGATTTGATTCAGATTGGAATATTCATTTGCGCCCTTGTGGGATTGTGTTATACACTCTTCAAGGGAAAACGAAAATAGCCGCCACTATTCGCAGTAGTGACGGCTGTTAACATATAACAGTTTACATTATTTGAGAGGGAGCCGCTTCTTTGGCTTTCCCTTTTTCACATCATAGCACTTTGAAGAGCGCAATTCAAGTGCTTTTGTGAATATTCCGGTAATATACAAAACTCCGCTTGACAGGTCGATAGTCACTCCTGGCTTGGGAGTGTGGAGTAAAATGAGTATGCCCTCAAATAGTGTTGTATTTTTTATTATTGAGTAAAGCGATGGAACTTTTGTACACAGTCCCGAACTGTTTGATATCTACTTCTAAATGAAATACTCTAAAAACTATACAATTTTCACATTTGTATATCTATGATTTCGTAATTGCTTAATCAGTATCGGAGATAGTGGATAACGACAATATGAAATAACCTTAGAAGTAGAAAATTCAATTCTTGACAATAAAATTCTGTTATGATGCTATATAAATATCTTGAAAACATAAATGGAAATTTTCTATTCAATCAAGATGTAAGTCACTCTTTGTTTGGGAGTGTGGATTGAAAATGTTATGATACAATATAAACAATTGATGCAACGAGTCACTCCCAAACTGGGAGTGCGGATTAAATTTTGAAAGGTATTTAGTATTAAGAAGGACACCACCCATATGACCCCTAAAAAAATCCAAGAAACCCAACTCCTCATCCCCGACGATTTCGACCTGGAAAAAATTGCTTCCTGCGGCCAATGCTTCCGGGTTCGAAAATTCGACGACGGTACATACCGTTTTATAACAGGCTGCCATATTCTTTACATCCGCCGTCTGGAGGGCAGCCAATATCTGGTTTCTGTCACCCCGGAGGAATGGCACGAAATTTGGGAAAAATATTTTGATTTGACAAGAAACTACGCCGACTTGCGTACGAGTGCTGCCAGTAAAAATGAATTTCTCCGCAAGGCGATGGAATACGGCCGGGGCTTAAGAGTGCTGCGCCAGGAACCATGGGAAATGTTGATTACATTCATCATCTCTCAGCGAAAGAATATTCCAGCTATTTCCAAGTCTGTGGAGATGTTGGCGGAAAAATATGGCTCTCCAATCTCAACATCAAGGGAGAACCTCTGCCTGTTTCCGACAGCGGAGCAACTTAGGGCTGCATCAATTGAGGACTTGTCAAAATGCCAGTTAGGATATCGAGCGGCTTATGTGCGGGATGCAGTGGCTCAAGTATTGTCAGGGGCATTGGATTTAAGTGCCATAGCAGACTATGAAGATGAAATGCTTTTTCAGGAACTTTTGAAAGTTCATGGTGTAGGAAAGAAGGTTGCTAACTGCGTTTGTCTGTTTGGTTATGGCCGATTGGCAAGGGTGCCTGTGGATGTATGGATATCCAGAGTGATACAGGAAGAATGTAAGGGAGAAAATCCATTTCCGGCATTTGGCGAAAATGCAGGAATTATGCAGCAGTACGCATTTTATTATGAAAAAAATTGCCGCTCTTAAATTCGAGAAGGAAAAACAGATTTTTTGTTTGTGCAATATGCCAGTTTTTTAACAATTTTATTGGTAACTATTACGCGTTTACAAAAATTTATTTTTGTGATACAATTTTTTTAAGGTAATACCTATTACTTTTTGAAGGTGAAGGTATTGCACTGAAACAATCATACGTATGACAAACTTCAAACAAACACGATGCTGTAATCATACCGCATGGATTATAGAAGGTCCATGTGGTATGAAACGGGCAGAAAGGAAATTTCATGTACCAAGAACACGAATATTATTTAAAACGCTGTATCGAAATCTCGAAGCATTCTCGTGAAGCAGGCAACACCCCATTTGGTGCGCTTCTGGTAGATGCGGAAGGAAATATTTTGCTGGAGCAGGAAAATGTTGAGATTTCTACAAAGAAATGCACCGGACATGCGGAGACGCAGTTGGCAGAACGTGCATCTGTTTTATATGAAAAGGATTTTTTATGGAATTGTACCTTGTATTCCACAGCAGAGCCATGCGCTATGTGTTCCGGCGCGATTTATTGGGCGAATATCGGCCGCGTGGTTTACGGGATGACAGAAAAACAATTGCTTTCTCTGACAGGTTCCGATGAACAGAATCCAACGTTTGACCTGCCTTGTAGAGATGTATTTGCAAAGGGACAGAAAGCGATTGAAGTCATTGGACCATTCCCGGAGATTGCCCCACTGGCTGCAGAAGTCCACAAAGGATATTGGAACAATTAATTAAGCACTTGTTCTGTTAATAAGGAGATACAAATGGAAAATAATAATACACAAGATACAGAATTTTCGTTGAGCGCCGTACCGGAAAGCGAACGAAAAAGTTATTTCAGCCTGACCATTGTCTGGACTGGTTTCGTATTTGTCATTACCAGTATGATGGCAGGAGGCGGTCTTTCTGCAGGACTTGATTTTAAAATGATTCTGGTAGCTATCGTAGTAGGAAATATTTTCCTGAGCATAATTGCAATCTTGGTCAGCATCATAGCCAGTAAGACCGGATTGACATTTGCTTTGATGACGCGCTACAGTTTTGGAGAAAAAGGCTCCAGAGTTGCCTCCATGTTTGTGCCAATCGTAAATATTGGCTGGTATACGATACAGGCAGCGACCTATGGACATTTTATCGCTCAGGCATTTAATCTTGGCGACATTGCAGAGCTGTTCTGCATGGCGATCAGCGCAATCGTGATGGGAATTTTTGCGATGAAAGGAATCAAAGCAATCAGTATTTTGGGCTATATTGCGATTCCAGCTATCATTTTCCTGTCATTGGCAACCTCCATCCGTGCGGTAGGCATGATTGGATTGGACGGCCTTTGGAATTATACACCGGAAGGACATATCACATTATCCAGTGGAATTACAGTTGTAATCGGAACATGGATTTTATCTACATCCACCTGTATCGCAGACATTATGCGTTATGCAAGGTCTACGAAAGAAGCGATTGCAGCAACATTGACCGGATTATTGGGCGGAAATATTTTCATGATCCTCTGCGGTACGATTACATCAATCGCAATGGGAGACAGTGATTTGACAAATGTGTTGCTGGCTATGGGACTTCTGGTTCCCTGCCTGATTTTGATGACGACCAATATTTTTACGACCAATGCATCGAACCTGTATTCTACATCCCTGAATCTGTCCAATGCATTTAATATGGACCGTCAGAAAATTATTGTAGTACTGCTTGCAATTTCCGCACTTGCTACATTATGCAGACCATATCAGGTTGGTTTCCTATTTACCTTCCTTGACCTGCTCGGTACAATTGTACCTCCTCTTCCAGGAATTATTCTGGCGGATTATTTTATCATCCATAAAGGGGAATACAAGGATTTGGACAAAGTGAAATTCTCAAAATTCAATGCAATTGCATGGATTACATGGGCAATCGCACTGGCCGGAGTATATTTGATCCCATTTGGACTGCCGGCACTGAAGGGCCTGATTATCGGCGGTGTGCTCTATCCGGTTTTGATGAAAGTTACTAACAAACAGGTTGCTGAATAAAAGGCGCTACAAGGAGAAAGGCCAATGTGAAGCATTACTAAAAATGCCTTTCGACGACCTGCCGCCGAACGAAGGTGAGGGGGCGCTACATTAAAAGGAGATAAGTTATGGGAAAATATAAACTAGCAGCTCTAATCGGAATAATTATCATGGGAATCGGCTCATTTATGGCCTGCCTGTGTTCCGTACCGGCGCTTATTATGACGGGAAATGTTTTGTTGGTTATCAGCTTGTTTGTTATGACATACGCATTCTCTTCATGGCAGCCGTAGATATTCTGATATGATAGTATAAAAGAAAGCCATTACTGTGGACAGACACCATTCGGTGGGACACAGTAATGGCTTATATTTTTAGAGATTTCCAGTTAACGGTAAAGTATAGCTTAAAAAATCTCTACCCCTGCAACATATTTCCCGGCTAGTCGTCCGCCTTCATCCGCAAGATAAATGTAACGTTCTAACCGTTCTTTTGTAGTCAGTCCTTTTGTACTGCGAAGTCCACTGTCATCTAGTATCAGTGCATCCAGTTCATAGCCTTCCTCGAAGCTGCCTACCTTTCCGAAGAAGGAGCCGCCGCCTTTGGTTGCCAGGAAAAACGCCTCTTCCGTGGTCAGCGGTTTCTTTCCCTGGTCGACAAGCCGCCAGTAAAGCTTGGAAACGCCAATTGCGTCGGATATACACCGGAACATGGACATATTCGCACCTCCGGCCATATCGGTTCCAAGTCCTATTGGAATTTCTTCTTCCAAATATCTGCGAATCGGTGCGATTCCGGAAGAAAGATTGATGTTCGATTGCGGGCAATGAGCTGCATATACTTGATTCTTTTTCATCAAAGCCACTTCATCATCCGAAGAGTAAACACAGTGAGCCATAATTGTTTTTGCCTCGCCGCCGAACAGGCCGTAATGCTCATACACATCTCCGTAACAGGAGGACCAGGGGAATAATTCACTGACCCAGTTGATCTCTGATAAATTTTCTGATAGATGAGACTGAACTGGCAGCCCGTACTCTTTTTGCAGTTCCCCTAACCCATTCAGTAAAGCGTCGCTGCAGGTCGGGGCAAACCGAGGCGTAATAATGGGGCTTGAATTTGTATATCTGCCTGCTGCCTCACGAATCCATTTGGCCGTATCGTCAATGGCAGTTTTGGCATCCTTTTCTCTTAGGAAATCCGGGCAGTTCTGATCCATATTGACCTTGCCTACGTAGGATTTCAGGCCTGTGGCATCCAACAGTTCCATTAAAAGGTTCGTGGCCGGAATATGGATAGTCCCAAAGACCACGGCACGAGTAGAGGCGCTTTTCTGAAGGTCATCGGCAAATTGCTGATAAGCTTCTCTGGCATATGTTATGTCTTCATACCGGCTTTCTTCCGGAAATGTATGCGTATTCAACCATTCCAGCAGTTCCAAATCCATCCCCAGACCCCGGAAGGGGTACTGAGGAGCATGGACATGGAGGTCGGTCATGCCAGGGATTATGAGCATATCCTGATAATCAATTACCGGCAGATTTTGATATTTTTCCGGTACCACCGGATAGACACCCTGGGAAAGCCCCTGGCAGCACACCAGATATCCGTGGTCGGTAACGGACAGATGCTCTTTCGTTTCGGAATAACAGATATTTCCTTTCAAAATAAATGAATTTTGTTTCATATTGCCGTACCTCCTTAGGTCAACACCTTACAAATTAAGAACAAAAAAAGAATTAACTACAATAATAAAATCTATGTAGTCAACTCTTACGGCAGTCGGTAGAAACTCTGGGCCAATCCCCAGTATATACATATCAGCGATTACAGTATTTAATTCTTCCTCAGTATATCTTATGTGGAAATTATTATCAATGCACAATTTTGACAAAAAACAAGGAGGAGATTTGTGAAAATAGCACAAAACAGGGGTGAGCTTTGAAACTTATAAAAACCTTGCATTGACAGATTTTGGGCTATCATTTATGCTTAAAAAGCGGCTAGAAGCTGCTGCTAAAAAAGCAAAATTACTGCAAAGGAGACTTCGGATATGCCCAACCATAAGCTGATGACCCTGTCTGAACAGACCGTGATTGAGATTGAGAAATATATCCGTTCTATGAATTTACAAGAAAATAATAAATTACCACGTGAAGAACGCCTTGCCGAGATGATTGGCGTCAGTAGGATTACAATCCGGCAGGCATTAAATGATCTGGCGGCCAAGGGTGTCGTTTTCCGCAGACAAGGAAAAGGAACTTTTGTAAATGTTGATTCTTTAAATATTAAAGTCCATTTCAATCCATGCATGGAATTCACGCAGATGATACGCAACTGCGGATACCAGCCATCGGTGAAGCTGGGAGAGATTAAAAAAATTTCATATGAATCCTCCATCGGCAGGCTTCTCCATTTAGAAGAGAATGAAGAACTTGTGGTAGCAGAAAAAATCTTTCTGGCAGATGGGCAGTTCTGTATGTTTTGTCGGGACTATTTCGGTCTTTCACAAGTGGGGGGAGAAGCATCCTTTGAGGAGTTCAGCAAATATGAAGACTCTGTTTTTAAATATATTTATCAAATGTCCGGAAAAAAGTGTGTATGGGACAAGGTAGAGATTGATACGGTTATGTCTGCTGATGTAGAAGGTTTATCGAACTATTTGGATAAAAAAGGGATTAAAAATATGCCGCTGCTTCTGTTAAAAGGGGTTAATTACGATTCGGAGGATAATCCGATATTGTATGGCAAAGAATATATCAATACGTCCATTATCAAATATAATGTCATCCGCACAAAGAACATCACCTATTGACAAGCACTTAATTAAATGTTAAATTCAGATTAAAAAATAAAGCGCGGTGAGGAATATGAGAAAAACAGCACTGGATGATGATGCCAGTATTTATCAGAAAACGGAAGCAGAAACAGAAAAGCAAAAGTGGCAGAGGATGAATCCGGCTCAGAGGAAGCAGTATTTTTTGGATTATTATCTTTTGAAGATTGTAATTATATCGCTTCTGGCCGCGTTGATATTCTATCTTATCTGGACTGTTGTGAGGCCAAAGAATGATCCGGTGCTTTATGTCGCTTTGATCAATGAGCAGTTGGAGGAAGAGGAAAAGCAAGAGTTTATAGAGGAATTGAACCGGCTGTATCAGGCGGATGGCAAAAAGAAGCAGGTAGTTGTGGATGATATGTTTTATATGCAGGAAGGCGCATTGGACAAGCTTCAGATTTTTATGTATAATCACCAGATTGATATTATCATTACGGATGAGGATGCATATCAGGAGCTTGCAGGCTATGGGTATTTCCAGAGCATGGACGCTCTTTTAGATGAAGAATCCGCATCGCGGTATGGTGAGAAATATGTATCTGCGGCCGGATATAAAGAGGCAGAGGATGTGTCTTTTGAGGATCGTGAGACCGGACAGGGAGAATTGCTCCCATATGGGATTGACATTTCAGGAAGCGAGAGGTTTTCCGAATTGGAGAATTATCTTAAAAAACCAGTGCTCTCAGTTGCTGTGGGGGCGCCGAATCAGGAAAATGCAGTAAGATTTCTGAATTTTATGATGGAAGAAGATAGATGAAAGAATAGAAAAAGAATTGCCGGACGGTTTTGGAAAGCGGGATTTTCAGAGCCGGTCCGGTTTTTGTTTAGGAAAAAATATTAGAGAATAATAGAAGAGGGATTAGTTTTTTACTTAAAATAGTAATTGTAAATTTAATTAAAATAGAGTAAAATGATAGCATATAAACTAATATATTCTATCTGCTAAGTAAACAGCGCATGGAAGATAAAGGAGGACTGTCATGGAGCGGAGGAAAGAAGTCCGGCTGGAGCATATAGCATCTGAGGTTGGTGTCAGCATTGTGACGGTGTCCAATGCGTTAAAAGGGAAAAAAGGAGTCAGCGATGATTTGCGCAGCCGCATCTGTGAGACGGCTGAACGTCTGGGATATCATACGGAGGACACCGCCAGGAAAAAGAAGGAGTCGTATATTATCGGTATAGCAGTTGCGGAGCGTTATGTAAAGGAATTTCCTTCCTTTTATATGGACGTATATAAACGAGTTGCACGGGAATTGACGAAAAGAGGCAGTATGTCTGTGTTGGAGGTGGTCAATGAAGGACAGGAAAAAATGCTTCATGGTTTCTCCGCATTTCCGGGGGGAGATGTGGCAGGGATTATCCTGATCGGCGAGATGCACAAGGATTATATTGCGGAACTCAGGAAAGCCTGCAGTGTGCCGATAGTCTGTGTGGATTGTTACGATGTGTTTGAAGGAATTGAATATGTTGTGACGGACAGCTATGGAGGGATGGAGCAGATGACAGAGCTGCTGTTGGAAGCCGGGCATAAAAATTTGATGTTTGTAGGGACTCCCGGAGCAACGGGGAGTATTACAGACCGATTTCTGGGGTACTGTAAAGCTCTGGAAAAAAGAGGGATTGAGGTCAGGGAGACGAATGTGCTGCATGACCGCCGACAGGATGGTTATGATTATAGAATAGATATGGAACTGCCGGAAGAATTGCCGGATGCTTTTGTATGCAACTGTGACAAAAGCGCCTGTATCCTGATTGAAAAACTTCGGGAACGCGGGGCAAGGGTTCCGGAAGATGTGTCGGTGGTAGGTTTTGACCACTACTATTCACAGGTGCAGACAGAGTTGGAGCTGACAACCTATGAAAATGATGAGAAAGTGCTTGCTCACATTAGTGTGAAAACGTTGCTCAAGCGTTTAGAGGGCCGTAAAAAACCTGCCGGTGTGCGGATTGTGGAAGGAAAAATCATACAGGGCAATACAGTGGGGAGGCGCTGATATGGGAAATATAAAATTAAAGGATATTGCCGGTGTGTTGAAAGTCAGTACGGTTACGGTTTCCAATGCTCTTTCCGGTAAAAAAGGAGTCAGCGAGGAACTGAGGGAACAGGTTTTTCAGACTGCAAAGGAACTGGGATACAATCTGTCTAAATATGAGAAGACGGGGGAAAGTGCCAGAATTGGTGTGGTGGTGGCTGATAAATATCTGGAGGTGGGGGCTTCCTTTTACTGGGCATTGTACCAACAGGTAGCCTGCGCTGCTTCGAAGAGCCAAAGTCTTACCATGTTTGAAGTTCTGGAAAAGGAAAATGAGGAAAAAGGTACACTGCCCAAGATGGTACAGGGAAAAACAATTGACGGATTGATCGTGATTGGATGGGTGAAAAAGGATTATATCCGTAAGCTGGTATCTGTTTCCGGGATTCCCATCGTACTTCTGGATTTCAGTATGCGTGATATTCCCTGTGATGCGGTGATGTCCAATAATTATGTGGGGATGTATAAAGTGACCCGGTATCTGTTGGATCATGGACACCGGGATATTGCATTTGTAGGTTCTGTGCGGGATAACATGAACATTATGGACAGATATTATGGATATCGGAAAGCGCTTCTTGAAGCGGGAATCACATTCCGAAAGGGTTGGTGTTTGGAAGACCGGGATCTGGTGACAGGGGAACTCAAAGTAGAACTACCTGAACCTATGCCTACGGCCTTTGTCTGCAACAGTGACCTGACGGCGAGCCGCCTTTATGATATATTGAAGGAAAAAGGCTACCGTATCCCAGAAGATATTTCGATAGCTGCATATGACAATTATTTATTTGGACACGGCTTTGCGGAACAATTGACCACGTATAATGTAGATATGAAACAGATGGCAGAGACGGCGATGAAACTTCTGACCGGAAAGATGCAGGGAAAAGAAAAACGGTTTGGCATCCGCTACATTGACAGTGTGATTGTGGAGCGGAGTAGTGTAAAAACATTATTATAGTATATTTAAGCCCTGGAGCAGACGGGTTCTCCAGGGCTTTTTTAGTGTGCCCGGCCAGCGCAGTTTTTTTCACTCTTCTTGTTTGTTATTCTGTGTCAGTTTCTATTTCGGTATTTGATTCTGTTTCATCCTCGTCCTCAGCTTCTTTGGGAAGATACACCGCAAATACTCGTTTTAATATCAGCGAGCTAAAAACCATAGATAAAGAACATCCGATGAGAGACCAATAAACAACACTGAGTGAAATTGCTCTTGGGAATGCGAGCGAAAGAATCATTGGAACATAGGTAGTTAAAAACAGGGCCACAGTCCAAGGAAGGTGCCGGAGTGCGGTCAGGATGCTGTTTAGCAGAATCCTCAGCGGTGTATTTATGAACGTTGCCTGCAGAGGAAATGCGTACAGCAAAGTAAAGAAAAGCCACATAAATAAAAACGAATACAGGACAATGGCGGCAAGGTTTGTCAGATGCGATGCAACATAAGAAGTAAAAAATACCATGCCGACGAGGGCGGTAAGTAAAATGCTCCAGATGCAGATTCCTCCTTTCAGATTTTCTTTCCATGCACTCAGATAGTCTTTTACAATGTAGGATTCTTCGCCATAGATCCGTTTCTTTACTGACAGAAAAAGCGCACAGGAAGAGGCTCCGAAGGTCAGTATAGGAAGAGAGGTTACAATAAAAAGGAGATTCAGCAGGACCAGGTCGCCGACCAATGACATAAATGAAAAAAATTTGTTTTCCGGACTTAAATTCATATTACACCTCCATAGAACTTAAATGGTTAATAAAAATATACTTTATTATAGAATAAAATAAAATGTATAAAAAATCAATAGAAAATATTAATTTAAGATTAAACTATTTTAATTAAATTAAAATAAGTTTAAGTTGATAAAAACGCCTAATTTCTACGAAATAGAAGTAAAAATACACAAAAAAGCGAACTTTAAAATGTGAAAATAGTAGAAAAATAGAAGCGGATTTGAAAATAGTTGAAAAATAAAATGATTAATGATAATATTAAATAAAATTAAAAATTAATTAAAAAAGGAGGAAGAAGTAATGAAAAAACAAACAGTCCAGAGAATGCTGGCAGTGACAATGGCGGGTGCCATGGTTTTGTCTATGACGGCATGTGGAGGAGGAAACAAAGGTGGAGGAGAGAAAACAGAACTTGACCTGACCATTGACCAGATTAAGTTGGGTGAGGATTATACTGATCTCTCTGCCGACCTGAAGTTCCTGACCCATAAGACTGATGTAATTGACACCAGGTTCCAGGGATATATTGATGAGTTCCAGAAGCTGTATCCCAACATCAACATTGAGTATGAGGGAATCACAGATTACGCAGGCGATGTGACCACAAGACTTTCTACCGGCGATTGGGGCGACATCTGTATGATGCCTACCACGGTAGACAAAGATGAGCTGGAAAATTATTTTACATGCTTCGGTGATTATGACTCTTTATCAGAGAAGTACCTGATGCTGACAGGACGTGCCTATGAAGGCAAGGTGTATGGAATGCCGTCCATGGGAAATGTACAGGGAATCGTATACAACAAAGCCGTATTTGAAGAAGCAGGTGTAACAGAGCTTCCAAAGACACCGGATGAATTTCTGGATGCGCTGCAGAAGATTAAAGACAACACGGATGCCATTCCAATGTATACCAATTTTGCGGCAGACTGGACTATGAACGCGTGGGATGCATATATCGACGGATGTGCGACAGGCGAAGCTGATTTTGCACATGAAGGACGTGTAAAAGGGGAAAATCCATTTGCAGACCGCGGCGACGGAACAGGTCCTTATGCAGTATACAACATTCTCTATGAGGCAGTTGCAAGAGGATTGACCGAGGAAGATCCGACCACAACAGACTGGGAAGGCAGCAAGGGCATGATCAACAATGGCGAGATTGGATGTATGGTGCTTGGCTCCTGGTCAATCCTTCAGATGCAGGAAGCGGGAGACAATGGCGATGATATTGCCTACATGCCTTTCCCGATCAGTGTTGATGGAAAACAGTATGCATCCGCAGGACCGGACTACTGCTACGGTATCAACTGCAACAGTTCAGCGGACGAGCAGACGGCAGCGATGGTTTATATCAAATGGCTGGTAGAAGAGTCTGGATTTGAAACAGATGAGGGCGGAATCTCTGCAGTCGTAGACGCACCGTTCCCAGAGAGTTTATCTGCATTTGAGGGCATTGACCTGCTGTTTGACGTACCGGTTCCGGAAGGTGAAGAGACGCTTGGAGATGATGTCAATAACGAGTCTGAGTTGGGAATCAACGTATCCGGAGCAATCCCGAAACAGGTATTGGAGGCTGCATTGGACGGAGCTCCGTCAATGGAAGAAATGTCTGCAGAATGGAACGAGGCATGGACCGCAGCACAGGAGAAATATGGGATTACTCATTAATGTACAATACATAAAAAGGAGAAACTTATGAGTAAAGAAAAAACTTCATTTGTTAAATGGATACAGACCGGAAAGGTAAATAGGAAATTATGTATTTTCGTATTCATGTTGTTTCCTCTGCTGCTGTTAGTAGTATTTACCTATATACCGTTTCTGAAAATGTTCCAGTTCAGTTTTTATGAGATGAAATATATTGGGGCAAGGGAATTCATAGGACTGCGCAATTACGCAGAAGTATTCTCCAGGGAGGACTGCTTCCAGGCGTTGAAGCTGAGCGGATATTATATTGTTGCATCTTTCGTTCAGCTTGCGATAGCGCTTTGGTTTGCATCCCTGCTGAGTTTTAAGACACACGGGGGGGGACTTTTCAAAGGTTTTATGTTCTTCCCGTATCTGGTATGCGGTATTGCGGTTGGTTTCATTTTCAAATTCTTCTATACAAGAGGATTTGTACTGGATACCGTGCTGCAGTGGTTAGGATTCAACCTGGAATCACTGCCGTACTGGCTGAAGGATAAGAACATTAATAATATTTCCATTGCGGCGACTTCCGTGTGGAGATATATGGGGCAGAACATGGTTCTGTTTATCGGCGCAATCATGTCTGTGGATGATTCTCTATATGAAGCGGCGGCAATTGACGGAGCAAATGGATGGGCGAAATTCCGTTATATCATTTTCCCGAGCATTAAGACAATCATTGTATTGAACATGATTCTTGCAATCACCGGTTCACTCAGTGTATTTGAGCCTCCATACGTTATCACAAACGGTAGTTTCGGAACTGGTACTTACTTTGTTGTTATGAACCAGTTGGCACATGAGAATCAAAAGGTCGGTCTTGCGTCTGCTATGGCAATTGTGCTGCTGGTACTGATCTTTATTGCAACATTGATACAGAAATTTATTGAAGCCTACTTCCTGGGTGTGGGAGATAAAGATTCAATCCGCTACCAGAGGAAACAGAAAAAGATAGAAAAAGAGCGCTGGGAAGCAACAAAAGCAGTGCAGAGTTCGAAAGGAGGCCGGTAGTTATGTCAAAGGCAAAAATGAAAAAAATTGTCTGGGCGGTTGTAAAGTATTTTACACTGATTTTAGGAGCGTTTATCTCTATACTGCCGGTTGTTGTCTGTGTAATTACGGCATTTAAGACACCGGAAGAATATGCATCGACGAATGTTATGGATATGCCCCAGAGCTGGACTTATTTTACAAACTTTATAGAGGGCTGGCAGGAAGCAAACATGGGAACCGCATTTCGGAATTCCGCAATCATCCTGGTATGTGTACTGGTAGGTTCTATTTTGACCGGTTCCATGCTGGCATATGTATTAAATCGTTTCAAATTCGTAGGAAATGGCTTGATTCGGAATCTGTTCCTGTTCGCGTCATTGCTTCCGGGTATTGCGATGCAGGTATCAGTATATGAGATTATGTATACTTTGGGCTGGATCAACAGCCTTCCGGGATACATTATTCTGATGTGCGGTACGGATGTCATGTCAATCTACATATTCATCCAGTTTTTTGAAAACCTTCCGGTATCATTGGATGAATCGGCAATTATGGACGGGTGTACCTATTTCGGAGTGTTTTTCCGGATTTTGCTGCCCCTTCTGAAACCGGCGATTGTGACAGTTATGATTTTAAAAGGTGTGGGAACTTATAACGAATACTATACGGCGAATCTGTATCTGCAGGATAAGAACCGTTATGTAACGGTGGCAACCTCTTTGTTTAAGTTTACCGGGCCGCTGGGAAATCAGTACAACTATATCTGTGCAGGTGTAATCATTACGATGATTCCGGCACTGATCATCTTTATCCTCTGTCAGAAGCAGATTTACGGCGGGCTGGCACAGGGAGCTGTAAAAGGCTGATGAAAATAACATGGAGGAAATTTATTTATGGGTAATGTAAAGATTATTGGACCTGATGTGCCTAACGTGCCATGGCAGGACCGTCCTAAGGACAGCAAGCCGTGGATGCCGGTATGGAGGTACAGTGAAAATCCGATTATTGAGCGCAATCCTGCAAAAGGGGTTGCGCGGATATTCAACAGTGCTGTGATACCTTATGAAGATGCATTTATCGGTGTGTTCCGCGGGGAACAGACCAACGGAATTCCATATATTTATCTGGGAAGAAGTAAAGATGCAATTTACTGGGAATTTGAGGAAAACAAAATTCATTTTCAGGATGAAGAGGGCAGAGATTTTATGCCGAAATATGCCTATGACCCCAGACTGGTAAAAGTAGAAGATACCTATTATATCATCTGGTGCCAGGATTTCTACGGGGCATCTATCGGAGTGGCAAAGACAAAAGATTTTCAGACATTTACAAGGGTCGAGAATCCGTTCCTTCCTTTCAACAGGAATGCAGTGCTGTTTCCGAGGAAAGTCAACGGGAATTTCCTGATGCTGTCCAGACCAAGCGACAGCGGCCATACACCGTTCGGGGATATCTTTCTTTCAGAGAGCCCGGATATGGTCTACTGGGGAAAACACCGTCATGTGATGGGAAAAAGCGCACACTGGTGGGAAAACTTAAAAATAGGCGGCGGTGCGGCGCCGATTGAGACCAGTGAGGGCTGGCTGTTGTTCTATCATGGAGTGACAGGGACTTGTAATGGTTATGTGTACAGTATCGGCGGTGCAATTCTGGATATTGACAATCCATCTGTTGTGAAATATCGCTGCGATACGTTCCTTCTGACACCGGAGGAGTGGTATGAGGAACGGGGATTTGTGCCAAATGTAACATTCCCCTGTGCGACTATCCATGACGCTGCGTCCGGGAAAATTGCAATTTATTATGGAGCGGCAGACACTTATGTAGGGCTTGCATTTACTCAGGCAGATGATATCGTGTCTTATATTAAGGAACATAGCGTTGTGAGTGAGACGGATACGGAAATCGGGAAACGATAGAAAAAACGAGGCATTGACAAAGGGCGTTCTGATAGTTTGATATGTGATAAACGGAATAGAATCCTTTTGCAATGCCTTCTCTATTTGGAGGGAAGGTGGCGGAAATGTTTGCAGAAGAAATCAGAGAACATTTAATAAAAGAACTGATACCGTTTTGGAAACGGCTGAAGGATGAGGAGTATGGAGGATTTTATGGATTTTTGGGATATGATCTCGAATTGGATAAAAAGGCGGTAAAGGGGTGTATCCTAAACAGCAGGATTCTTTGGTTTTTCTCCAATGCGTATCTGCTTTTGGGAGAGGAAGAGCTTCTTGCTTATGCGGGACATGCATACAGGTTTTTGAAGGAGCATTGCCTGGACCGTAAAAATGGCGGAGTCTATTGGTCTCTCTTGTATGACGGAACACCGGAGGATACGACAAAGCATACCTATAATCAGGCGTTTGCTATCTATGCGTTGTCATCTTACTACGATGCTTCGAAGGACGGGGATGCACTCAAACTGGCAAAAGAGCTTTATGAGCTGATTGAGACAAAGTGCAGGGATGAATATGGATATCTGGAATCTTTTAATGTACGGTTCGAACCGGAAGCAAATGATAAGTTGTCGGAGAACGGCGTATCGGCAGATAAAACGATGAACACGCTTCTCCATGTATTTGAGGCGTATACGGAATTGTACCGGGTGGCAAAAGAGGAAGAAGTGGCACAGCGGCTTCGTTACATGCTGGATTTGATGGAAAATAAAGTATATAACAAAGAATTGGGGCGTCAGGAAGTTTTTTTTGACAGAACATGGCATTCTCTGATTGACTTGTATTCTTACGGCCATGATATTGAGACTGCGTGGCTGGTTGACAGGGGACTGGAAATACTGGGGGATGAGGAATGGACAAAAAGGATATCCCTAATCACAGAACAGATTACAGAAAATATCTACAAAAGGGCATATACCGGCCATTCTCTTGTAAATGAGGCTGAGAACGGTGTTGTGGATACGACCCGTGTCTGGTGGGTACAGGCAGAGGCGGTTGTTGGATTTTTAAATGGATATCAGAAGAAACCGGAACACGCGGAGTATCTGGAGGCGGCAAAGGATATCTGGGATTATATCAGGCAGAATCTTATTGATGACAGAGAAGGTTCGGAGTGGTACTGGGCATTAGACAAAGACGGGAAAACGCTTCAGAAGCCCATCGTAGAACCCTGGAAATGCCCCTATCATAACGGGAGAATGTGTTTTGAGGTAATAAGAAGGAGGGAGAGCGCAAATGCTGCACAAACGGTATAAGATTGAAAATGCAAAAGTGGAGAAATTGATTGCCAGGAAGAATCAGAAGAGTGATTATTATAACGGAATCTACGACCGGTATGAATATCCGGTTTTGACAAGGGAGTTTGCGCCGGTCCACTGGAGGTATGATTTAGATGAAGAAACCAATCCATATTTTATGGAACGGCTGGGCATCAATGCGGTCATGAACTCGGGCGCAATCTATTTAAACGGGAAATATCATCTTGTAGTGAGAGTGGAAGGAAATGATAGGAAATCCTTTTTTGCAGTGGCAGAAAGTGAGACAGGGGTTGACGGATTCCGTTTTTGGGATTATCCGGTGGAACTGCCGGATACCTGTCCGGAGGAGACGAATGTATATGATATGCGTCTGACGCAGCATGAGGATGGTTGGATTTATGGTGTATTTTGCTCAGAGAGCAAGGATAAGGAAAATCCGGATTTGTCGGCAGCGGTGGCGGAGGCTGGGATTGTTCGGACTCATGACCTGAAAACATGGGAGCGTCTGGATAATCTGAAGACCCTGCATTCCCCTCAGCAGAGAAATGTGGTGCTGCATCCGGAATTTGTTGAGGGAAAATATGCATTCTATACCAGGCCGATGGACGGCTTTATCGAAACCGGAAGCGGCGGCGGGATTGGATTCGGTCTTTGCGAAGATATAGAACATGCGGTGATCGACGAGGAAAAAATTATCAGCCATCGAATTTACCATACCCTGACAGAATCAAAAAACGGGGCAGGGGCAGTGCCTGTCAAAGGGAAGAGGTGCTGGATTAATATCGCCCATGGAGTGAGAAACACGGCGGCAGGACTTCGGTATGTGCTGTACGTATTTGGCACGGATTTAAGCGACCCTTCCAAGGTGATTGCAGAGCCTTCGGGGGTGTTTCTGGTGCCGTTTGGGGAAGAACGGGTTGGAGATGTCTCCAATGTGGTGTTTACCAATGGTGCGGTTGCGAGAGAAAACGGGGACATTTATATTTACTATGCGTCCTGTGACACCAGGATGCATGTGGCGACAACGACTGTGGACAAGATGGAAGATTACCTCTTCCGGACCCCTCAGGACCCGAAGCGTTCCCCGGATTGTGTGAAACAGAGATGTGAGCTGATCAGGAGAAACCTGGAAATTTTGAAGTAATGCAGAGCTGGAAAGGAAACAAGATGCGGGTAGAACTGGACAGGAAAGAATTATATTACACCGGAAGAATTGACAGGAGGAATCCATCCAAACCGGAATTTATATTTCCGGCATCCTCATTGCGCTTTCGCTTCTTCGGCAGGTCGGCAACAGTCCGGATAACGAACCGGCGCTGTTATTGGAAAAGCGTGGTCGGAGCTATTGTGGACGGAGCGCAGATGCGCTTTGAACTAGAGGACGAAGGGGAGACGGTGCTCACTCTTTTGGATGAAACAAAAGACCAGGAGCATGATATTCTGCTTTTTAAGCGGATGGATGCGTGCCATGAGTTTATCCTCGAAGCTCTGGAACTGTCGGAGGGCAGCAGGCTTCTTATGCCGCCGGACAGGCCGAAACGAAGAATGGAAGTCTACGGGGATTCGGTATCGGCCGGGGAGGTGTCAGAGGCGGTGCATTTCATTGGAAGGGAAGACCCGGAGCATAACGGGGAATATTCCAATAGTTGGTATTCCTACGCATGGCTGACGGCGCGGAAGTTAGGGGCAGAAATCCATGATATTGCTCAGGGTGGTATTGCACTGTTAGATGGGACCGGATGGTTCCATGCGCCGGATTACATCGGAATGGAGACCGCATGGAATAAAATTCATTATAACCCGGATTGGGGAGAACTGGTGGATTGGGATTTTTCTCGATACACTCCCCAGGTAGTTGTCGTAGCAATCGGACAGAATGACAGCAATCCCCAGGATTATATGAAAGCAGACTATGATTGTGAAAAAGCATGGTTCTGGAGAGAACAGTATCAGGCATTTATCCGAAAATTAAGGGCTCAGTATCCCAAAGCCTACATCATCTGCTGTACGACGCTGCTTACTCATGATGTCGCGTGGGATAAGTCGATAGAGCAGGTATGCCGTGAATTACAGGATGAAAAGGTGAGCCATTATGTGTTCCATAGAAATGGAAAAGGCACGCCGGGGCACCTGCGGATTCCGGAAGCGGAAGAGATGGCGGAGGAACTGGCGGTTTATATTGAAAGCCTGGGGGTATGGTAGGAAATGTATCAGTCTGATTTTACAAGGCTAAAGGCATGTATGCACCGCGCAGTACAGGGAGAGGATTTGACGATAGGATTTCTGGGAGGTTCCATCACACAGGGAAGCTGTGCAAGCGCTCATGAAAATACTTATGCATACCGGGTATTTTCATGGTGGAAAGATACGTTCCCAGAGGCAGAGTTCCATTATGTAAATGGCGGCATTGGCGGTACAACCTCCCATTACGGGGCCACCCGTGTTGTGACGGATGTGCTGATGTACCAGCCTGATTTTGTGGTGGTGGATTTTAGTGTCAACGATGATGCGGAGCCGTTTTTTCAGGAGACTTATGAAGGTGTGGTGCGCAGACTCTTGAACTGGCCGTCTAAGCCCGCAGTGGTGCTGCTGAATAATGTGTTTTATGATACCGGAGAGAATGCGCAGGGATTTCATAATGCGGTAGGGAAATGGTATCATCTTCCCTGTGTGAGTATTCGGGACACAGTCTATCAGAGGATGAAAGCAGGAGATTATGCAAGAGAAGAACTGACACCCGACGGCCTGCATCCCAATGACATGGGGCATGGACTTGTAGCCGGGGAAATCATAAAACTGCTTGAATCTGTAAAAGAAGAAGTGCAGACAAGGAAAGAAAACTATACCACAGAAATTCTTCCGATACCAATGACCGCCAACGCCTATGAACATGCAAGGCGGCTGACTATCCGTGAAATATCTCCGGAGCTGAATGGATTTCACACGGACACAGAGGAAAAGAAAGGACATCTGGATGCATTTAAAAATGGATGGATTGGGAAGAAAGCGGGAGACAGACTTACTGTTGAAGTAGAGGCATCCTGCATTGCTGTTCAATATAGAAAATCAGTGGCAAAGCCGGCGCTCTCTGCCTGGGCAGTGTTGGACGGGGACGAGGAAGCGGCAGTGCTGTTGGATGGTGAGTTTGACGAGGATTGGGGAGATTGTCAGTATCTGCAGGTGATCCTACACCATGGCAGCAGGAGAAAATACAAACTAGAGATTGAGGTTTTGCCGGGGAAGGGAGAAGGCGAAGTTCCTTTCTACCTGATGGCATTCATCATTGCCTGATGACAGGAAAAAGGTATGACGTAAGAAACCTTTCTATGGTAAAATACGGTAAATGCAGATTGGTTACAAATAAGGAGGATATGAAAATGGATGCAAGAAAAACCTATGAATTCTGGTTGGAGGATTCTTACTTTGACGAAGACACAAAGGCGGAACTGCGGGGAATCGCAGGGGATGAAAATGAAATCGAGGAGCGTTTCTACCGTGACCTGGAATTCGGCACCGGCGGCTTACGCGGCATTATCGGAGCTGGTACAAACCGCATGAACATCTACACTGTACGGAAAGCCACTCAGGGGCTTGCTAACTTTATTTTAAAAGAAAATGCTCAGGATAAGGGCGTTGCCATTGCCTTTGACTCCCGTAATATGTCACCCGAATTTGCAGAGGAAGCCGCACTCTGCCTTGCGGCAAACGGAATCAAAGCATACATTTTTCCATCCCTGCGCCCCACGCCGATGTTGTCTTTTACGCTGCGGGAACTGGGATGTACAGCAGGCATCGTAGTCACTGCCAGCCACAATCCGCCGGAGTACAACGGCTACAAAGTGTATTGGGAAGACGGCGCGCAGATTACCTACCCCAAGGATAAGGAGATTATCGGAGAAGTCAATGCCATCACAGATTATGGACAGGTTAAAACGATAGATTTAGAAGCGGCGAAGGCAGAAGGACTTTATCAGGTCATTGGTCCGGACATGGATGACAAATACATGGCAGAGTTGAAAAAGCTGGCAATCCACCCGGAAATTATGGAAGAAGAGGGAAAAAATCTGAAGATTGTTTATACTCCGCTTCATGGAACCGGCAATCTCCCGGTGAGACGTGTATTGGATGAACTGGGCTTTAGCAATGTGTACGTGGTAGAAGAACAGGCATTGCCGGACGGTAATTTCCCTACGGTATCCTATCCAAACCCAGAAGACAAGAATGCATTTTCTATGGCCTTGGAATTGGCAAAAAAGGTGGATGCAGATATTGTGCTGGCTACAGACCCGGATGCAGACCGCCTCGGTGTCTATGCCAAGGACAGCCATACCGGAGAGTACATGAGCTTTACCGGAAATATGTCTGGAATGCTGATTCTGGAATACATTTTATCCCAGAGAAAAGCACTGGGAACCTTGCCGGAAAATGGCGCTGTGGTAACCACGATTGTTTCCGGAAAGATGTCAAAAGAAATCACGAAAGCCTATCATGTAGATTTAATTGAGACTTTGACCGGATTTAAATATATCGGAGAGCAGATTAAGTTCTTCGAGCAGAATCATGAGCACGAATATGTATTTGGATATGAAGAAAGCTACGGTTGTCTGGTCGGGACACATGCACGGGACAAGGACGCGGTCGTAGCTGTGATGGCTCTCTGTGAAGTGGCGGCTTTTTGTAAGAGCCAGGGGATTACGCTTTGCGACAAGATGAAAGAGCTGTTCGAGATTTATGGATATTACAAAGAAGGGCTTTGCACCGTGACTCTGAAAGGGCAGGACGGAGCGAAAAAAATTGCTGCGATGATGGAAGGAATCCGGGAGGATGTGCCAAAAACCGTGGGCGGTTTGTCCGTAACCCAATTTCGGGACTACAAAGCAGACGTGCTTCTGGATTGTGTAAATGGAACCAAAACCACCACAGGGCTTCCAAATTCCAACGTACTATATTTTGAATTGGAAGAGGGGGCGTGGTGCTGCATTCGTCCGTCGGGAACAGAGCCGAAGATTAAGTTCTATATCGGTGTGCGGGGCGCAGATGAGAAGACGGCAGAGAAAAAACTGGCCGAACTGACAGAAGGTGTAAAAGCACTGGCATCGTAAAAAGTCTGGTATAGGTGACATTTCATGTCATTTATACTAGTATCATGGCAGGAAACTGTGCGGTAAAATGTACGGTTTCGGGAATTGCAGCGAAAGGGGAAAGAGATATGGGATTTACAGAAAATTTTGTCTGGGGTGCTGCCACCAGTGCCTATCAGATTGAGGGCGCATCCTGTGAAGATGGAAAAGGTCAGCACATTTGGGATGTATATACGAAAGAACCGGGCCATATTTACGAGGACCACAATGGAAATATAGCATGTGACCATTATCACCGGTTCCGGGAAGATGTGGCCCTTATGAAAGAAATGGAATTGAAAGGATATCGTTTTTCCATTGATTGGTCCAGGGTGCTCCCGGAGGGAACTGGACGAATTAATGAAGCCGGGATTGCCTTTTACAGCAATCTGGTGGATGCCCTGTTGGAAAATGGAATTGAGCCATATATTACTCTGTACCACTGGGAACTGCCATACGAGCTTTACAAGCGGGGCGGATGGATGAATCCGGAGATTGTGGAATGGTTCGGAGCCTATGCAAAGCTGATTGCAGAGAGGCTCAGTGACCGGGTCAGCCATTTCTTCACATTAAATGAACCTCAGTGCTTTGTAGGGCTTGGATTTCTGACAGGAGAACATGCGCCGGGGGTGAAAGTTCCTCTGGAAGACACATTTGCAATGGCACACAATGTAATGAAGGCGCATGGGCGTGCCGTGCAGATGCTGCGTCAGCATGGAAAGCAGCCGTTGACGATTGGATATGCTCCGACGTCATCCAGTGTTTATCCGGAGACGGAGAGTGAAGCGGATATTGAGGCTGCGCGAAAGCTTTTGTTTTCCTTGCCGGAGGATGACAGGAATTGGACATGGAATGTAGCATGGTGGTCTGACCCGGTTCTTCTGGGGCATTATCCGGAAGAGGGGCTTACCCGTTTTGAAAAATATCTGCCCCATATAACAGGGGAGGATATGAAACTGATTTCGGAGCCCATTGATGTGTATGGACAGAATATTTATAATGGGCGCTGTGTGCGCATGGGGGCGGATGGAAAACCGGAAATTGTGAAACGTGCGCCCGGATTTCCAAGGACAGCTATGGACTGGCCGGTAACGCCAAAATGTTTGTATTGGGGACCGAAATTTTTGTATGAGAGGTATCGAAAACCAATGTATATTACGGAAAATGGCCTGTCCTGCGCGGATGTAGTATCGCTGGATGGAAAGGTACACGACCCGGCCCGGATTGATTTTCTGGCAAGATACCTGAAAGAATTAAAACGTGCAGCGGAAGAAATCGACCTTCGTGGATATTTCCAGTGGTCGCTGATGGATAATTTTGAGTGGGCAAGAGGGTATGCGGAGCGGTTCGGGCTGGTGTTCGTGGATTACCAGACGCAGGAACGGATTTGGAAGGATTCCGCTTTCTGGTATCGGGATGTAATCAGGACAAACGGAGAAACGCTATAAACTGCCCGGCCGTTAATAATAGTTGAATTTAAGGAGAACAGCCGTGAGTATTTTGAAATTGAAACCAAGCTGTAAGGATTACCTCTGGGGCGGACACCGTCTGGCAGAGGAATATGGAAAAGAATATGAAGGAGACGTTTTGGCGGAGACATGGGAACTGTCCTGTCATCCTGACGGGCCATCCTTCATATCCAACGGAGAATATGCGGGAAAGACCCTGCAGCGGTATATTGATGAAAAAGGAAAGGAAGTTCTGGGGACACACTGCAGGCGGTTCCGGGATTTTCCAATCCTGATAAAATTTATTGATGCAAAAGATAATCTGTCTATTCAGGTGCACCCGGATAACCGGTATGCGCTGAAAAACGAGGGGCAGTATGGAAAGACCGAAATGTGGTATGTAATGGATGCCGGAAAAGAAGCATTTCTTTACTATGGCTTTCAAAAGGAAGTCAGCAAAGAAGAATTTTCCAGGCGGATTCAGGAGGACACGCTTCTGGAGGTGCTGAATGCTGTGCCTGTCCAGAAAGGGGATGTATTGTTTATTGAATCCGGCACTATCCATGCAATTGGAAAAGATATTTTGATTGCGGAGATTCAGCAGAATTCCAATGTGACCTACCGGGTATATGATTATGGGCGGGTAGGAAAAGACGGGAAGAAGCGTGACCTGCATATCGAAAAGGCTCTTGCCGTCACGAACCGTGTGCCCATTGTCCGAGATAAAAGCAGCTATCCCCATGTGGCGGATTGCGATTATTTTACCGTGGACAAACTGAATCTGGACGGGAATGTCATGAAAAAGATGGAGGGAACGGTTTCTGATGCTTCCTTTGCAAGCATTCTGATGCTGGACGGCTGCGGAACCATTTCCAGTCAAGGGGAAACTCTGGAATTTCAAAAAGGTGACAGCTTCTTCTTGTCTGCTGACAGCGGAACCTATCAGATTGAAGGCTCCTGCGACGCGTTGATCACGACCATCCGTGAGAAAGCGGCTCCGGTGCGGATTGGGATTGATATCGGAGGAACCGAAACGAAGATTGGACTGGTGGACATCCACCAGAAATTGATTGTCCAGACGACCATGCCTACCGCAGCGGAGCGCCCGGCGGAGGAGATTATCCGGGAAATCGGGGAAAAGGCGTTGGAGCTTCTCGATTCTCAGGGTATTGCCATGGATCAATGTGTGGGCGCCGGAATTGGGGTGCCGGGAACGGTTATCCGAAAGACAGGCGTAGTGCGCTACTCCAACAATATCCGTTGGGAAAATGTGCCTCTTGCAAAAGAAATGGGTGAGTTTCTTCCGATTCCGGTGCAGATTGCAAATGATGCAGACTGTGCGGCCCTTGGAGAAGCTTACGCAGGGGCTGGAAAAGAATGCCAGGATGTGGTAATGTTAACCTTGGGAACTGGAGTAGGCAGCGGAATCATTCTGGACGGCGAGATTTACGAGGGCAAAGGCGGCAGTGAATTTGGCCATATGGTAATCATAGAAAACGGGGAGCCCTGTACCTGCGGGCGGAAAGGCTGTTTGGAAGCCTATGCCTCCGCGACTGCGTTAAAACGGGACGCGAAGCGGGCGGCAGGGATTGAGCGTACACCGGAAGAAATCTTCCGGGCAGCCGCAGAAGGGGACGAAGAGATGCAGAAGGTTGTGGATGCATATATTCGCAGGCTGGGAATCGGTATCGTCAATATTGTGAATATCTTCCGTCCTCAGCTTGTACTCTTAGGCGGCGGGATTTCCAGACAGGGCGACGTGCTCCTGGCGCCTCTACGGGAAATGATGAGTGAAGGGTGTTTTGGCGGTGAAAAAGGGGAACTGCCGGAGATTGAGATTGCTGCCCTTGGCAATGAAGCCGGGATGATTGGAGCAGCGAGCCTGATATAGAGCTGTAAGTGGAAAACCTGCCAGCGGCAGGTTTTCTCTATACAGAAGCGTAACGCGAATATCCATAGGAGGAAATGATTTATGAATATCACATTTGATAAAGCCACAAATATATTTCAATTGAATACGAAAACGACAAGCTATTTAATCGGGATAGCGGATGGCAAGTATATTGGCCATATTTATTATGGAAAAAAATTGGACAACTGCCAGGGCACTTATGAATTGCTGCGGACAGCCGAAAGGCCCTTCGTGCCGTCACAGAATGAGCGGGACAAGGCCGCCTTTGCAGATGCATTTCCTTATGAATATTCCACATCCGGGACAGGGGACTACCGGGAAAGCTGCCTGTCCGTACGCACGGCACAGGGCTGCCGGGTGTGCGAACTGACCTATGCAGGCTATGAGATTATTGATGGAAAGCCAGAGCTTCCGGGTCTGCCGTCCACGTTTGCGGGCGAGAATGCTTCTGCCGAGACTTTGGAAATCACCTGCGAGGATGCGCATATTGGTCTGAAAGCCGTGCTGTGTTACAGTCTGTTTGAGGACTCTGATGCAGTCATCCGAAGTGTGAGACTCATAAATGAAGGAACAGAGGCTTTATATATTGAGAGAGTGTTGAGCGCTTGTATGGATTTGGATGATGATTCTTTTGAAATGTTGACGTTGACCGGTTCATGGGCAAGAGAAAGGCACATGACAAAATGCCCGGTGACTTATGGAAAACATGCGGTGTCTTCTGTACGCGGCTGCTCCAGCCACCAGGAGCATCCCTTTGCGGCGCTATTGACTTCGGGAACCACGCAGGATACCGGCGAGGTGTATGCAATGCATTTTGTATATTCCGGTAATTTCCTGGCGCTCTGCCAGAAAAGCCAGTATGATTCCGTGAGGATGGTTATGGGTATCCATCCGGAAGGCTTTGAATGGGTCCTAAATCCGAATGAGTCCTTCCAGACTCCGGAGGTGGTGTGTGTATATTCGGACCAGGGACTTGGGAAAATGAGTCGGACGCTGCACGATTTGTATCGAGAGCATTTGATTCGCAGCCCGTATCTCCATAAAAAACGTCCGGTATTGATTAACAACTGGGAAGCCACTTATTTTGATTTTGACTCGGACAAATTAGTGGAAATTGCGAAAGACGCAAAAGAAGCAGGGATTGAGATGCTGGTCATGGATGACGGCTGGTTTGGGAAACGGAATGTGGACGATAATTCTCTTGGGGATTGGATCGTGAATGAAGAAAAGCTTCCGGGAGGCCTGACGGCATTGGTGGAACGGGTGAAGGCAGAAGGGCTTTCCTTTGGTATCTGGTTTGAGCCGGAAATGGTGTCGCCGGATTCAGACCTGTATCGCGCGCACCCGGATTGGGCAATCCAGGTGCCGGGGCGGACACCTGTTCAGAGCCGCGCACAGTATGTGTTGGATTTATCCAGGCCGGAGGTAGTAGACCATGTCTATGAGTGTGTGGCAAAGATTCTGCGAAGTGCAGACATCTCCTATGTAAAATGGGATATGAACCGGCAGTTCACTGATTTGGGAAGTGCAAGCCTTCCGCCGGAGCGTCAAGGAGAACTGGCACACAGATATATCCTGGGGGTCTATGAATTGCAGGAGCGTCTGGTCAATGAATTTCCAAATCTGCTGTTGGAAAATTGCGCCGGCGGAGGCGGGCGCTTTGATCCCGGAATGTTGTATTACAGTCCTCAAATCTGGTGCTCTGACGACACGGACGCAGTAGAGCGGCTTGCCATCCAGGAGGGAACCGCGCTCCTGTACCCATTATCCTGCATGGGCGCCCATGTCAGCGCATGTCCGAACCATATTGTGGGCCGCAGCACGCCTTTCGAGACCAGAGGTCATGTGGCGCTGTCCGGAACATTTGGATATGAGCTGGACATTACGAAGCTCTCCCCAGAAGAAAAAGAGAAAGTAAAACAACAGGTAGATTTATACCATCAATACAATCATCTTATCCGGGAGGGTGAGTATTATCGAATCGCTTCCTGGCAGGAAAATCACTTGTATGACTGTTGGGAGATTGCCGCAAGGGATCAGAGCGAGGCTGTGGTGACTTATGTTCAGGTGTTGGCAGGGGCCAACGTAAGAAGCAGGAAAATCCGTCTTAAGGGTCTGGATGTTGACGCAGTCTATCAATTGCAAGGCACCGACAGGATGTTTGGCGGTCAAATGCTGATGTATGCCGGAATGTTGGTAGAGCCCCAGGAGGGAGATTATGTCAGCAGGGTGATGCATTTTGTGAGAGTATAGTGGTGTGTTGATAAGATACAACTTTAACAGCCCCATTTGCGGGTTCACTTTCCGCAAATGGGGCTGTGCATTTTATTGCCTGGCAGAGCCGTCAACAAATTCGATATGATACTTTTCAAAATATGCCATCCATTCATTTGAAAGCTTTTGGTCACAAATCACACAATTAATCATACTAAGGGGTACGATAGCGGACAACGTTGTTTTTCCAAATTTTGTGTAATCTGCAATTAAAATCTTATGTTTGGCATGCTGCAGCATTTTCTGTCGAATACGTGCCTGGCCTTCGCTGGAATCGGTCAGACCGCCTTCCATACTGACACCGGTACAGGAGACAAAAGCCTTATCCGCGTAGTAGGTATCCAATGTGTCAAGGGCTGTACAGCCATTAAAGGTTTGATATTTATTATTAAGTTCTCCGCCTGCGCAGATCACTCGTGCGAATGGAGATTCCGCAACGGCATTTGCGATGTAGAGTGCATTCGTGATAATCGTAATGTTCTTAATATTGCGGAAATTCTGGGCAAGAGCCAGAGATGTTGTACTGGGATCGAGAAAAACAGTGTCCCCGCTTTGCACAAAAGGCAAAGCGGCAGAGGCAATCAAGGCTTTCTCTTTTCTGTATATGTCACGGCGCATGTTGTAGGATAACTCTTGTCCCACGGTCTGGCCCAGATAAGCGCCGCCATAGACCCTCGTGATACCATTTTCTTTTTCCAGTTCAGTCAAATCCCTGCGGATTGTCTCCTCGCTGACTCCGAATGTCATGCTGAGTTCCGTTACGGTTACACTTCCAGCCTCTTGGATTATGGAGAGAATTTGTTCCTTTCGTTCTGCTGGTATTAATGATCTTTTTTTCATAATCTCACTTTCCGGCCTGCTGTAAGAAGTTGTAGAAAAATAATTGATACATATTTTCTGCAACTCCTAAAAGAACTGAACAAATGCCTGCCTAAATCATTTTTTTAGAGTTACACAAGATGTTCTTTTAAATTCTCATACTGGTAAAATGTCTCTAATGCAATTTGAATCTCAGTCTCCCATCCGTTGGCGAGCTTCACATTATCTTCCTCTTTCGTACCGTCTGCGTAATAGATTTCTCCGCTTTTCAGATTAGAAGAAATACTGTAGATGGCCGCTGCTTTTTTGCCTAGCTTATTCGCAACTGTAAAGATACCGGAAGCCTCCATATCCAGATTTACGCAGCCATAGCTATATATGCGGTCGATAAATTCCGGGGTTTCACCGTAAAAAGAGTCATCCGTAGAGCCGATTCCGGCATGAACGGAAACCGGACTTCCTGCCAGCGTTTTCTTTGCCTGGCTGATAAGCATGTAAGTCAGCTCAAGGTCAGGGATTGCCGGAAAAGAATCTGGTACGAAAAATCTGGAAGTGCCTTCATTTTTCATACATCCGGTACTGATCAGCAGGTCGCCGACCTTGATTTTCGGATTAAGGGCTGCGGAACTGCCGATGCGGACAAATACCTCTGCACCGATGTTGCTTAATTCCTGGGTGGCAATGGAGGCGGAAGGGCATCCAAGGCCTGTAGAGGTGACGGAGACCTTCACTCCTTTGTAATATCCGGTAAATGTACGATGCTCACGGTGCATCCCGATGAATTTTACGTCGTCCAGATATTTGGCGGCGCGGTCGCTTCTCTCCGGGTCGCCCGGAAGCAGGACATATTTGCCGACATCACCTGGCACAAGCCCTGTACAGTACTGACGGATTTCGCTTGAGATTACAGATTGTTTATCAACAGATTTCATAGTTTTACCTCCTGTATTATCTGATATTTGTTAAATTTTGTCAATTTTTTTTGTGATATAATCCGCTGCCTTTTGTGCCTCGCGCATGACTTCTCTGGCATCTATGCGGCAGCATTCCTTGTCCTTCATCAAAAATTCTCCGTCTACCATGACGTCGTTGACAGAGGTATCCGTATAAATGATGTGAGAAGAAATATTTTCCGTTGTCTTGTGCAAAATCGGTGTCATTGCAGGTGTGTCGATATCAATGGTAATTAAATCGGCACGCTTGCCGACCTCCAGACTTCCAATCATATGCTCCATTCCAACGGCACGCGCTCCGTTGATGGTGACCATACGGATGGCGTCTACTGCGTTTAAAATGCAGGGATTCATTTCTGTTACTTTCTGAATCAAGATTCCGGTTTTCATATCCGAGAGAAGATTCAGACTGTTGTTGCTTTGTGCTCCATCGACTCCGACCGTTACATTGATTCCCTTTTCTCTCAGCTTTGGAATAGGGAGGATGCCTTCGCTTAGTTTCAGGTTGGTGACCGGATTATAGCTGACAGAAGCATGATATTTGTGGAAGATATCCATATCCGCTTCCGACAGACAAATGCAATGTGCAAACAAAGTACGGCGTTCAAAGATACCCGCCTCCTCCGCAACCTGGGTAGGCGACATGTTGTAAAGGCTGAAAGCTTCTGCATTATCCCGCTGTGTTTCTGAAAGGTGCATATGAATCATCGTATCATATTGCTTTGCGAGCTGTACGCATTCTTTCAGCAACGGAGGGTTGGTACTGTAGATGTCGTGCGGACCCACACAAGGGTATACACGGGAACCCTTTTCCGCAGCCTTCGACCGGGAGTGAAAGCGGGAAAGGTAATCAGCAGTATCCTGCAAAGAGTGCTCTGACTGCGGGGAAGGAAAGGCAAACACTGCGGATGAAACGACAGCGCGGAGTCCGGATTCCTCGGCAGCCTGTGAGACTGCATCTGAAAAATACCACATATCCACATTGGTCGTCATTCCGTTGCTGAGATACTCCAGGTAGCCGAGCCGGGAACCGGCGTAGGTAAGCTCATGCGTCAAATGCTTTTCCGCCGGCCACATGTATTCTGTCAGCCACTCATGAAGATACTTGTCATCAGCAAGCCCCCGGAATAAAACCGAAGGGGAGTGAGTATGCGTGCTGATGAGACCGGGCATGACAATTCTGCCTTTCAAATCGTATACCTGGCCTTTGGCTTCCACTTCCCCGGGTGTGCCAAGGCTTTCAATCGTATGACCATGGATAACGATTCTTCCATCAGCGATACAGTCATTTGTTTCATTGACGGTAAGAATGATGCAGTGGTCAAGGGTTACATAACTGTTCGTTTCTGGCAAATCAACCACCTCCTTTTTGTCTTTATAGTCTCTCGGAAACCGAAAAACCAGACTGTGAAATGCTTTGAAACTATAGTGCTTTTTTGATTATAACATTGAAATCAACAAAAATCAACAAAAATCAACAAAATTATTGACAGGTTCGGTATAAATATGTTAGCATAGGGATATCGAAACCTACTGATTTTATATTTATGAAGAAATGTTAATTCTTATGGAGGTGGTGCTAATTGAGAGCAGCAATTATCGGGGCAGGATTTGCAGGAGACGTGCATGCGGAAGCGATTCGTGCATGTGGTGTGGAGATTGCCGTGGTAGTGTGCCTGGTGGAGGCAGAAGCGGCTGCATTTGCGGAAAAATGGGGAATACCAAAGTGGGGTGAGGACGTTGCACTTGCACTTGAAGATGACATTGACAGCGTCCATATCTGTACACCGCCGACCACGCATGGGGATCTGATTCGCCGTGTGCTCATGGCCGGCAAGCATGTGGTTTGTGAGAAGCCGCTGTGCTTAGATGCGAAGGAGGCAGAAGAGCTTGTGAAACTGGACCAGGCTACAGATAAAGTTTGTGCCTTGATGCTCAATGTCCGTTACCATATGGCCTGTCAGCGTGCGCGGGAGATTATGGTGTCAGGAGAGCTTGGGCGTCCGGTTCTGATTCACGGAAGCTATCTGCAGGAATTTGCGGCATTTCCGGCCCCGTTGGATTGGCGGTACAACCCGAAGACTGCAGGTCGTATGCGCACGGTGACGGAAACAGGCACACATTGGCTGGATATCGTTCAGTATATTTCCGGACAGAAAGTGGAGTCTGTATCCGCACAGTTTGGAAAGTTCCACCCGGAGCGTATCCTAAAAGACGGCTTTACATACCCAACAGATTCTCAGGTAGAAGGCGAGAAGATTCATGTGGAATCTGAGGATGCGGCCATCATCAGTCTCCGCTATGCAGATGGAGCCATTGGGAGTCTGGTTTTATCCGGAGTGTCTCCCGGCAGAGGGAATTACCTGAGTCTGGAGATTACCTGCGAGAATGGCAGCCTGTGGTGGAATGAAGAGGAGAATAATGTTCTCCAGATTGCGAAAAAAGGCGAGGGAATCCGTCGGGAAGTGTTCGCCTTTGGAAATGGATTTTCAGATACCTTTACAACGTTGATGCGCTCCTTTTATGCAGCAGTGCGCAGCGGCAGGAAAGAGGGGGATTACCCGAACTTTCGTGAAGGAGCAGACGTTTGCGGAATCTGCTGTGCGGTTTATGAGAGCGCCATGCAGGATGCTAAGTGGGTAAAGGCTGGCTGTAACAGCGAGTAGGCGGGAGACGGAAGGAAATTGTAAGATTTTCTGATGAATGAAAGTCCTGAATGAGAAAGAAAAGCATAGGAAAATGAAAGGACGCATATGAAGGAAAACAAAAAACTGACCGAGGATATGACAGCGGAGGAAGTGATTGAACTTCTTGGCCTGGTACCTTTAGAAGGAGAAGGCGGCATGTTTAGGCAGACCTGGTTCAGCAGCCGAAAAGATGGAGATGTGCCGTATACACAGGCTATTTATTATTTTTTGACGGCGAATTCATTTTCGCATATGCACAGATTGACCAGTGAAGAGGTCTATCATTTTTATATGGGGGACCCGGTGGAACTGTGCGAGCTGAAAGCGGATGGTACGACAGAGATTGTAGTACTTGGAGATAGTCTGAGACAGGGAGAGCGCCCGCAGTATGTGGTGGCGGAAGGCTCCTGGCAGGGCTCGCGGGTAAAACCCGGCGGAAGATGGGCTCTGATGTCAACCATGATGTGTCCCTGCTTTTCGCCGGGCTGTTATGAACACGGGAATGCATCGGAGCTAAAAAAACAGTTTCCGGAGGCTGCCGAGTATATCGAGGCATTGACAGGAGAGGTTACTGCATATTAAGTCACAAAAAACGTCAAAAATCAACACAAATAAGCAAAAAAGCAGCATACAATTCAAAGCAATGAAAAAATCTGCTTTTAAAAAGTGATATCAAGCAAAAACAAAAAGCAGAAAGTAGTGAACGTTAAGAAAGAGAGGAAATTTTTATGAGAAAGAAGCTATGGAGAAAATGGCTGGCAGCAGCGCTGGCTGGCGCGATGGTATTGGGAATGACAGCATGCGGCGGTGGTTCCGGTTCAGGTGACACAGGCAGCGCGAAAGAAGCAGACGGCGCAGATGACGCAGGCGATACAGACAGCACCGCAGATACCGGCGGAGACGCAGGCAAAGGCGGAAAAGTTGCGATTATCTATACGGTAACCGGAAAAGGAGACTTGTCCTTTAATGATTCCGCGTATAAGGGGGCAAAGAGAGCCGAGGAGGAACTCGGTATTCAACTGGTTGAAGTTGAGCCTACCAGCTTGTCTGACACAGAACAGGCATTTGAAGAAATGTCAGCAGAGGGAGATTACGATTTGATTATCGGATTGACCTATGAACCATTGGATGCGATTGCAGCAGTAGCTCCGAACTACCCAGACCAGAATTATGCATTGATTGATACAGATGCAGGTCAGGATAACGTAGAATCTTATATTGCAAGAGAAAATGAGTCCGCATTTCTCGCAGGCTGCTTTGCGGCATTGATGCAGCAGGAGACAAATCCGCTTCTGAATGATGACAAGAAGGTGATCGGAATCGTACCGGCTTTGGATGCGGATGTTCCAAATCGTCATGTGGCAGGCTATACCTGCGGAGCAAAATTCATTGACCCGGAAGTGGAAGTTATGGTGGACTATGTAGGCGATTTCTCCGACACCGCAGCGGCACAGGCGATTGCAGAGACCATGTATAACAATGGCGCGGATATTATTTATCATGTGGCGGCAGGCGCGGGACTTGGTGTATTCAAGACTGCAGAGGATAACCAGTTTATGGCAATTGGTCTGGATGATAATCAGAATTATTTGAATCCGGACGTCATTGGTATGAGTACATTGAAAATGGTGGATGAGTTTGTTTATACTGCAATTGAAGATGCGTTAAATGGTAATTTCAAAGGCGGAGAAGTAATGTCTATGGGATTGAAGGAAGGCGGAGTAAGCTATACATTTGACGACAGCAATGTAGAGGTGCCGCAGACTGTAAAAGATACGATGGAGGAAATCAAAGAAATGATTATCAATGGAGATATCGAGGTGCCCAGCAAGGTTGCGGACATTGACGGATTCTCTGCGTCTTATACAAAGAAGTAAAGAGTTTGGTTTGACACTTGTGAGAAGGCACTGTGTAGTATTGTGCCTTCTTCTTTCATAAACAGGAAGTATGAGGAAATAATTGGCATTTCATGTTTTCTTGTGATTCCGAAAGGTTTACCAGCAAAGGAGATACCATGGAAACAGCTCTTCAGCTTAGTCATATTACAAAAATATTTGGGAAAATTGCAGCGAATAATGATATTAGCCTGACAGTAAAAAAAGGCTCCATCCACTGTATTTTAGGAGAAAACGGATGCGGAAAAACGACGCTGATGAATGTGATCAGCGGGCTTTATAAACCCGAAGAGGGAGAGATATTCGTCAACGGAGAAAAAGCAAAGATTGACAATCCAAAGGATGCAATGAAGTATAGGATTGGAATGGTGCATCAGCACTTTATGCTTTTTAATCAAAATACGGTGTTAGAAAATATCATTGTAGGAGAGGAAAAATGCGGAATGGTTCTGAAAACCGGAGAACAACGCAGATTTCTTCAGCAGATTATTGATCAGTATCAGTTTCAGGTAAATCTGGATGATCGTATCCGTGACCTGTCGGTGGGAACCAAGCAGAAGGTAGAGATTTTGAAGGTGCTTTACCGAGGCGCGGATTTGATTATATTTGACGAACCGACCGCAGTGCTGACACCACAGGAAGCAGATCATCTGATGGATATTATTTTGGGATTAAAGAAGGACGGTAAGACGATTCTGTTTATTTCGCATAAGTTAAATGAAACTTTAAAGATTGGAGATCAGATTACCGTACTTCGTCGAGGGAAAGTCGTATATGAGACGGCGAATCAGAACTCTACACCAGAAAAATTGGCGTATGAGATGGTCGGAAAAGAAACTCGTTTCGGAGGCTTTGAGAGAAAAAAATACGAGCCGGGAGAAACAATTTTAAAGATATCGGACGCGCAGCTCAAAGAAGGAAAACAGCCGGTATCTTTCGAGGTACATGCCGGTGAAGTACTTGGAATTGCCGGTGTGGATGGCAATGGACAGCAGGAACTGGAACAGTTGATTGTAGGAATTTTAAAACAAAAAAGCTGCCGTCTGGAATTTATGGGACAAGATATGTCTCAGAGTTCAGTCCTGGAACGGAAGATGGCGGGACTGGCTTATATTCCTTCTGACCGTTTGGTATATGCTGTAATGGATGAACAAACATTGACGTTCAACTATTTACTGGGAAATCACAGCAGAGAAGAATTTCAGTCTCATGGCCTGATTCGGAATAAGAAATTAAGCAAATATACAGAAGAGTGCATTGAGGCATATGATGTGCGTACATCCGGCGCTATGGAGCGGATTCGCAATCTTTCCGGAGGAAATCAGCAGAAAATGGTTTTAAGCCGGGAGATCAGCCAGGAGCCCAAGTTAATTATTGCAGGACAGCCTACACGCGGACTGGATATTGGGGCGATTGAGTTCGTACATACCACCTTGTTAAAGGAGCGGGATAAGGGGAACGCTATCATTCTGATCAGTGCGGAGCTGAGTGAGATTACAGAGCTCAGTGACAAAATCTTGGTGCTGTATGACGGGGAAGTCATGGCGGAGGACGTGAACGCTTCCTTTACGAGAGAAAGCCTGGGACTTTTGATGGCAGGCAAACATTTAGAAAATTCCTCTGCGGCGCAGACTGTGAATGAGGAGGATACGGCAAAATGAAAGATAAGATAAAAAGCAATGTGAAAAAAATAGTATTTCCTGTGATTACGTTTGCAGCCGCGATGGTTTTCAGCGGGATTTTGCTGGCGGTATTGGGATATGACCCGATCAAGGCGTATCAATTAATTCTTCTGGGGACGTTCAAGACTACAAGTACTATGGGCAATGCACTGGCAAATAGTATCCCTTTGATGCTTGCAGGACTGGCAGTCTCGATTGCTGGAAAAGCAGGAATTTTGAATCTGGGTGTAGAAGGACAGTTATATATCGGCGGGATGCTTGGCACCGTATGCGCGCTTTTTCTGCCGATCTCCAATCGGTTTTTGATGCTGCTTCTTGTATTGGTAGTATCCATGCTCGGTGGAATGGCGTGGGGCGGCATTGTAGGAATATTGAAAGCGAAATGGGGAACCAACGAAGTGGTGGTAGCGTTGATGTTGAACTATATTGCCATTTTATTTACCTCATATCTGGCGGCTTCCCCTTTGAAAGACCCGGATGCCGCGCTGAATCAGACGGTCAGAATACCGGAAAACGCTCAACTGAAACGGATTATTCCCCGGACACAGATTACGGTGGCGCTCTTCATTGCGCTTGGTGTGGCAATTCTGATTTGGTTTATATTCCGATATACAACATTTGGCTACAAATTGCAAAGTGTTGGCTCCAACCCAAAAGCAGCGTTAGCAAATGGAATCCAGTGCAATAAATATATGATTTTATCGATGTGCTGTTCGGGTGCAATCGCCGGCCTGGTGGGTTCCACAGAGATTATCGGAAAATATGGCCGATTTACGGAAGGGTTTTCTAACGATATCGGATTTACCGGCGTGGCTATTGCAGCGCTGGCAGGCTACAACCCATTTGCCGTAGTGGCAGTATCTATTATTTTTGGAATTCTAAATGCAGGTTCCTTGACACTGGGACGGGAGATGGGCGTTTCGAGCAAGATGTTTATGGTTATCCAGGGGATTATTGTCTTGTTCGTGGCGACTCCGTATCTCGTTGAAGTCTTTACAAAACGTAGGAAAACGAAAAAAGCAAAGGGGGGCGAAAAGTAATGCGACCTATCATTGATTTTATCTTTTTGGCAATAAATCTGGCAGTTCCTCTTGTTTTGGCGGCGGAGGCGGCAATGATTGCAGAGCGTGCCGGTGTTATCTGCCTTGGTGTGGAAGGAATGATGATTTTTGGGGCATTTTTTGCCGTGGCAGGATGCTATTTTACAGAAAGCCCCTTGATTGGACTTCTGCTTGCAATACTGAGCGGAATTGTGGTCGGATTGGTATACGGATTATTTACCGTCATTCTGCGTGGTCAGCAGGTAGTGGTAGGTGTGGCAATCAACTTTTTTGCGGCAGGAATCACGCCTATGATTACACAGCAGATTTGGGGAAGAGAGGGCGCAAGCGAAACCGTAATATCTATGGCATCCATCGATTTGTCTAAGATTTTTGGCGGAAATGCAGGAATTTCCTGGTTCGTTCCGATTACAGTAGCGCTTGTCGTTGGAATGTGGTTTTTTATTTATAAGACGAAATATGGCCTGCGGCTTCGTATGACCGGGGACTTCCCATTGGGATTACAGACATGCGGAATCAATACAAATCAATATAAAATGGGTGCAATGGTTGTCTGCGGAATTTTATCTGCAATCGGCGGTGCGTATCTGTCCATTGGGTATGGAAACTTGTTCGTGACGGATATGGTGGCGGGCAGAGGCTATATGGGAGTGGCAGCAAACATTTTCGGCGGTTGGACTCCGCTGGGCGGCGCCTTGGCAGCCGTATTCTTCGCTGTCGTGCAGACGCTGCGGTATTCTTTAACCGGTTTAAATTTGCCGTCGCAGTTGATGCAGATGCTGCCTTATCTGGTGACTTTAATCGCATTGGTTTTGTTTGCGAGAAATTCAAAATCTCCGGAAGGGCTTGGGAAGTTATGAGATGATTTCTGAGGGACAGCTTACGCAGTAATAGAAATAACCAGTATGTTTATAAGAGAAGAAACTGATTTTAGTAAAAGAAAGGACAGGGAATCAAATATGGGAAAAACAATTAAACCAGTAGAGTGGATGGGCGATTATGTAAAAATCTTGGATCAGACATTACTCCCATCGGAGGTCACGTTTATGGAGATTCGTACCGCACAGCAGATGTGGGACGCCATTAAAATGCTGTGTGTCCGCGGTGCGCCGGCAATCGGAGTGGCTGCAGGGTATGGAGTCGCTGTTGCCATGCAGGAGCATGTAGACAAGTCTGTGGATAGCTACCATGCAGAGCTGCAAAAGGTCATTGAATATTTGGCGACCTCAAGACCCACGGCGGTGAATCTGTTCTGGGCGCTGGATCGGATGAAAGAAACAGGTGAAAGCCATAGAAATGATGACAATGCAGCTACTCAGAAGGCTTTGGAGGAGCAGGCGAAAGCCATTGAAAAATATGAAGAAAACGCATGTATTGCAATCGGTGAAAATGCGCTGACGCTTTTGAAAGACGGCATGACCCTTCTAACTCACTGCAATGCAGGCGGCCTTGCGACAGTTCATTACGGAACCGCCCTGGCTCCGATGCTGTTGGGAAAGGAACGAGGAATTAACTTCAAAGTCTATGCAGACGAGACAAGGCCGCTTTTGCAAGGCGCACGCCTGACAGCATGGGAGCTTCAACAGGCAGGAGTGGATGTAACGGTCATTACAGATAATATGGCAGGTATGCTGATGAAGCAGGGAAAGATTGATGCGGTTATTGTGGGATGCGACAGAGTGGCGGCAAACGGCGATGCGGCAAATAAAATCGGCACCTATTCCGTTGCAGTCCTTGCAAAACATCATAAGATACCATTCTATGTGGCAGGTCCGGTGTCCACAATTGATGTCAATACGGCTACCGGGGATGATATTCCGATTGAAGAGCGTGACTCAGAAGAGGTGGCTTGTGGATTCGGAAAGCGCACGGCTCCGGAGGGCGTGAAGGTCTACAATCCGGCATTTGACGTTGCACCTCATGAATTGATTACGGCAATCATCACCGATAAGGGAATTGTCATGAATCCGGATGAAGCAGGAATTGCAAAAGTATTGTCCTGTAAATCAGAATAGAAGTTTTGGAGTGAAAATGATACGCCGCTGCCTTCGCTGATATACGGCAAAGGCAGCGGCGTAGACTCTTAAATCTTATCCGCAGGGACTTACCCAGGGAATCTTTATAATCTCTTGTAATCGCGCTTACTCCATCATTCCCAGAAGCTTTTCGACATGCGTCATCATTTCATCAAAATCATCTTTCTTCCAATAATCAAATACAATATATTTCTTCCCCTGAATCCCATACCCATGATTATCATCTTCCATCCGCACCGTATGCGATGTAAAATCAATATCCCAGTCCAGTTCTGCAATTTGCGGGTAAATTTCTACCACTTTCACTTCACGCTCCCGGATTTCCAATTCCTCCTCCAGTTTATGAACGCTGAGCTGTGTGAGAGGAACCGACCTCTCGATTCCATCGTGCATGATCAGGGTGAATGACTTTACCATATCAAATACCGGATCACAGTGCCAGCCCAATGCAGCCATCTTCGGGTAAAGTTTTTCCAGCTCTAACACCGCTTTATGCCGGTTGAGCAGCCGTACACATTCAGCAATAAAACTATATCCGATCTCACCGTTTTCGCCGGAAGCCATACGGTCAAAGCCCTTTTTATCCCGGACAACCATCTTGGCGCTTTTTCCCCATTTTCCTGACCCCTTCACGATCTTGAAGCCGGCCATCTCCAATTCATTTTTAAACTTAGATTCAAATTGCTGCTTTGCCCATTCCCCTTCGTTAATGATTTCTGCGTTCTCTCTTTTTCCCATAATATATTTCTCCTTCTCCGAAAACGTGTTGACGCCCGCCTCCCTTGTTAAATATTATACAATAGAATGCCATGTTTTACAAGCTGAGGTTGTGAAATGTGTTTGATAAATTATATTTTGTTGTGAAAAATGACTAAAAAAATACAAAAAGACA